>JACFNL010000092.1 GCA_019454875.1 Candidatus Cloacimonadota bacterium | reverse complement strand
ATCCACAAAAGGCTGGAACGCAAAGGGATCAGAAAATCATCTATAAGTCTGGTTTCTCTTTTTTTCCATAAAACAATTACCAGGACAAGAAAAAGCATGAGGGTAATCCAGATCCATTCTGAATTGATGAGGTCTTGATCTTCGCGCTTAGCAGCTAAAATGAAAGACCCATTCAAAGACTGTTCCACGGCCAGCCATTTGGTACCTGTGAGATCGGAACCTGCCAGAAATCTCAGATTCACAACTGGCGGAACGGATTGTATAGGGTATTTTTTCCAGATGTTTCCCGATTCAGAAATACGGATTCCATGAAACTGATGGGGACCTAAAAATGGCAAAGAGGCTGGTTTTCCCTGATGGCATATCAGATGGTCTTTTTCCAGTACATCCACCGGAGGCAAAAAATTACAGTCAAACAGTTTTATTTGAAACAGCTCATGCACCTGACCTTGCAGAAAATGCAGTCGGGCATCTCTTAGGGTAGAAAGATCAACCTGCCTGGATAAAAGCACACAGCCAAGAACAGTAATCCAGATACAGGTAAGGATTGTGCGGCAGGTTCTTGTGGCTTCTGCTACAATGCCCTGCATTTTAACCAGCCTCGAAAAAGGAGAAAAATATGACTGACATGATCGCTCGTATAAACACCACTATGGGCACAATGGAATTGAAACTTTTTTCTGATAAGGTTCCTAATACAGTGCAGAATTTTGTTCATTTATCCTGCAAAGGCTACTATGACAATCTGATTTTTCATAGGGTAATCAAAGATTTTATGATTCAGGGTGGATGTCCTGATGGGCGGGGCACCGGTGGACCTGACTACCGTTTTGCCGATGAGTTCCATAAGGATTTGCGGCATGACAGCAAAGGTATTCTGTCTATGGCTAATTCCGGGCCTAACAGCAATGGTTCCCAGTTTTTTATCACTTTAGTGCCTACACCCTGGCTGGATAATCGTCATTCCGTGTTTGGGGAGTTAATTTCAGGAGAAGATGTTCTGACTAAAATTGGCACCACAAAAACAGGATTTCAGGATCGACCAGTAGAAGAAATCCGCATTCTTAACATTACCATCATGAAGGATAATGAGGCACTAGGAGCCGATCAACCAGCTCCCGTGACTATTTGATATCAGTTGGCAGAAGCCTTTTCCAATCCATGATGGGCCTGGGTTTCCACCTGAGTCAAAAGGTGATTAGACTTCGGGTCCATGGATTCAGGAAAATTGGTACGGAAGAAATGTAAAAGCTCAAGGGCAACCTCTGGTTGTCCTAGTGCAATAAAGCTCTGGGCCAGCTTCACATTAACAGCCAGATCCTGGGGCTGGTTCTGGTAGGCAATTGTAAACCAGGTATGAGCCTCTTGGTGTTTACCTGCCTGGGATAACCAGGTCGCATGGCCAACAAAAAAGACATCCAGGTTTTGTTCCAGTGCAACTTTTTCTACAATATCAGCACAGTTTTTGGCATAAAGGCTTCTGGCATTATCGGCCTTTTCTCCTGTGACTCCTAACCAGGGCCCAAGGCTTTGACAACGCTCCAGAAGTGAAAAGAGTCTTGGGCTTTGAGCTGGTTCAGCGACCCGTTGAACTGGTACCTGGGAGACTTTTCTTGGGCTTGGCATAAAATTGTATTGTGTAGGCTCGCTGTACCCGTCTTCGGCAATCGGATCCTGGGAAATAAACGGATTGGCAAAACTGAAGTATTGTGGGGCAGTTAAGGTTAGAACTATTAGGGATTTGCATAGATTATTAAGCATGGAATTCTCCTTCTTCTACCGGCATCATCGGAATTTTGATTGTGGCCTGAATTATTATGGAGCTTATACAGTGACCAATTTGAGTAACCTGTGCAAAATGGACAATATTTTGCGACAATGTGTGTAGATTTTTTGAGCGTATATTTAGGAGAAAATTATGAGCACAGCAAAAGAACTATATATTTATACAGAACCTACCCCAAATCCTCAGACCCTCAAGTTTATGATTGGTCAGGAAATCTCAAAACAAACCTATGATTTTACCAGCGTGGAAGAGGCCCGTAATAAATCTGAACTGGTTGAGTCTTTGTTTTCGGTGGCAGATATTACCGGAATTTATGTTGGTAGAACCTTTTTAACCGTGTCCAAATCTGGCCTTAAGCACTGGGATGATTATGAAGATTCTCTGTTGAAGCTGATAGAGGACTATATCAAGTCGGGAAAACCGGTTGTGGTTGAAACTGAGTCGAGTAAAAAGGAATCCAAAGAGCTGACAGAGGTTGAAAAGCAGATTGTGGCTATCCTTGATGATGAAATTCGTCCGGCAGTGGCTATGGATGGTGGAGATGTCATATTTAAAAGTTATGAAGACGGAATTGTCTACTTACAGATGATTGGTTCCTGTGCGGGCTGTCCATCCAGTACGGCAACTTTAAAAATGGGCATTGAGACCAGAATCAGAGAGGCAATTCCCACTGTGACCGAGGTGGTAGCAGTTTGATTGCATTTTCTGAAGTTCGTGGCCGCCTGCTTGAGGCCAAAAAGGTTATTTTCCATAAAAATTCACACCTGGATGACGCTGCTGCTCAATGGTTTTTGCGCGATGTAGTCAAGATTTCTGCCGAGTTTGTCTTTCAGCAAAATGACAGAATTATGATTGATCCCAAGGCCGGTGAAATTGGCCTGGATGTCATGCATGAATTTGCCTTAAAGGGTTACAAAAATCAGGATGGGGGATATTCCTCCGTGTTTCGCTGCCTGGCGGAAGCCTTTTTCCCTGATGTCAACTCAATTGAAAGAAGGGCGTTAAAACCTTTAATCGATTGGGTTGATACCAACGATTCGCGGGGTTCAGTCACTAGAGCCTGGCTTGGATATGAGGACAGAAGAATTGAATCAGTGGGCCTGAATGCCATGTTTATGGCTTACAAACACCAGTATTCTGACTCTTTGGATCTACACATCAATCAGAATTTTGGTTTGTCGGTTCTTGAGCCTCTGTATTGCTACCATTACCATTTTGAACAGGAAGTGGATAGGGCATTGTCAAATTGCAGGTTTGAATTGGACGGGATATTGGGGATATGTGAAGGGATACTTAGTCCTGCTTTGATTGGCTGGCCTCAGAGGCATCTGGTGGAAATGGCCCAACACAGAGGACAAAAACCACCTCAAATTTTTGTCTTTTGTGATGAGTTGGTGGGTATGGGAATGCTTAGAATCTGTGATTCCATTCGCCTGGATAATGACAGGCTTAAATCCCGTCTTACCAAGGTCTCCCAGCACTGGTTTTTTCACCCGGGAGGATTTTTAAGTGCCTGTGGAACCAGTACAGCTCCCAAGGATATCAAACAGGCAGGTGTAACCTTAACTGAATTGAAAGAAATTCTGAAGGAGATATATGCCCCTATATGATTATAAATGTGAGTCCTGTGGCCATGAGTTTGAGGCTCGTCACAAGATGACGGAGAATGCTCCCTTCTGCCCACAGTGTTCTCATCCCAGGGTTCATAAGATCATCAGTGGATGTGGCATAAACTCGCAGAAGGGAACAGATAATGATCTGGAAAAGTTTTCCCAGTATGAAAAAACCAAACCTGAACTCCCAGGCAAACAAAGAGTGAAAAAGCTTCTGGATTCCATGAAACCCACTCCTGAGAATACGGAGGGAAAAGGGCAATCCTGTATTGAACATACCAGGGAAGAACTAAGGGAACGGTACGGTAATATCGTATGATGGAGGTACACTAGTGCAGGAAATTCTTAACTCTATAGAACTGTCCATTACCAGACAACTATCGGAAAAGGCCAACTCATCCACGATCAGTCTGGCTTTAGGTGAACCAGACCTTCCCTTAAACGAAGATCAGAAAAACCTGATGATAAAACTCCTTGAGGAGAACATCACCACCTACAGTCCCACCGACGGACTAAAAATTCTTAAAGACTCGCTAAACAGTCTGTATCAACATCAATTTCATAAACCAGAGCTTCATTCGGTGGTTACTACAGGAACTCAGCAGGCTCTGTTTATGGGAATCGGGGCAGGCAGTAATCCAGGGGATCATATTCTTTGTGTAACCCCGCACTACCCATCTTATGAGGCCATTTTTAAAATTTACGGCCTGATTCCCCATTTTGTGAGACGGGGTATGGATGGCAAACTCCCCGTTCCTGAAATGCTTCAAGTGATTCAGAATCACCCTATCAAACTATTACTTCTAAACAGCCCAAACAATCCAACCGGCAGTGTGGATGGCAGAGCTGAGATCGACAATCTCTATGCAGGCATGGCCGGCAAAGATATAACCGTGTTTAGTGACGAGGTCTATTTTGGTTTTGGGCCTGATGATTTCTACTCCCCATTTCATTACAAAAATACAGTTCTGATTCGTGGAATTTCCAAAACCTATGGCCTGACCGGATTTCGCCTGGCCTGGCTAGTCACTGAAGATTCACATCTATCCTACCGCTTCATAAATTATCAGCAAAACATCTACACCTGTCCCAACACCCTGGTACAGCTTTTTGTGAATCACTTACTCAAAGACGACATGGGCCGGATGCAAGCCTTAAAATCCACCTGGTATCGAGGACGGGAAATTGTTCTATCCTTCTGCCAACAATATGGTATTGTCCATTTCCCCTTGGACGGCTCCTTTTATGCCTGCCTATCTCTTAAAGACACAGCTTTTGCCAATCGGGCCTACGACTTCGCTATGCATTTATTACAAACCGAAAACATACTGGTCGTACCCGGCAAGGCCTTTGGCACTGATGATTCCTTTTTCCGCATCAACTGCCTGGTCCCTCAGGAGCGATTGACCCTGGCTCTGAAAAGGATTGCAGCGGTTTTGGGGTTGGGGTAGATTTTTGTCCGTGAGGAACTTGTGAAATGGAAGGATTGATCCACGAAGCGGAAGGCAAAACTCTGGAGTTCAAGAGGGATTTATCTTCGCCTCGTCCCTGGTTGAAGACTTTGGTTGCCTTTGCCAATTCAGCGGGAGGTCGGTTGATTTTTGGCGTGGGGAATGATCGTCAGGTGCTGGGTATTGAAAGCCCATTGGATGAAGAGGAGCGCCTTACCAACCTGATTGCTGATTCCATTGCCCCGCGTCTGGTGCCGAATATCGAGATGACTACCGTGGACGGCAAAACCTTGCTGGTTGTGGAGGTGTTTCTGAGCGGTATGCGTCCACACTTTATCAAGAGCGAAGGCAGGGAAAATGGCGTTTATATTCGCCTGGGCTCAACCAATCGGCAGGCCGACGCACACCTTATTGCTGAGTTACAGCGTGGAGTTGCCGGTGTCAGTTTTGACACCTTGCCCATGCCAGAGTTGACCCTTGATAACCTTGATGTCAAGGCAATCACAAAGGATTTTGAGAACAGGCGCACCGTCGATGAACCGATGTTGCAAAATCTGCGCATCCTGGTAAAGGATCAGAACAGACTCGTGCCCAGTCATGGCGGAGTGTTGCTGTATGGTCTGGATCGCCGCTTTCATTTCGATGATGCCTGGATTCAGTGCGGACGCTTTATCGGCAATGATAAAGCCGATATCTTCGACCATATCGACATTGAAGCGCCCTTGCCGCAGGCTGTCAGTGAAATCATGCTCTTCCTGAGAAAACATGCCATGCGCGGCGCGGACTTTTCTGGGGTTCAGCGCAAGGATCTATGGAGCATCCCCATCAAAATTTTGCGGGAAGTGGTGATTAACGCATTGGTACATGCCGATTATTCCCAGCGTGGCACACCTGTGCGTATCGCCTTTTTCGATAACCGCATCGAGGTAGAGAGTCCCGGTCTTCTGCTACCAGGTATGACGGTTGAGGACATGAAGCTTGGTGTCTCACAAATCAGAAATCCAGTGATAGCCAGAGTTTTTAAGGAACTTGATTTGATTGAACAGTGGGGTAGCGGAATTCCCGGCATCTTTCGCCAGGTCAGGGAGGAGAATCTTCCGCAGCCGACCATCGAAGAGCTTGCTGCTCGTGTCCGAGTTACCATGCCTTTATCAAAAATTTTACCTCTTACCCGTGAACAGTCGCGTAAGGGTGAAAGACACCAGACAGAGACACCAGCGACCCCCGAAGTCACCCCCGAAGTCACCCCCGAAGTCACCCCCGAAATTGAAAGGATGCTACTCGTCCTTGTAGGCGATATGAACAGGTCTGAAATCATGAAAGCTCTGGGCCTGAAAGATGAGAAGCATTTCCGTGAACACTATCAGCAAGCGGCTATTGCCTCAGGCGTCATAGAAATGACCATCCCTGATAAACCACGAAGCCGCCTCCAAAAATACCGGATCACAAAAAAAGGCATGGAGATTATTGTTGCGAAACGGAACACCAAGCTGGAGAAACCGGCTGATGACTAACTTGGCTAGTTCTTCAATATGGCTTTTTTCCAGAACGGTTGTTGGCCCCAAAGAAGATAGCAGTGGTTTTGGGGTTGGGGTAGATTTGGTCTGGATTTTTCGTCCAATATTGCTTTTGGCAGGCATAACACATATAAACAGATTGATAGAACAGAAAGAGCTCTTAGTACAAAAGTTATTGACGGGGAAGAGTTGGGGTTGAGAGGTAAAATGAAGATTGAGTTGAACAACATTCAAGACGCCTATCTGTATCTAAAAAGCTATGCTTATCATGAAAATCTCAATCTCTTTTTAAAAAATCGTGTAGCCCAATTTGAAACTAAACACCTAACACAACCTCTGATAGATAAGGCATTTTCAAATGTAATGAGTGTTGTAAATGACGAGGATTTTAAAAGCGATAAGAATTTTAATACCTGGATCAATAGTATTGGATTCCACTTGCTGCCAAAGCAGTTTGAGAGTGCAGACCATAAGACACAAAATCAAGACGCCGGTCTTTTCATTAGCAATGTTCGTAGTTGTAGTAAATACAAGGTTCGTGGAGTCAATTATTTTATTAAGGCTTCTGTAGAACTACATATTCTAGAAATATTATGGTGCCTTTACGCTGCACCCGCTCTAGAGTCTTCAATGAGTAAGGATAGCTACGGCAACAGGATGCGCTCATCTGCAATAGGTTATGCAAAAAGCAAAAATTCGTATTCTGGGAAGGAGGTTTTTAAGCGCTACATAGACCAATACAATCAATGGCGCGATCAAGCAGTCCGCATAGCAACAGAACTGTCTAATAATGGATGTGATGTAGCCCTGTTATCGCTCGATTTTAAGGCTTATTTCTATTATGTAGATCTACAGTTTGGACAAATTGCGACTGAGGTAAGTCAATATTTCCAAAACGACGAACAACATTGTACACTAGCACTTCGGTTGACAAAAATTCTTGAAGCTATATTTTTACACTATAAAAGAATCATATTGCCGTCACTAAAAAATACCCACAGCGAATGTGAAAATAAATTGGGATTGCCAATCGGGCTAGCATCTTCCTCCATCATTTCTAACTGGTATTTATCCAAATTCGACTCATTGATCGATGATAAGGCAAGGCCCGAGTATTATGGTCGCTATGTCGATGACATCATCATGGTATTCAAACAACCAAAATTTGATCAACAAAATCCAATCGAATCTTTTGTCATTAACTATTTGACTTCAATTCTTCATAAGTCTGAAGACAATAAGGGCCTTTATACTGTCAAGGTGGGGGAGAATCACCTCCCCATTCAACAGAATAAGCTAATTCTGCAGTTCTACGATCGAGAACATAGTAGAGCGGGTTTGGAGGTATTTAAACAGGAGTTGGAAGAGCGAAGTAGTGCATTCAAGTTTTTACCGAGTGAACATATTGATAAAGAATTGGACCGTTTTGCTTACGACATTCTCTACGAAGGGTCCGCAAACAAATTGCGTAACATTGTTGGGCTGGCAGAAAATGAAACGGAATTAGCTAAATATCTTTCTAGCCACATTACCGCTCACCGTCTATGTAAACTTGATAAAAATAGTAGCGTGTTACCACAGTTAAAGCGTTTCCTCAAAGGGCAAAATGCTCTTCAATTTTTTCGTCTCTGGGAAAAAGTCTATCAATACGCTCTGGTTATAAAAAACAAGTCATTTCTATCATCTTTTTGCAAAAGTATCAAATTGGAGATAGACAAGATAGATGATGCAATCATAGATAGTCCCAGTGAAATATGCGATTCACCAGCGGCAAAAGTAAAAATAGATTTATTACATTACAACAATCTTGCTCTCTCGCTTACACTTGGACTAACTGGTATTGAGCAAATTGATGAATTAAGATTTCCAACGGATGAGGAAAAAAGTTCAGCTAAAGAACTGTCATTTCAATTCAGAACATCCAATCTGATTCGCCACCATTTAGTTGCTTGGCCATTAGCTAATTTTTCAGACTACGATGGCGATTTAACTAGTGATGTAGGCATAAATAGTAACTCAAAAATAAAAATCAACAAATTCAAGGTTGAATTTTCACCTAGATTCATTCATTACGACGAGTTTCAAATATTCAAAATCATTGAGTACCTGGAACCTGAACGCAACTTGAATGACTGGTTAACCCAATCACAGACAGAGTATAAAAAAATGTATTTTCATCTCCCGGTCACCATCACAAGTGAATCTGAGTCTACGCCTCCTAATCTTGTAAAATCAAAAATTGTGGTTGGAGACAATCATCTACAGAAGGAAGTAAAACTTGCAATAGCAAACATCGTTGTAGAGGAAGAAAATATAAAGTCAGCTCTTCGCAAAGATCAAACTCCAAATATCGACTTCTCTAGACAAGAGAACTTATATAATACTTTGAATGCTGCTCTGAGAGAGAAGGCCGACATATTGGTAATGCCAGAAGTCGCTATACCTGTCAGCTGGTTTCCTTTTATGGTGTCATTCGCCAGAAGACATCAGATAGGTTTGGTATTTGGGCTTGAGCACTGGGTCGTAAATAACCGAGCTTATAACCTTATAATAGAAGCCCTACCATTCAAAATTTCCAATGAATATAAATCATGTATTGTTCTCGCAAGAGTCAAAAATCATTACGCACCTATGGAGAAAAATTTATTAGAGAAACTCAGGCTATACCCGGCTGGAAATGATAGTCAAAACAAAGCCTACTATCATAAAGTATCTTGGCGTGGATTTACATTTGCTACCTATAACTGCTTTGAACTTTCCGACATTACCCACAGAGTAATTTTTAAATCAGAAATTGATCTTCTTTTCGCCTGCGTTTGGAATAAGGACACCAATTATTACCAGCATATTTTAGAATCTACTGTAAGAGATTTGCATTGTTATACGGTTCAAGCCAATACATCTCAGTATGGAGGTTCTTGTGTACTTCGACCGACCAGCACAGAGAACAAGACAATGCTATATATAAAGGGTGGGGAAAACCCCTGTGTATTGACTACAAAAATTGATATTGGAGCACTCAGAGAATTTCAGTTTAAATCAGTACCCGACGATAAAGATCAATTCAAACACCTACCCCCAGGTTTTGATAGTGACTCTGTGCCCAGCCGGTAACATGCTGTTAGGTAGCAGAGATAGATGTTGGAAATGTATTCACGACAAGTGCAAGGGTAGATGTGAAAAATGAGTATACAAATTGATGTTGTCAGAATTTCTAACTTTCGTGGAATTTCTAATATGGAAATCAGCCTTTCAAAAACGACAATCCTGTTGGGACAAAATAATGTCGGTAAAACCTCAGTAATCAAGTCATTACAACTTGTATTAGGTGATTATTCTCGCTACCTGTCTGATGAAGATTTTCATATAAGTAAGGATGAGAAAAGACAAGATAAAATTACCATTGACCTGCGCATTGTTCCCTTAGATAAGGACGCGAGAGCGAAAGTATTTCCAGAGAAGTGGGCGCGAGATTTCGAGGATATGATTCGAGCTACAGCGGATGAAAGCCAATTTGTTGCAATACGAACAGTCGTTAAACCCGATCAAACCAAAGGTGGCTTCACGATTGATAGATACTATTTAGATGAATGGCCCAGTATGGAAGAGTGGCTGGGCTCACGCCCCAGCTATAGGAACAAGGTAAAAAAACGGCAAGAATCTATCCCATTTATATCCATCGAATCTCAGAGGGATATTCACAGTGAGCTGAAGGAAAAGACTTCTTATGTTGGACGCGTGTTGTCCAGTGTCAAATATGACCCTCAAGATGTTACTGAATTAGAGAAAATGATAGCGGGGATGAATAAGGAAGCGGTCGAAAAAAGCGAACACTTGAAGCAGTTAAAAAATCATCTTGATGGCCTCAATCAATCTTTTGACGGTTTGGGTAAAACGGAATTAACCCCCTTTCCCAAAAAAATACGAGATCTTTCAAAGCGTTTTAGCGTACATTTTGGTGAATCTGATCACAGCTCATTTTCCATGGAATACCATGGTATGGGAACTAGAAGTTGGGCGTCCATGCTGACTCTCAAGGCATTTGCTGAAATGCAATCTATCAATTATGAAAGTGAGGCCATGCCATATTTCCCCATTATGGCTGCTGAAGAACCCGAAGCACACTTGCACCCAAATGCACAAAGAACATTGTATAAACAGCTAATTTCCACCCCAGGTCAAATGATCATTAGCACCCATTCTCCGTATATCGCTGGTCTGGCGAATCTTCACGAAATCAGGTTTTTAAAGAAGATAAATGACGAGGTTGAAGTCTGCCAAATTAGGACAGCGTTTGATAGCCGTGACGATCTCCGAAAGCTACAACGAGAAATTGTGCATTCCCGTGGCGAACTTTTGTTTTCAAGAGCATTGGTTCTCTCAGAGGGAGAAACAGAAGAGCAAACTCTTCCCGCACTATTTGAAGCCTACATTGGTAGCCCACCGTTTGCCCTAGGTATTAATTTTGTTGGCGTTGGAGGGTCTGGTGCGAAATATCTCCCATATTTAATTTTAGCAAAGGATTTAAAAATTCCGGTTTATATTTTTAGTGATGGGGAACCAAAAATCATTAGGGGTTTGAAAGCAAACTACGAGAAGATCTTTGGAAAAGATAGTTATAAAAATGCGCAAAATATCACTGTATTGGAAGGATATGACTTTGAATCATATCTATTCGAGCAAGGATTTGGGCCGCAAATGGAACAGGTAATAAAGGAGCTTGAATCAGGTAAGAATCCAGACCAAGATCCAGTCGCAAACTGGATGAGCAAAAAAGAAGGCACCCATTCCCCTCGGGAAAAATCAAACAAACCCAAGTGTAAAACATGTGAACAACCAATTTATGAGTCCAGAGTGCGAACCTACAAAGATGACCAGGGACGGAAACTGGCAATCCTTGAAATAATCAAGGATAGTAAACCTGAATACGCAAAGGCTATTGCCGCCAAATTGATCCAGTTACCAAAAAAAGACCTCCCTGCTAAAATTTTAGAACTTTTTAATAATATTAAAAGAGGTTTAGGTATATGAATCTTTCCACAGATCAGGAAAAAATTGTCTATTCTTCATTGAATCAGCCAATACAGATTCTCGCTTCTGCAGGCTCAGGTAAGACCAGAGTGTTAACAGAACGAGTCCGTTTCATTTTGGAAAAAACTCGTAGGGATGGGGTCATAGCTCTAACCTTTACAAACAAAGCCGCAGAAGAAATGAAAACTCGTTTATCAGACTGTGAGGAAGCTCAGGATCGAGTCTGGATTGCAACTATTCACTCTGTGGCACAACGGATTCTTGAAAAATATGCCCATAGCATTGGGCTCCCTGCTGACCTGCATATTTATGATCGTGATAAAGACCGCAAGGAATTGTTTATACAATCACTACTAGATGCGGGCGTAGAAATTGACGAAAAATCAATTCAAGCGTATCTGGATTTTTTCTCTAAAATTAAAAGGGAGCTTCTTACAGAAGAAGAACATCCCGATCCGAATGAACAAGAAGATTGGAGATTGTTTAAAAATTACCAGACTTCATTGATAAGTAGTGGTGGGATAGATTACGACGATATCTTGGTTTATGCACATCAAATATTACTGACACACGGATGGATAGCCAATATATACCGAGCCACCTACAAACATATCTGTGTGGACGAGGCACAGGATCTTAACAAAGCCCAATACGAATTTATAAAAGTGTTTTGTGGTGATGTGATAAAAAATGTGCTTATGGTTGGGGATCCTAATCAAATGATTTACGGTTTTAACAGTTCTTCAAAAGACTTCTTGTGTAAGTATTTTGTAGAGGATTTCATTCCTACTCAATTTGAGCTCAAAGAAAATTTCCGCAGTACTAAAGAAGTTATCAGGGCAGCCAACAAAATTAGACCGGGCTCTCAAATTGGAATTGAATTTGCCTTGAGTGGAAAAATGGTCATCAAGGAGTTTGATTCAGAGGAAGATGAAGCCAGGTGGATCATATCTGAAATCCAACATCTTTTAGAGCTAAGAACTCACTACGAAATAGAAGGGGAAATCTCTTTAGACAATATGGTAGTTATTGCAAGAAATCGTTTTGTTTTTACTAAGTTAGAGCACGAGCTAATTGAATCTGGGATACCATTTTTTCTTAGAAAGGGAGAGCGGCAGCTAGAACCATTAACCAAATTTGGGAAAATCTTAGATTACTGTATTCGCATTAAGTTGAACCCTAAGGACTGGATTGATGGAAAAAAGCTGTGTCAGGTGCTGGGTGAAAAAAATGTGCCTAGGTGGTCACAGGGCGTTTTATCAAATTTAGCAGGGCAAGTGAAAGCCAAAAATCAAGAAAATTCAGAGGTATATGCACAACTGATATTAGCTATCGATGAATTAGATGTTGGAGCACCAAATATTCCAAAACTGGTAAAAGAATTTAAAACCAAGTTGACGGCCTTGGCCGAAAACAGAAATTCAATCTCTAAGGAAAATACTGAGGACTTAAGATTGAGTCTTGAGGAACTGAATGAGTTTAATCGCGCTTGGACAAACTTTAAATCCAAGGGCCTGGGTAATTCTTTGGCTTCATTTAGAAATGCATTGGCCTTAGGGCAAATTTCCGATAATGGCATCAAGAAGGGTCTTACTCTGAGCACCGTACATACCATGAAAGGACTTGAAAGAGACATCGTATTTTTGATTGGTATGTGTGACGGGGTTTTTCCTGATTATCGTGCCACTTCTAAAAAAGATCTAGACGAGGAACGAAATAATGTGTTTGTTGCGATTACAAGGGCAAAACGCTGGTTATATATTACCTATCCTAAACAAAGGTTTATGCCGTGGGGTTCAAAGAAGTTCCAACAGAAATCACGCTTTATTTCAGAGATAGAAAATAATTAATCTCAGTTAATTGTGCCCGATTTGCTGAGGATTCAATCATAATCACCCCAAATCACACCCGCAAATCCCGCACCTTGGGGGTCTTTCCGGTTCTTGGGTTTCTGAAAATCACGGATGAGTCTACGGTTTTAATCTGGCAGTGGGATTCAAATTCAGCAAAGCTTACGGTTCGGTTGAGGTCTTCGAGTTCTTTGTACAGCAGCTTCAGAGCCAGGTGGACTGGTGGCTCGGTGAGAAGAATTTCCATGGTGTCATCGGGCTGGTTATGAAGAATGATCTGGATTTCCTGATTGTTGCCAAGGACAGAGGCTATTTCATCAAAACTTATGGATGAGGCCAGAAAACGAAATGTATTATCCACCCGATCTAAAAGCTGAAACACTTTGTCGGTTGAACCACAGGGACAGCTGGATTTGTTGATCCATTGCACCCTGTCCCCAGTACGGTAGCGCAAAACGGGCATGTTTCGTTTTAAGAGGGAGCTGATAACGGCTTCTTCATCTACAATTTCGAGATGAACCCAATCCGAGTACAGGTGGTGTTCAGCATGGTTGAGATAGGGGCATTGCCAGCCAATGGGACCAGCATCAACACTGGCGTATCCGGCTGAAACAAACACCGTGCTGCCAAAGGCTTGGGTCAGAAGCTTTTTCTGGGATGAGTTTAGATGTTCTCCGGCGTAAAAGATGTGACTGATATTAAGGCTTTGTTTTGATTTGATAGCTTTTTGGGCCAGACTGACAAGCAGGGAAGGTAGACCAAATAGAGCCTGAGGGGGAAAGTTTTTTAAGGTGGACAGAATTAGGTTGTGTCTCGTAAGTTTTTCCTAAGGTAAAATCTAATTATTGCCCACTGCA
>JACFNL010000091.1 GCA_019454875.1 Candidatus Cloacimonadota bacterium | reverse complement strand
GGAAGTGGGTTTAGCTAAACTAAGAAAAGTCTCTTCTGTCATCACTTCTGAGAATAAATCCGAGTGGATTGAAAAATCCAAAAAACTCTCCTGCCGGGAACTAGAAAAAGAAGTTGCCAAGGTATCCACCTACAAACCGAGACGCGATTTCTGGCAAAGAATCAATTCCGACTATTTTCGATTAAGCATAGACACCACAGAGGGTTTTAAGGCTTTGACTGAACGGGCCCAGGATGTTTTTTGCAAAAAATCCCAGAGTAACAAAACCTTAACCGAAGTGTTTGAATGGGCCTTAAATCAGGCTTTGGCTAAACATGATCCGCTGATTAAGGCAGAAAGAGCAAAAGCAAAACAATCTGTCACGGCGAAGAAGTCTACCCCAGGCAGTAAACCAGACCCAACAAACCAATCTGTCACACAGGATGCTGGGTCCACAGATAACAAAAGAGAACCTATCCCACAGCACATTTTAAATCAGGTGGTTTTAAGGGATAGGGGTAGGTGCAGTTTTCAAAAGCATGGAAGAAGGTGCCATCACAGAAGGTATCTGGACATTCATCATATCAAACCGGTGCAGGACGGGGGCCAGAATACAGTCGAGAATTTAACTACCCTTTGTGAAATGCATCATATTTATCTTCATCATCAGGAGGAAATAGAACAGTCTTTGGCACTGATCCGAAAGTTTCGCCAATAAAAGACAGAAGTTCACCGTACCTATTGCTTCGCCTCACGAATTCCAATAAACAAGGAAACCCGGCCATCCTCGGAACCGTCGTGATCCACTCCAAACAGGTAATTTTGATTCTGGGTCATGAAAAATCTGAGTCGATGTCTTTGTTCATTAATGGCCTGGATCTGTTCAAACTGCATCATATAACGAAAAGTATTTAAAGGATCTGAAGTATCTACTTTGGAAAACTGGTATTTGTTATTAACCGTGTCCAATACACCTTGAAAAACAGAGGTGTTATTGGCAAAGTTGATTGTTCCTACCCTCACCACATCTACATTGGGCAGAGTAGTAGCTGTGGTACCTGTCACAGCCGTGGAACTTGCCATAGCAGTCCATTGAAAAACATGAAAAAGTCCCCTATCCAGAGGTAGGGTATTATCACTAGGTTTTATCAGGAAGGTAAAGGCATTGCCAAGGCCTACAGCCGTACTGCGGCCTGTCATATTGATACTAAAATTCTCAGTATGAAACCAGGGCCAATCTGAGTTTAAGATGCGGAAATTTCCGGAGACAATACGGAAGTTTTCATCCACAAAGTCTTGTGAACCGGTCTGAAATGCTACCCCGGAGGTTGAGACAAAACCCTTGCCAACTGCTGTACCGGTAGTTTGACCTGAATCACTGGAAAAGGTGAATTCCCCGATCTGTACCTCACCATCAAGACTCAAAGAAATCATGCCAAACGGGCCGGTTAATAAAGGCATATGAGTTAAGGAAAGACTAGCCTGGGGATAACCTCGTTTGATATGAACCCCAAAAACCTCTTCGGAATTGACATTAACCCCAGGGAAAGAGTATGCAGCCAGTAATCCATCCACAGCCGTAGCCACCTGCACCCCGTTAATCGTATTGCTTAAGCTACTGGCATTTGCAGCACCAAGTGATTTTCCATCCACAAATGAATAGCCAGCTAGATTCAGTTCGCTGCCACTAAAAAAGTTTTCTGAGCCTGTATTAAAACTATCCTCTGTATAAACCACATCATTGCCAAACACCTGGTTGGCAGAGGAATTGGTCTGGCTGTAACGGACACTTAAGGCGTTGTATGTGCCAATCAGGGTGCCGTTTGTCACCACCGAGGTTGGGGGAACTGCTACTGCCGGAGGTGGATTAGGAACGCTTGAGCCACTGGAAGTTCCACCACCGCCGCCGCCACCGCCACAACCGGACAACAATACTGTGATTAAAATACAAGTAATTCTGAACATGAACCAATCCTTCGTGATATAACTTGGGCATCATAAACATAGAATCAGGCAATTTCAATGCGAATCAACGATCTTAATGGTTTTGCTCAGGGTGTGGGCAGGTTTGAAGAGGGAGAACATCAGGGAATGGTGGGTTTTGTCCCGCACACTCTGCCTGGGGATATTATTGAACCGAAGACCATAGAATTTCAAAAGCGGATCGGACTGGTAAAAACACGAACCATTCTCACTAAATCCCAACTGCGAGGAGAAACTCACTGTAACCATGCCGGTGTATGTCCTGGGTGTAGTCTACACTCCATGCAGACGAAAGATTATAAATCCCTTAAAGCGATGGTACTCAATTCTTTGTTGCGAGGCCCATTAAAAAATCAGAATATGCCCCTGATCTGCCTTAATCAGACAGGTTTTCGTAACAAAATCATCCTGCACTGGAATGACTCATCACAGTCCCTGGCCTATTCCGATGAGTCTTCCTATTCAGATATTACTCAATGCCCAATCGCAGAAAAGCCAATTCAGAATATAATCAGCCAACTGCCAAAAGCCCTGAAAGAAATCTCAGGTGTTCATAAAATCTACATAAAAAGCCTGCCTGGGGACCAGACCATCCTGGGTATCATTTGTAAACTAAAACCGGTAGTGGAGGATCTTAAATCCAGGCTTTCTCACCTTAGCGATTCAATCTTCTGGCAGTACGACAATACTCCGTTCACAATTGACAGATATCAATGGATTCAAGGTGGTGAGACCCCCTTTTATGAAGAAGTGCTCACAAGACCCCTGTTTTGGCTCCCCGAATCCTTCTTTCAGACGAACCGCCCCATTTTAAACGAAATAGTCAAAACCCTGAGGCAATGGATTAAACCCCAAACGATTGTATGGGATCTATTTTGTGGAATTGGCACCCTGCTTTTTGGAATTCAGGAACAGATACAAAGCGGATATGGGGTAGAATTTGGCCCAGAAGCAATTGAATGCGCCAGAAATAGTGCCTTGCAAGTTAAGAACCTGAACTTTGCCTGCCTTGATTTGACAAAGGAGATTCACAAAATTCCCAAAAACTGGGAAAAACCAGGCTTGATTCTTTTAAATCCTCCCAGACAGGGAATCAGTCCTAAACTCATAAAAAGACTTCTTGAAATGAACTGTCAGGAACTAATTTATATGTCCTGCAATCCCATTACTCTGGAACGGGATTTAAAACCCCTTCTACAATCAGGATACAGCCTGAAGCAGTCGCTGGCCTTTGACATGTTCCCCAACACGGCTCACTTTGAGATTCTGACCCATCTCAAGAAAGGGCTTTGAATTACTGTTTCCCAAACCCTGCATTATGTTAAGAATTTCCTGCTGCTGATCCCGATCCTGCCTGAAGTTTTCATCCATACGCATCACAGCCTGCTGCAATAACCTGAATTCCCGATCATTAAATCCGGTCTTGGCATTCTTGAACATCAAAGCTTCCTCGGAATCATGGCCATGATTAAAGGCCAGAAATGCTGTTTGTTTTAACTTAATCCAGCGGGCCCTTCTTTCTGTGGTTTCGGCCTGGGACTTAACGGTGCCAACCCCGCTCATTGTAATCTGAACAGCCCTTTGAGTGTGGGTGGAAGCCTCCAACACCTCTGACATCACAGATTGAATATTATCAATTTCTGAGAGCATGATTCTGGCCCCGTCTTCCACTAACTCACCCTGTTTGGCCAGACGGTTCAAATTCTGCATTGTTTTCTCGCTCAGCCTGTGTACCTCATCAGATAACTCACGAATGGCATTGGCAACCACTGCAAAACTGCGACCATGTTTTCCTGCTCTGGCCGCCTCAATATGGGCATTTAGGGCCAGAAGGTTTGTCTGCTCCGCTATGCTTTGAATCCCTTTAGCATGGGCAAGAATTTCTGAGGATAGATCCTGAAGCTCCAGAATCGCTTTATTTGAGGCTGTTCCCTGTTCCTGAACCTCTTGAATCCTGACTTTGGAAAACTCCACCTTCTCACGATTAGAAGCTACAACCGCTGCCATCATTTCTGTTTCACGGGCTATCTCATGAACACATTGCAAAATGGCCTGGGAGTCGCCCACAGTACCTTCTAAATCTCCCTGCATGGTTTCTGAATTCATTTCAGCAAGCGCTGTTAAAAACTCATTTCTGAGCATAAATTCATTACTTGTAGCCATAGAATTCAATGACTCATTTAAATGTTCAAGACCGTCCCTGAAATTACCATGCAACCCCTGGGTAATACAAAATCGATAGTATTTTCTTTGACTGCATGCTTCAAATGCAGCCCGACACTCACGGAAAAAAGTTTCCATCTGATCCAGGGCACGGTTAAAGTTTTCAGATACACGACTCAATTCAGAGTTAGGCCGGATTCTGGTGATCCTGCCACTACAGTCTCCGTTACCAACCTTGGCACACAAATCGTCAAGGATGTGAATTTCCTCACACAACTTCAGAATCCGCTGGTATAAAACCCCAGAAATCACAAGACCCACTGCAAAAAAAACTATCCGCAGCCAGAACAGGGAAATCCATGGCATACATATAATTAATCCGGCAAGAGTCAGAACAAGTGACTTATTTACCCTGCAGCCTAAGCACAAATTCGTCATATTCCATACCCGCCTCAGATAATGTTCTATCCAGAAGTTCAGACCCTAAGAGCATACCACGACTTCTGCCATGCTCAGTTTCAAGCCGTAAGAGCTGTGAATAGATGGGGATAATTGTCGCAACAGCCCCATCCTTAGGTTTTCGACGCACAGAATAATACCCTGTCAACCTGCCATCTAACGCATATGAGGGAGTTACATGGGCAAACACCCAGTAAAACGAGCCATCTTTGCTCAGATTCTTCACAAATGCAAAAATCTCCCGACCATTTTTTATGGTTTCCCACAAGAGTTTAAACACCAAAGCTGGCATGTCCGGATGTCTTAAAATGTTATGAGGTGCACCCAGCAATTGGGATTCCGAGTACCCCGAATACTCAATAAACACTTCATTCCCGTAAGTGATAATGCCCTTGGGATCTGTCTTACTCACAATAAAATCGGATTCTCGCAATACTTTTTCATGATTATTTGGCTCTGGTCGAATCATGGCATTCAAAATACCATAGAAATTTACCTATTTACCACAAAATATCCTGACTATTTTCTTTGACAGACCCAATTTGCTCCTATATCATTGCGCCTTCCATATATTTAGAATATGATTGCCAATTACTGTACATTCTTAATCGCTATTGATGGACCCGCTGGGGCGGGCAAGAGTACTATTGCCAAAAATCTTGGCAAAGCCTTGGGATTTCACTACCTGGATTCTGGAGCATACTATCGTTGTTATGCCCTGGCAGCCCTGGAAAACGGAATCGAAGCCCAGGACGAGACTCATTTACGGCAGATGGTTCATACCACTGCTGTATCGGTACAGTATCCTGAATCAGGCACCCCTGTTTATTTTGTAAATCAGCGGGATGTCTCTTCGGATATCCGTTCTCAAAGAGTCAGTCTTTGTGTGTCTCCCATCTCTCAAAGTCCTGCCGTACGAGATGCAGTGAATCTGACCCTTCGAAAAATAGCATCCTCCGGGAAGTTTATTATAGATGGCAGAGACATTGGTACAGTTGTCTTCCCTGATGCCAATCTCAAGTTTTTTTTGACTGCATCCAGTCAGATTAGGGCCCAAAGAAGGCACCTGGAGCTTCAAAAGCGAGGTGAGGATGTATCCCTTTCTCAACTCAAGTCTGAAATTGAAGAACGGGACAGAATGGATTCAGAAAGGGCGATTGCCCCTTTACGAAAACCTGAAGATGCAATCCTTGTAGACTCCAGCAGTCTTACACCGGATGAAGTGGTGGCAGTGATGTCAGAATATGTGGAAAAGGCCCATCAGCGAGGGTTAATTCGCTGATATTTGTGTTTTAGGAGTTGATGTTTGTGTCATTAGAAACAAAAAAAGAAGAGGAATTCGGCATGGAAGAATCCATGGCTGACTTCGAAAATCTGTGGTCCGTAGATCTGGTAACTGCAGAAGAGGGAAAAATTTATCGGGGAACAATTGTCAGGATTGACTCCCGTGATGTCTATCTGGATATCAATGCCAAAAATGAAGGCATGGTTCCAGTGGGAGAATTTGCCAATGATCCACTACCACCCGCACTGGGACAGGAAGTGGAAGTCATGGTCGTGGAAAACCGTGAAGACAGCACCATTGTTCTTTCCAAGACCAAGGCTCAGGCAGCCAGGGCATGGGAAGTTGCTGCAACCGCTTATGATGCTGGTAAAACAGTTAAGGCACGGGTTGTAGGTAAGGTCAAGGGTGGCCTGAATGCTGAATGTCACGGATTAAAGGCATTTGTGCCCGGTTCCCTGATGAGTCTGCATCAGGAATATGATCTGGAAAAATACATCGGTCAGGACTATGAATTCAAAATCATTGAGTTCAACCGCCGTCGCCGCAACATGGTATTGTCCCGCAAAGAACTTTTGCAGGAAGAACGACGCAAAAACATCGAACACATTTTTGAAACTCTGCAAGAAGGTTATATCTGCGAAGGTATTGTAAAAAACATCACCGACTATGGTGCCTTTGTTTCAATTGTAGATGGTCAGATTGACGGCCTTTTACACAAGGCTGACATGAGCTGGGCTCATGTTCGTTCCGTCAACAGCCTTTTGAAGCTTGGGGATCGTATCCAGGTGAAAATTCTGGGTATTGATCGTGAGAAAGAAAAAATTTCTCTGGGCGTAAAACAATTGACCTCAGATCCATGGGTGGATATTGAAGAACGCTTTCAGGTTGGTTCCGTACATGAAGGTTTTGTGAAGAACATCACTCATTTTGGCGTGTTCGTAGAACTTGCTGACGGAGTTGAAGGTCTGGTTCATGTATCTGATATTTCCTGGACCCAAAGGGTAAAACATCCTGAGGAAGTATTAAAAATCGGTGACCCGGTTAAATGTAAGATTTTAAGCTTTGAAAAAGACAGCCGCAAAATCGCACTGGGCATCAAGCAGACCGAGGAAGATCCTTGGGAGAAAGTTTTTGACCGGTACACTGTTGGCGATACCGTTAAAGGTTTTGTAAGAAACATTACAGACTTTGGTGTATTTGTTGAAGTGGAAAGCGGTATTCAGGGACTGATCCACATTTCCGATTTGAGCTGGTCGAACAAGGTAACCCATCCTAAACAGGTAGTTACCATTGATCAGGAATTGACTGTAAAAGTCATTGGAATGGATGCGGAAAATAAAAAAATCGCTCTGAGCCTCAAAGAAGTTACTACAGATCCATGGACTGGTGTAGAGCAGGCTTTTCCTGCTGGCTCCATCGTGGAAGGAACTGTAACTGGCCTGACTAATTTTGGTGCATTTATTGAAATCGCTGAAAATGTAGAAGGCATGGTACACATTTCTGATTTCTCCTGGACTGAGCACTTTGAAAATGCATCCGATCTGTTAAAAGTCGGCCAGAAAATTCAGTGCAAGGTTATGGAGATTGATGCCAATGTCCGCAAAATTTCTCTGGGATTGAAGCAGTTGACTGAAGAGCCTTTTGTTCAGGTTGCTAAGGCATTCCCAGTAGGTAGTGTTCTGGAAGGTAAAATTTCCAACATCACCAACTTTGGGGCCTTTGTGGAAATCAAGGACGGAGTAGACGGGCTTTTGCATGTATCCGATATTTCCTGGACTGAAAGAGTGGAGCATCCTTCTGACAAGTTCAAGGTAGCGGATATGGTTAAGGTCAAAGTTCTGGCCATTGACTTTGATGCCCGAAAAATCTCTTTAGGATTAAAGCAGCTTTCTGATGATCCTATTGAAAGGTTCTTCTCCAAGCATCCAGCCAAGTCCATCGTAAAAGCTTCTATCAAGGAAGTACTGTCTGATGGAAGTGCCACTGTATCTTTGCCAGAAGGCGTAGAAGGCGTAATCCCAGCTAAGCAGATGGTGAAAGAAATCACTGCTGGTCAGGAAGTAGATTTGAAAGTTCTGGAATTTCATCCACGAGAACTTAAAGTCCACCTTTCTGCCCGTCAGGCTCAAAGGGATCTGGAACGAACCGATGTGGAAGAATACAATCGGTCTGTCGAGAAAAAAGCCACTGAGGCTGAATCTCGTCCAGTTGCTGATCAGCTTGCCAATCTAAAGGCTGAGCTGGAACGCGAAGAAAAAGAAAAGGCTAAGAAGAAGTAATTTCTGAAAAGTCCTGGAGCCCGAAAAGGCTCTAAAATCTGGCCCCCGGTTCTCCGGGGGTCATTTTTTTTGCCGTAAATAATAAAAACAATTCTCTGATACCACACAGGCCTGGCATCGGGGGCGATTGGCAACGCAGGTTTTACGACCATGCTCAATCAACACATGGGAAAACATTGTGCGGTCAACCTCTGGAACTAATGCGATCAGATCCCTTTCAATTTTTACCGGATTATCTTCGGTGGTTAAACCCAGCAACTGGACAATCCTGCCCACATGCGTATCTACCACAACACCTTCATTGATACCAAAAATATTGCCTAAAACCACATTGGCAGTCTTGCGGCCTACCCCGGCAAGCTCGATTAAAGACTTCATGGATGCGGGAACCTGCCCATCATGATTCTCTAAAAGGGACTGGCAGGCCAGACGGATGTTTTTAGCCTTGGCCCTGTAAAGACCGATGCTTCTGATATCCTCGCTCAATTCCTCTAAACTCGATTCGGCATAGTCACGGGCACAACGATACTTCAAAAACAAATTCCTGGTCACGCGATTTACATTTTTGTCGGTACACTGGGCCGATAAAATTGTGGCTATCAGAAGTTCTAAGGGACTATTGTAATTTAATGCACAGTGAGCGTCAGGAAATTCCTCAACAAGTTTTGAAAAAATGATTCCTGTTCTGTCAATGCGTTTCTGTTTACTCTCTTTTTGCATCCTGATTCCCATCCGGTGTATAATCGCTTCATGAACTGGTTTGCACTTGTTATGGAGCATACTTGGCATCTCATTTCTGAGGCAAGCCCCTATCTTCTGATTGGCCTTGTAATTGCCGGGCTACTAAAGTCTCTGGTCTCTGAAGATCGCATCAAAGCCTGGTTGGGAACCCCAGGATTTTTAAGTATCTTTCGGGCATCCGTGATAGGGACCCCCCTTCCTCTGTGTTCCTGTGGTGTCCTGCCCGTGGCACAGGGAATGTTAAAGCAGGGTGCCAGCCGCTCTGCCACAATGACCTTTTTGGTATCCACCCCGGAAAACGGGATTGACTCAATTCCTATGAGTGTGGGATTATTGGGACTTCCCTATGCTCTTTTGCGACTTTTTTGTGGCTGGCTTGTGTCCGTAATTACCGGAACGGTAGATTACCTTTTAGAACCACCGTCTAGTAAAGTTTCAGACAACGAACACTCCTGCTGTAAAAACCATTGTCATGACGAGCCACACCATCAGACAGACAGACCATCCATTATCCAGGGAATCCGCTTTGCATTCACTGATTTACTTAAAGATCTCGCTCCATCGCTTTGGCTGGGATTTGTTTTGGGAGGCATCATCAGTGCCCTGATTCCCCAAAGTCTCTTTGAAACCTGGTTTTCCGGTGGCTGGACGGGCATGGTTTTAGTACTGGCTGTCGCCATTCCCCTTTATGTTTGTGCCACTAGTTCCACACCACTGGCCCTCAGTTTTATATCCCAAGGGATGAGTCCGGGAACCGCTTTAGTATTTCTTTTGGCCGGACCAGCGGTAAATACAGCCTCATTAGTGGTAATGAAAAAGATGTTTGGCACCAGGGCGGTCATTCGTTATTCTCTATCAATTGCTGGCTCGGCTCTGGCTTTAGGAATCATCACAGATATCTATTTTCTAGACATCCTGCTTAGCAATTTACCAAGCCTAGCTCAGGCCACCGACACTACACTATGGGAAAATATGGAAACCCTGAGTGCTGTTCTCTTATTCTTTTTCAGCATTCTAGCTTGTAAACCAAAGCCCCAGAAAATATATTGATCCTATGGCAAAACTGGATCAATTCCTCGTACAGATGATCGAACTCGGTGCATCTGATCTGCACCTGCATGCTGATTACCCTCTGACCTACCGTGTAGACGGGATGTTAAGGGGGGTCGGTAAGGCCTTAAACAGTAAGCAGCTGGTGTTTCTTCTAAGTGAAATACTTTCTGATGAACAGAAGGCTCAGCTGAATCGTGGACAGGAGCTAGACTTTGCCTACGAAATTCCCGGACACGGTCGCTTTCGTGGCAATATCTTTCTTCAGGATAGCAAGTTTGGGGGAGTGTTTCGTTTGATCCCAAGCCGCATAGTCAAGCTTGAAGATTTGAACTGTCCGGTTGGTATCAGCAAGCTTTGCCAGAAAAGAAGTGGATTGATTCTGGTCACTGGTCCAACCGGAAGCGGCAAATCCACAACAATGGCAGCCATGATTGATCATCTGAATCACAATCGCCGCTGCCACATCATTACTATCGAAGACCCTGTTGAATTTGTGCATGAGGATAAACTCTGCATCATTTCTCAAAAAGAAGTTGGCAAGGATGTTCCCTGTTTCACCACCGGACTAAAAATCGCTTCCAAGGAAAATCCTGATATTGTACTGGTAGGGGAAATTCGTGACCGGCACAGTATGCAGGGAGCTCTGGATCTGGCTGAGGCCGGAGTGCTGGTACTAGCCACCCTGCATACTGTAGATGTTGCCAATACCGTAAAACGCGTAATGTCCTTTTTTGAAGAAGATATGCAGGACATGATCCGCTCCCGTTTTGCCTTTAACATCCAGGGAATTGTTTCCATGAAACTTTTACCCAAAGCCGAATCCGGCCGAGTCGCTGCCTATGAGATTATACTGGCCAATCAGGGCATCCGAAGCCTCATCATGGAAGGCAAGGATCATCAGATTGCCTCAGCCCTGGAACAGGGAAAAGCAGAGGGAATGCGCACATTTAACATGCATATCAAGGAATTAGTAGCTACCCGTATGATCACCAAAGAGATTGCCGATCGTTATATGGCTTTGGAGCAGAAGGCATGAGTACGGATCTTTTTGAATTTCTCACCAAAAGTTTTGATAAAGGGGCAACCGATGTCCATATCAAACACAATCGGTATGCAAGGGTTCGCTTTGGTGGGGAGCTGAGAGAAACCAGGGATTTTGAGCTTTCAGCATGTAATGTTACCCAGATTGCCAAAAAGCTTCTCTCGGACAAAGAAAAAGAAACCTTAAGAACAGAACGATGTGTTCAGGGAGTGGTAGACATCAACGATAAGGTCAAGGTTCGATATACCTTTTCCTTTGATAGTACTAAACTCTATTTCTGTGCCCGCCTGCTACCAGCCAAACAAAGAAGCTGGGAAAATCTGGGAATTCCCAAGCTCGCTGTGAACTTCATTCACAAGGGCCAAGGTATGATTCTGATTTCTGGTCCTATCTGTAGTGGCAAAACATCTACCATGACAAGTTTTGTGGCCTACATGAATCAAATCCGTAAGGATCATATCATTGTGATGGATGAGCTTTTGGAGTACAAGTTAAAAAGTTCCAATTCCATTATCAATCTCAGGCAGATTGGTAAAGACACGCATGATTATGTCAGTGGCTTAAAATATGCCTTGAGAGAAGATCCAGATACCCTGTTTGTAGGTGAAATCAAAGACTATCGCAGTGCTGAGATTGCCCTTTCCATAGCTGAAACCGGACACATGATTGTAGCCGGAATCGCAACTATTGGCTGTTTAAATTCTATTTCCAAGATTCTGAATTCGTTTCCATCCCATCAGACAGAAATGGCTCGCTTAAAACTGTCATCCTATCTGATTGGCTGTATTTCCCAGGTGCTGGTTCCTGATGCCCAGAACATTCAATCCGTTCCCCTGTTTGAGGTAATGGGCATGACCCCATCCATCGCAAACAGTATCCGGCTTGATAAATCCATGCAGTTAAAAGCCGAAATGTCCAGAAGCATCAAGGGTGTATCCATCACCTTTGAAGACTATGCCAAGGAGCTTAAGGCAAAAGGAACAATCAGTCCTACCCTGGATATCTCCTATCTCAGTAACTAGGAAATGGGGGCAACTCTTTTTTCTCTGTAAACTCCAGATTCTGGGATTCCAGCCATTTTCTGACTTTCCAGACATCACAGCGAATACAGTGGGCCCGTTTAATCAGCTTGATTTCATCCTCGGAACCTTCATTCTCGCGATGCCGATCCATTGTCATCTGCACCGGACAGCCGGATTCCCGACAATACGCTATCATCACATCTTTGATCCGCATATTCATCCCTTCTATGCAAGTGTAGCAATTCCTTTCCTGTGGTACAATCGGCGAATGGAAATGAAGCATAAAAATACCTACGAACAACTCAAAACAGAAATGAGTCGCCTTGCCAGTATTCGCCGTGTTGCCAGCCTGTCCCATTGGGACACTCAGGTAATGATGCCCAAGATGGCATCCCCTCATCGTGCATTACAATCCTCAGCCATGGCACAACTCATGCACCGGGAATTCACTAAAGCAGAAATAGGACAATGGCTTGATCAACTAATGGGTGCACCTCAGTCTTCGTTTAACCAAAGAGAATGGTTTAACATAAAAAAGCTTCATCGCAGTTTTGAGCACTCCATAAAACTAGGCGAAGAGCTTGTCAGAAAACGGGCATCCCTTTCTTCCCGTGGTTACACACTGTGGCAGAAGGCCAAAGCTGAAAACAGTATGGGTGAATATGCTGATGTTTTAAAAGAATGGATGGATCTTATTCCTGAAATCTCCAGAAGGCTCTATCCAGATTTAAGCCCTTATGATGCCCGACTCGAAGTCTATGAAGAAGGTCTTCGCCTCTCTCAGATTGAGCCACAGTTTGCACTGTTAAAAAAGGGTTTAAGACAACTTCTGGAACTGACTTTACCAAAGATGGAGGAAGTGGGGCCCCTGCCCAAAAACTACTATGCTGTGGATCGGCAAATTCTGGTAGGCCAGTTTCTGGCAGCCTCACTCGGTTTTGATCTGAGCCGAGGCCGGATTGACACCTCAAGTCATCCGTTTTCCATGGGCATCCATCCTAACGATGTCCGTTTAACAACCAGATACAGTACCGATGAAATATTTTACGGGATTAAATCACTGGTGCATGAGTGTGGTCATGGCATGTATGAACAGGGAGTTCCATACGAACTGGATCCTGATATGCCTAGCACATCGACCCGTGGCATGGTCATTCATGAATCCCAGTCCCTGTTCTGGGAGCGTATGATTTACAAATCAGCCCCCTTCTGGGAATGGTTTTTCCCCATCCTGAAGAGTCATTTTCCTCAAGAACTCAAAGACACGAATTCCTATGAATACTACCGTAGCAGCAATCGTGTCAGTCCCGGGTTTATCCGAATCGATGCTGATGAACTAACTTATCCACTGCATATACTTTTGCGTTTTGAACTGGAAACAGAACTGTTCTCAGGAAAACTCAATGTTTCGGATCTGCCTGAGGCCTGGAATGCCAAAAGCATGGACCTTCTAGGCTTTACTCCCCCCAGCCTGAGTTTAAGCGTTTTACAGGATGTGCACTGGGCCGATGGTTCCTTTGGCTACTTTCCTACCTACACTCTTGGCGCCATGGTTGCCTGCCAGTTCTTTTCCCAACTGCAAAAAGCCAATCCTGATGTCAACAACTGGATTCGTCAGGGACGGTTTCAGCCTATCCTGAGCTGGTTGAGGCAAAATGTTCATCAGGAAGGTGCATTGCTTGAAGCCCCAGATCTAATAAAAAAAGTATGTAACGAAGAACTGTCCGCCACCCACTATCTAAACTATCTGGAAAAGAAATACCTTCCTATATACGGGCTGTAAGTCTAACCCTTAGAAACGGGCCGACTGGCCTCCCAAAACCTGCGTTTTAAGGCCCTGCGGTAAGAACGAATAATATCCTTTTTAAAAATAAGGCCCACGATTTTTTTGTCCTGGTCTTGAACTGGCAGACAACGAATGTCCACCACCGAAAAGTATTCATGAGCTTTTAGAATTGGTTCTTCCGAAGCCAAAAACATTTTCGGAAGATACATGGCTTTTTTTGCCTCACAGTCAAGTCCCCGATCAGGTCTTAACAGGTACGGAGTGATTTCATGATGAGACAGAATACCAACCTTATCCTGATCCTCAATGAGAAGATAACCATCACGACTATCATCCAGAAATTGAATAATTTCCGACAAGGGTGTATCCCCAT
>JACFNL010000002.1:38766-89481 GCA_019454875.1 Candidatus Cloacimonadota bacterium | reverse complement strand
ATACCCGAATCTGAGCCTCATCACCAATGACCCTGATTTTGGCAAACGCCTCAGCTGGTGAATCAGATAAAAACTCAGGAACACCGCTCACCATTCGGACTGGATATGCACTCAGGTACACTTCATACTCACCAGGCGCTACTCCGGTAATCATGACAGATGCTTCACCTGATGCACTCGTCACAGTTCCACCCAATGGAGCAGATGGCATGGCATTAAAATCCATATTGAATAAATCGTAGAAAAATTCAATATAGACATTTTCCTCAGCCAGCAGTGTCGGATCTACCGCTACAGCAAAGGTTGCGGGAATCGAAGCAGCCTGACCATCAGCCACCACCACCGATGGCATACGAATCAGAGCAGCAACAGGTACCTCATCCTTGCGAACTGTAATCGGGATAAAGATTTCACGGATGGAGGACTTATCGGGCATGACCTGATAGTTTCCATCGTCATTAAAATCATACCAGCCCTGTACCGTGACAATCTTGGAACCGGTACTGGAAAGACTAAAGCTAGTACTGATAAAAGAACCGTCTCCACTGTAAATTTCAGTGCCATCCATCAAAACCTTGGCCTTTAACTTAGTAAAGTCAAGAGTTGAGGTAGAGGTTGCAAAAAAGCTGCCACTGATATGGATATCCTCGTTGACAAACGCATCCCTTGGGAAAGCGTCAGCAAATCCATCCACTAAAAACTCCAGATCAGGATTGATCACCAGAGGTTTTCTTACATCCACGGTGAAAAATTCCTCAGATCTTCTCTTATCGTTGGTTGCATCAACAACGGTCAAGCGGAAACGATGAGGACCTTCGACTAAAAAGGCTGTGGCTTTGGTAGTTGCCGATGAACTAGTTCTGGAGCCAGCGTTTCCAAACACACCAAAACCAAACTCATGTGTCCATGTTACTCTCAGCGCATTCCCGGAGGCTGAGTAAGACAAGGAACCATCTAAAAACAACTGAATTTCATTCTGGTTTGGTCCCAAAAACAGTTCCTTGGGAATAAAACCAGCCATAGCCACTGGAGGTACATCATTAGACTGCAAAAGATCAATTAGAGTTACAGCCCGAATCGGACTTACTGAACCTGTAATGGCATCTTTCACACTCAACTGAATCTCAAGAGATCTTGGACTGGTTGTTGGCAATGGAACATCAAAAGAAACCATAGGGGTTCCAAAACCATTAAAGAAGATACCTGGCTCCTGAGGACGGTTGTCCAGCCAGCGGTATCTCCAGATGTATTCCAAAGGTAATCCAGAAGGATTTACGGACTTGGACGCATCCACCATAGCCATTACCCTTGGAGTAGCAAATCTGCCTCCAATCTGAAGCGCTGGCTTTGTTAGAGTACGATCCAAAAAGGTAATTTCTGGTCTGGCCTCAAGCCCGCTCAGATTTCCACCCTGATTCTGAACCATGTTATTAATACGAACCACATAGGTCAGAATTCTTGAAGGAGCATTTCCACCTACCGGGGAAGCAACTAGCTCAAGAAGCTGCATGGAGGTCGCAGTACTTAGATTATGCGAATCAATTGAAAAGTCAGTAAAGGTTCCAAACCCATCTGCCATTACCGTAACATCTTCAATCTTCATTCCCTTCTGATTACCACTCAATTGGTAAAGGGCTGCTGTCACTGTAGCTGAAGCACCTTCAGCATCAAAGGCCCGATTAGGATTTTCTACAAATCCAAACAGAGTGAGCTGTTTTTTTTCAAGCTGAGAACCACCAAAATCAAAGAATGTAAATTCATTCATACGATTTGGGTTCATTGCCGGATAAGCCCGTCCATTTTCAAACATCTGCTCTATATGTGCATCTACAAACATAGGCAGAGCGCCTTGAGCTCTAAAAGCCTTCAGATTTACAAACACTGTATCAGTTGCAGTCAACCCAGAGCTTGTATCCTTAACAGTTAGAGTTACAGTTGCCGTAGCATCATCTGTCAGACCGGCCTTGGCACGAAGTCCGATCACCTTATCAGTAGAATTACCTTCGGCAATCACAACATTGGTGCTATTTAATCTCCAGCTGCAAGTCAAATCGGAATCATTGCCAGTAAAGCTGAAGCTATCAAAACAGCTCACGCGGATTGGAGGCCTTGGATTTGCCCCATTAGCTACATCCTCAAGGAATACAAAATTCGGTGAGGCCACAGCCACTGGGGGCACCTGACGGGACACCACTGCGAGATTAAACTCTCTTCGAGTTTTACTACTGAGCCCAGCCGTAACTTCAAGTACAACAGGAACCTGTGTACCAGTAAACGATGCTGGAATCGACATGGACACATAAGACTGAGTGGTATCACTAACCTCAAGCCCTGTACCCTGAACTGTCCAAGAATACTTCAACGCCCCGCCTGTAGGGCTGAATGACTGGGATGCATCCAAAAAGATGCTATCTCCAGGACTGTACTCACGAAGTGCAGGAAATCTCTCAACAATTACAACGGGTGCAGCTGCCGAGGCCTGGGGAACTACAAACACATCCACCGTTGCTTCCGAACTTCCGTTAGCATCAGTAACCTTTAGCTTGTAGGTCAGTTTGGTACGACTTGTGTATAAATCCAGATTAATTGCCGTCGTAACGGTACTCTGGGTTCCAATCACTCCTTCTGGACCAGACCATTCATAGGTAGGTTCATCATTAGTGAAGCTGAAACTGAATGTTCCATCTAAAGTAACATTTTGAGTTCCAGTACCGCGAACTACCTGTGCAAATCCGGCATCAGCATAAGGAGGCTGTCCTCTTCTGACAATCACTACTGCGCTGTCTGAAGATTTGGCTTGAGTTACCGTATCTGTGACAACAAGATTGACGGTATAGGTACCTGCAGCTGTTGTGGTAAAAATCGGAAACTCACTTGTGGCACCGGCATTGGCCTGTGTGCTTCTGAAGTGATTAGCCGGGCTCCACTCATAACTTAAGGGGTTTCCCTGCACGGAAAAGCTCCAGTTATCCATCTGTACAAAACCAGAGTTCACCTCGGCTGTACCCACAACAATGTCAAATCCGGCATCCGCATAAGGAGGTAAAGCACCTTCCACACGGATGGTAACAGCCTGAGTGGTACTTGCCCCATCTGCTTTTGAAGCTCCAACAACAACTGACTTTCTTCCCTCAGTGGCATACCGAGCCATCAAAAATCCAGAGTTTGCAAACTCAGTCTGATTTTCGACAGTCAGACCATCCCCAGAAGCTGAAAATGTCAGTGTTGCAAAACTTTCAGGGTCAAATGATTGGGACAAATCCACAAAGAAGGTCTCATTCGCCTGAACACTCAGATACTGAGGAGCAAGCAGAACTGGAGGGACATTGGACTGAAATACAAACTGTACATCAGCCTCAGCCTTTCTTTTGTTAACTGTATCTGTTACAGCCAGTCTGTATGTCCTGATTTCCCTGCCATTAGTAGGAAGACCACTGATCTGAACACTGGTCACAATTCTGGTAGATACAGTGCTTAATGTAGAACCATCGGCACTGACTCTGGACCATACATAACTTAAATTTGAAGACCCTTGAGGATCGTAGGTTCCAGAACCGTCGAGCACAATGGTAGCTTGTCCATTACTTCCGACTTTGATTGTCTGTGTTGGACCTGCATCTACAAAGATACGGCTACCCAGACCAAATTCGTTGGCAATCCTGTCATCAGCCAGAACCTCGCCCATCGTGCTTTCTGGAAGCACTGATTTAAACTGCTTCAAAACATTGGCAGCATCTGAGGCATCTCCAGCATTTCGGGCCATAAGAATAGCCACCTGCTGAATGTCTCCAGAGTTCTGAACGGCTGCCGATGCCACTGCTGAAAAATCCACCCGCAAATTACCAGTAGCGATTGCAGTCCGAATGGTTCCAATTGTATCAAACAATTCCTTGCCTGCATTGGAATCTCCCGCAGCAGAACCAACTGCAGCAGCAATCATGTTGTTCAATGCAGTGCTATCTGGAGCATTTTGTGCCATTTGCGCAAACACATTTTTTGCACCAGAAAGTTTACTGGCGGCACCTGAGTTTTTCTCCAGTACCTTGTCTCCGGTTCTGGTTTTATCATCCCGCTCAACCTGCTTTAAAAGCACATTACTTTGTCCAACAAGTCCAGCAAATTGAGAAGCTGCCTCTCGATTCTGGGCCAGATTGGATACAAGAGCAGAAGGTAAGGCCAGTGCTTCCCCGGCAATATCCATTGCTCGAGTAACTGCATCAGTACCTGAACCACTTAAAGAGTTAACATCCAGTTTACCCAAAGCCTTTTCCAGATTGCCCTTCAGTAGTCCCCCAAGAACCTTATCATTACTTGTAACGGTTGCCATGCCTAAGGAACGGGTAATGATATCCGCAGTGTTGATTAAGGCTGTATCAGAGGGTGTCGCTGCCATCAATTTTGTCCCTAAGGAACTCAACTTTGTGGCGTTTGTGCCAGTACTGGCAATTCCCCTATCGGAGGACTTGGCCTGATTGGCAAACAGCTCCATACCTTTGGATCCAACCGATAATGCACTGTTTAACACAGTAGAACTGATCCCTGTGCCCGGAGCACCAGTCAAAAGCTTTACTACATTATCAGCAGCAGCAGTTGTGGAAGCTGTAGCATTGGCATTAAAGCTTGTGATGCGAGAAGCCATCTGTCCCATGACAGAATTAGGATCCTTGGCAGCCGCATTAATCGCTTCCGTAAATCCTTTTAACTCAATGTCCTTTTTCTGGGAAATCGTCTTAATGGATTCCAGAGCCATATTCATACCTGAATTGGCTTCACCGAGTTTAAAGCGATCTGTTGGAACCCCAGCCTTTTTGGCCAGTTCCACCGAGGCCATAGCTACACCAAGAGTTGAACCAGCATCTGCGGTTTTATCCTCTGTGCGAGAAATGGAGTTGATGTTTTTGCCTTTAAACTCATCAGCTACGATGGTTTTCACTGATTGTCCACCAGATAGCTGAACCTTGATCACCAGGTTATTGGCAACATCTGAATTAGTGGTCAGCCAAGTCTTCTTGGCTGAAGAAAATCCCACTTCATAAGTGGCTGGACTGGTGAGACAAACCTTACTTAACTCATCATCACTGATTTGCACACCGGCAAGGCTAAATGCCCGAGCATATACACCTGAGGTGGATGCTGTACATGCTCCTGTGGATGAGGCTGAACCAACACCTGTGAAGCCGGGAATTGTGGAAACACTCAAACTCACTTGAGGAGGTGTAAGGCTTGTTGCTCCACCAATTACCAAAGCGGCTGAACCAGCTGCCCCGGAAGGTGTAATAGTCATGCGGTTTTCGTTGGTAACGGTCTTTCCACTGATATTCTGGACCAGAAACCAGTGAGCCATACCAGGATTCATGGTAGTTGTGGTATTGGTTGTGGCATTGGTGTATTGTTTCCAGCCCGCACCACCCACAGCCTCGTACCCCCAGACCTTGGCGATGTTGCCCGGTTCATGGTTTGGATCAATGTGATTCTGATGCAGAACCTGAGTTTCAAAACTCAAAGGAGTCTGATTGCCAAACCCGACCATTGTCCAGCCCGTAGCCGACAGTTCCAGGGGCTGCAAAGCTGCATCCGAGGGCGAGAATTCATAACTGGCAGCCGATGAAAGCAAAAACCAGTACCCCCGATTTACCGTGAAACTGGAAAACAGGGAGCCCGACTCTTCCGTCTGGCCCGGCACCCACGATTTCCAGCCCCCATCATAGGTCCAGATTTTGGTAACCGTAGTGAGGTTCTTACCTGCCAACCAAGTACCAACCGCTGTCGGTTGGCTGATTGGTACAGAGACTAAATTCCATCCCTGTGCCAACTGTCTGGTATCAGCAAATGACATACTTACGAGAAATAGCAAGCCTAACAACTTGCCAAGCCACGAATTCAGCATTTGATCTCCTTTGAAACAATGACTGATCTACAACAACACAAAAAATATATATGACAAAAAACTGACAACACTATTAAGTGTGCAAATTCTACTCCTAAGTTACTGACTTGTTAATAAATATTTTGGTATTTTTTGTACGATCTTTTTACCTAATGAGCCTCAATGTAGTTAAAAATTACTAATTCACAAAACCTGGAAAACAAAAAAACCGGGCTCAGTTTCCTGAACCCGGTCAAATCTTGAGCCTATGGCCTATTGGCGGTTACGCCGAAACCACAAAGCTCCTACTGGTAGAAGCATCAACAAAAAGTTGAGTGCTCCATGCAGAGGATTTCCTGAAACCCCAGCAATACTCAAACAACCGCCAGAGCTACTGGAAGTATTAGTAGCTGGTGGTATTGCCAAAGCAAATGGAGAACCAGCAATACCCTTGGAAGCAATTGTGACTGTAGTGTTTCCACCAGCAGTTGCAATTGTGGCATTCAACTGGGCATTTGGAGCAAAAGCCGGAGTCTGTAACAACTCCCATGCCCCTGCTCCTGAATTTAATCCAGCATCAAAGTGATACATTACATACCGAGAAAATTCTCCAGGCAAGGTAATTGCCACATTGCCAGCTCCAGTGAAGAAGAAGTCAAACAATCCGGTCTGCAATAGAGTGGCCCCATTACTTAAAACAGTAGTACTGGAAAGAATCGCTCCTGTACCTGTAACATCGAAAAGCTCGGCTGCGCTGAAGCGTTTTGCAAACACCTGAGCACCAGTCACAACAACATTTAATGTGTCCAGTGTCTGACTACCCACAGGCAGTCCAGCTAATACAGCCCCATAGGTAAAGCGCTCAATATCGCCAGAAGCGGCACTGCGATTACCCAAAAAGGAGGTAGTGTAGGCCTTGAAGCGATAGGTGGCACCAGCATCAAGTCCGGTAATTGAGGTAGTCAGCACCGCTCTATTCATTGAAAATGAACCTCGGGTTTCAAAAGAAACAGCTCCGGAACTAGCGACCATCCGCTTCGCAACCTCAACCACCACGGAATTGATCTGAAGATCCGTCACATCACTTGTGATAGTCCATGTCAATTGAGCAGTAGATGCCCCAGACTGAACCGCTGTGAATGTATCCACATTTCGGGGAGTCCCGCTAAATGTTGTGCTTCCGCCTGTAGCTTCACGAAACAGGATATACTCCGCACTAGTAGTTGTACCTGAGTCATTAAGACTGATTGTGTATGTTGTATTGATTGTTTGAGTAACTGGGTTTGGCAGAACAAAACGAATCCCAATCATTGCTTGGGAGCTACCATCCTGACGAATTGCCTGAGTGGTCACTCCAGAGGCAGAGCCACTGACTGTCAATGTCACATCAGCATCATCAACCGGAGCACTCCAGCGAACTTCGGACTGCCCATTCTCAACAGACAGTTGACCTTTAGCGGTCTCAAACAACAGAGCTGCCCCAACGCTGAAAACCGAGAAGTGATTTGTCAGAAAATAAAGCACTGCCTCGGCTTCTTTAATGATCTCAACCCTGGACTTACCTAAACCCATAGAACTCCATCTCTGATTTTCAGGCTGAAACACCACCGGATTCACTTTACCCATTAAAACGGCAGCACTTCCCCCACCAATCTTAGTTGGATCAAAACGCATTCCAATTTCTACAGGACTTAAAAACTTGGTGCCATCTGGGCCGAACTGGGCTACATCAGCAACTTTTTTGCCACCACCAGGCAAAGCATTCAGAGTAGAAGCATCGCTCACTGTCTGAACCTGAATGTTGGCTGAAGTCTTTAAGGCTGAAGGATCTATTTTTACCTGAACTGGAGGCACGGTAGAAGTACCGGTAGGAGCAACCGCAATTGTTGTCACTTTACCTGATGTCACAGAAACAGGCACTGTAACAACATCATTCTGGGCAGGTAAAAAATACACATTAGCTCTTGAGGTTGCGATAACAGTATTGTTTGTATCAAGAGTCTCAAGAATAAATTCTGCATTTTGCCCTAAAGTTGCAGTAAATGTATTGGAGGTAGTGACCTTGGCAACACCTGCTGCAACCGCAATCGTGGTAAGTGGCTCTGTGGCACTACCTGAGAAGCTGGTACCTGCAGCTTTTCTAACGCTTAAGCGATAACTTCCTTCCGTTTCCTCACCAGGTAACCAGGCAGCAGTCACTATATATCCGGTACCAGACGAATTTACATTCACAGCAAACATCGAAGGAGCATTTGCAGCCAAAGTATTGAAGGTTCCAGATACATCTGAAGCCAACGCTACTCCGTTTAAGGAACGAACCTGATTGCTGAAGCGATAAGTGTAGCTAGTATCCGCACTTAACTTCACTGAAGGGCTGAATGTATGACTTCTGCCACTAACAACCCATTGACCAGCTACAGTTTCCCCTGTTGCCGTGAGGGTAAAACCAGTAGCCAGTGAATCTGTATTTAATGGTTCACTGAAGAAAAACAAAAGGCTTGAATCTCTGGCAACTACCTGATTGGTCACAGGAGAGCCTGTAAACACCGGAGCATCAAACACTTTACTTTGGGCCACAGTTGAAAAACTGTAGGTCACTGGATTCATCTCACCATTTGAACCTGAACCTTTAAAACCACTGACTTCCAAACGATAGGCAGTTGTTTCCGTAAGTTGTGCTGTCGAACGAATGCTTCGGAAATTTCCAGTACCAGTTGTGGATGTTTGAATTTCATGGCTGGTTGTACTGTTTTCTTCATAAAACAATTTGAGGCTGCCACCGGTTACACTCTCAGAAAACTGAATCTGAAACACAGGAAATAATCCAATGGCTGCTGATGCTGACGCATCACGCAAATCAGGAGTCAAAGAAAGCACAAAAGGAGGAGCGTCATTCACTGGAGCAGTACCAGCCGCAGCAACCTCCTCAGTTGACAAAGTGGCATAATTCACTGTTACTGTGGAGGTATTGGGTACAGGCAAACTATCCTTTACCTCAATAACAAAATTATACCTTCTATTTTCAGGTAGGCCAAACCACTCCGCAACTGCCTGATTTCCATTTACAACGCTACAGTTTGGATTAGTTCCGGTTGCAGGCGAGAAAGCACACTGCGATAAAGTCTCATCAAAAACAGCCGTGAAAGTCACATCTGTACTGGAAGAACTACTTTGCCTTGAAACATTGGAAACCAGAACTGGTCCGTATGTATCGGACTCAATGGTTACAGCAATAGAAGTATTCATCGCCTTATCATTTGCATCAAGCAAGGGTAAGCCATCATTATCTGTAATCAAAGTGCTGTTAAGAGTTAACCCATTGCCACCATAGGTAAAACGGGTTACTGGTCGAATCTGTAGACTGGTCCCAGTAGTAGAATCGATTGAATTTACAATCAATGCACCAAGATTTCCTGTGACGGCTCCCGACGCTAATGTCGCCACTTTATTGAAAGAAACCACAAGATTGGTTACTGCCGACACAGTCCCAAGACTGGTGCTACTAATTACTTTGAGCGGATTAGTAACAAAGTACGCAGACAGTAGTTGATTACTGTTATAGGCAATAGTCTCTGTCTTGTTTCTAAAAGATTCCAAATCCGGAACCTGTGTATCTTCACCGGTGTCATCAAATGAAATCTGAGATACTGCCAATGAGTTATTAGGGGTACTCGGAGCAACCGCAGTAGACAAGGATGTAAAATCCAGATTGTAAGATACTTCATTGGCTGGATTGCCAATTGTTGCTGTCCCGTTAAACACACCCAAATCGCTAAACATAACTCTTGCTACAGGAGCAACACTCAGAGCCTTGGAATAGGTGACTCTTAGAGTTTGAGCAACAGATAATGGCAGAAATTGCGATTTTCCCGAAACACCCCAGTCGAAAGCATCAAACACAGGAGTTGAAACAACCATTGGAAGGCTGCCATCAAGAATGATAAAGGCTACTGTGGTTTCGATATGAGTGGGTTCTGCACCCGTACTGGATGCTCCAATTTTCAATACAAAAGTAGCTCCCGTCATAGGAGTAGATGAACCTTCAAAAGTCTCTTTAATCGTTGAGGAAGTCGATCCGGATGTACCTGATATAAACTCCAGACCAAGCTGACTCAAAGACTCGATTGTCGCAGGAGCGGTAGTCGCCCCGCCAACAATACTGTATGTGACTTCTAAAGTACTGCCTACACCAGAAAGATCAATACCAAAGGAACCAACGCCATTGCCATGACGAATCTGGGCATAATTTCCCAGACTACTTGGATTTGTGGCAAAGGCTGAAGCTAAAGTCAGGATATTCTGAGCAAATTTGAACTCATTGGCAGTAGTTGCCGTAAATGTCCTGTTGTTTGTGGACAACCTGTTGTTTGTGGACAATAAAGCTGTCTGGCAGTTAGTAGCACTGGTTTTACATTGTACTGCGGCCTGAACTGTAAAATTTAAGGTTGTACCAACAGTTGCTACCTGAGACAAATCTACAGTCATCTGGTTTCCTGAAAACGAAACCGTTCCAGCTGCAGGCTGAGTCGTCACTGTGTAGACAACCTCGTAATTGGTGCTATCAAAAGCGGCCATTCCACCAGTTGTAGTAACAGTATAGGTAGTTGCACGACTGATTTGAACTGAACCCAAGGCATCTGCAGGAGTCACAAATGCAATTCCAGGAGGAGTCACCACAAAGGACTGATTTAATGTAGTTGTATGAGAAGAAGTTACCTGAGCCGTAACAGATGTGTTAAAAACCCCAGGAGCAGTAAAACTTCCTGCAATGGTCAGAGTGTCATTGTTGGTACCACCAGCGGTAGCAGTCAGACCTGTTGGCAAATTGCTTGGGGTCCAGACAAAAGATGGATTTGATACTAATGTCGCATCAATGGTTGCACTCAGAGTATAACCTGCGGACACAGTATTAAGTCCTGTGGTAATCGCTGCTCCACCAAAGCTGTTGGTAGCGGTTACGGCTAGTTGCTGGGGCGGGGGGGCAAATGCATCTGTAAAAGAAACCAAAACATTGGACCAACTGATTCCACCACCTCCCGATTTATCAACCCTCAAATTGTTAAACGCATTATCAAAGGCGACTTCCAAAGATTCCCTGTTTTTGGGGATTATCGGATCGCCTGTTGAGGCTGAGAATGTTCCATAAGATGCTGCCTGGCTAGGACTGTGCATGACAAAAGCCACATAATAAACTCGTCCTGACACACCTTGCTCAACCGTCTCTGCAATGGTAAATGTCTGGGGATTACTGAGTGATGGAGTGATCTGATCGTTTATAGTAGTAATTCTCTTCCACTGCTGCACCCCGGTAGCAGAAGTATCCGTGTTACACCTAAAAACTGTAGCAAAATTATAAATCGCCTCTAGCCGTCCCACCGAAACAGGTTCTGACGGCGATTCTGACTGAGGCGCAATGACCCCCTTAAAACTAACTGACGAGTTCCTGGTGGTCTGATTTGGGGCCACTACAAGTTCAGAAACAGAACCCAAAGGCTGTGGAGCAGCCAAACCAGCCACAAGGCCCAATGTATCAGAAGTACATGCACCAGTAGTGGGAAGCTCCGGCACGGGAAACTTTGTGGCACCCCATACGGTACAGCTGCACAAAAGCACTGTAAAAAGTCTAATGACTAAACTCATTTTGCCTCCTTAGCAAAAATGAAATACAAAAAACCAGCTAAAACTAAAATAGCTATCCAAATTAATGTATTGTTTTCCGAGGGTGCCCGAGGCATGGGTGCCGGTTCGGGAGTAACCTCGGGTTTTGACTCAACTTTGGGTTGAGTAGGTTCTGGAGTAAGCACTTGAGGTTTTTTCTCCTCGGCTTTGGCCTGAATTTCAGCGGCCAGTTTCAGCTTTTCTTCAAGGTTTGGGGATGAACCTGTGGTGCCGGTAACTTGATGAACTACTGGCTTCTCTAAGTTTGTCGCCACAACAGTCTCCTTATTGGTGTCCAATGAAGGTGTCCCCTCTGAAACTGGCTGTGTTCGGGCTTGAATTCTGGCTACAGTCGCGTCAATTTCAGCATCTACCAGCAAGGCGGGGATCCTCTCCCCGTTCGGGCCTGCCTGCTCAAACATGGGATTTTCCACAAAGGGATACTTTGGGCTGTAAAATGATCGATCCCCATTTAGCATAGGAAACTGACGGGCAAGTGTCTGACGATGGGCCACGGCCACAACCTTAGTTTCGGTAGTCAGTTCCTCTATCAGAGACGGGGACTCAGCGGTGACCTCACCAGGAGTCATAGGATTGGGATCCGCCGTAGCTTCGGATTCAACATCCTGGGCTTCCTCTGGCTCTTCTCTTAGCGAGACATCCTTAGGAGTTACAGGAATGGTCGTCAGTGCACCCGTATTAAATACCATATTCTGACCGACTCGTACAAAGGCACTCACCTGCACAATATGATCCCCGGCTCTATCAAAACCCTGCAGGGTTAAGGAAGTATCCGAAACATTTACCGCTACAGGCAAAAAGCCCCGTTCGTCATTACACACAGAAACAAAAAAGCCATCGCGACCAGCCACATCCTGCCAGGAAATCTGAAAGCCATTTCCGCTACGAAACCAGAGAACTGGCTGGGTAAACTCATTGGGACTTGGAGGTACTGGCGGATGAGGCCTGAGCTGGCAAAGTGAAAACTGAGTTTGAACAAAAGCGACCAGAAGCAAAACAAGTTTCAGCATAGTTAGTCTCAGCATCAAGTTATTGTATAGGAGGGCAGCCGGGGCAAACGGGAGGCAGAAGATCCGCTAATGAGGAATTGGATGAATCCAGAGAAATCCCACCAGTGGACAAAAGCATCCAGTATCCGTAACCAGGGCGCATTGCACTAAGGGCCGACGCACCAGATGGTTGCCATGACTTCCAGCCTGATGAGCCTGAGTACTCCCAGATTTTTATAACCCCTGAGGCATCTCCTGACGAAAAATTGGCGGGATTTAATAATCCTGCACTGTCAATGGACACATCTGCTTGCGAGTTTGAACCAATCAATTTCCATCCAGAACTCTCAAAGGAGTATGCATAACCGGGAGTTGTATCATTGGTAGTAACATCGCAGGCACCGCTCACCAAAAACCAGTATCCTTGGCCAGGCTTGATTGTATTTATCTGATTGATACCGGAAGGCACATACTGAGCCCACCCACCACTGTATTCCCAAATTTTTGTGATGGAACAGCCTGATGCATGATCCGTCAGAAACTGATCCACAGCCTTGGCCTGAGCCAGCACCGGAGATACAAGATTCCATCCTGGGCTTAGGTTAACTGTGACTGCCTCAGCTTGAGGCACAGCCGCCAAAATCAAACTTACTATCATACTTTTAACGAGGTTCATGGTTCCTCCTGAAATTACCATGGTCACAAGATTGGTCTTAGACTACAACTCTGATTAGTGTCAGGTTGTAATTGTTCGGACTCAAATTTGTTGCAAGCAGCAATCATATCACTCTGTATGTCACAGTTCTAACAAAAAAATTACAATCAAAAATGCAGTTTGAACTAATCTGGATCAGGCTTTGATGGATAAGATGGTAGTATTCTACCAGCGGCTCAAGGATTTAATTTTTGTAATTGCCTGATTTACTCCAGACTCCATATTCATATTTTCTGAAAGACGGATAGCCTCAGTTTTATACGATGTATTCCGCGTCAGTTCCAAAATTTGTCTGCTTAAATCTTTTGTTCCGATGTTTTTATAGCGAAATGGTCTGGGACCAACCCCCATTTTGTGAACCTGTAATCCCCAGGAATACTGTTCTTCACAAAAACTGATTACCATTGCTGGAAGTCCAGCCTTCAGGACACTATGGGTAGTACCAGCACCCCCATGATGAATTGCTGCCACACAATGGGGAAAAAGACTGGCATGGGGCAGCCGTAAAAATCTGTATATTTTTCCATCACTTGAACCTGTGGGCTGGTCTTTATCACAGAGCTGTGCCAAAAATCTGCAAGGAGTGTTTTGCATTATGTTTTCCATAAACTCCTGTCTCCTGGATGCATTCAAATACCCCATTGAGCCGAATGAAAACAAAACCGGTGGTTCTCCATTTTCAAGAAATTGCTTGAGATCCTCTGGAATCTCACCTGATTCCACCGAGTCATCCAGAAACCCACAGGCAAAAAATGATTCCGGCCAATCCGGTTCTTTGGGCCACAGATTCTGACTGCAAGCAATTAATGTTAGTTCCTTTGATGTCCACCAGTCTGGCCAGAACCTTGCCATGGGAACACCCATCTGTTTTGCCATTTTAGAAAATTGTTTCTGAAACAAAAAATTCAACAAGTCATGAGCACGGTTCCACAGTATCTGATTGCAATAGGTCCCAAGATTTGGCAGGGGGTAAGGTGCTGAGTTACGAGTGCTTAAGGAGCCGGGCCAAAAGTGTACACTGACACAGGGGAGATTGTGTTTGATTGCCGCGATTCTTAGGGTGTGGCACATAAAATGCTGAATCAGAACATCCGAATCTCTTGCGAGTATTTCAGATGCCTGCATCATATGCTCTTCAAAAGGAAAATACCCATTTTTCAAAAGCCTGTGCAACAAAACTAAATCGCTGCAAGCCTCCCCAAAAGTTTTATGAAAATCCGCGTCTGAGAGCTCTATATCCTTTGGTGCCCCAATCCACTCAATGCCAAGATCAGTAGCTTCCTTCTCAAACCCATGACCTGCCAGACAAGTGACCGCCATTTGCACATCACACCCCGCCTGTTTCAGTTTTTTTGCCAGAACAAACATTGGCCGACAGTCACCCGTTGAACCCCATGTCTGAATTCCAATTTTCATGAGTCCCCTTTTCCCTGATTTCAGGCCATAGTACAATGCAGGCATGAATATAGCAGATTCGTTAAAAACCGCTTTGGCATTAAGAAATCAAAAGCAATGGAGTGAGTGTCTCAATCTGATTGTTTCACTCAAACCTGAACATCTGGCTCATAGTCGTTATCATAAAAGACTACTTCTGGAGTGCTATTTTCATCTGGATAAACTGGCCCTGGCCCATCAGACCCTTATGGAAGCACTTGCCTTAAACCCCGAAGGTCGTGAACTGGAGGCCCTCATCTACTGGCAAAAGAGACTGGAAAGCACAGAAATTAAAGATGACCCATCCCTGCATTTATTGCAGGAAACAGCCATAAAAAACCTGCATCAAAAAAACTTCAAGGCTGCACTATCTGAATTTCAGATCCTCTGCCAGAAATTCCCCCAGGATGCCAGACATCGCTACCATCTGGCCATCGCCTCTCTTGAGTCTGGGGATTTGATTCAGGCCATCACGAACCTTAAGGTGTGCGTGAAGTTGGATTGTCTGATGCAAAAGGCCTGGTATGCCTTAGGCTCTATTTATCTTGCTGAGGGCTTGATAAATGAGGCAAAGGCCTACTACACCGAAGGATATAGTGCCAATCCATTTAATGCTGATGGACTGGCTAATCATGAGGCCTTAAAGAAACTTAGAGGTAATTGAGGACAGGGATTGATGATTTGACTATAATGCTTGTGGCAGAACTACTCTCTTTAAGAAAGGACTGACAATGGAAGCTCTGATACCGTTTATCATTTTAGGCGGTGGTGGATTTTTATTTATTCTTGTATTGTTCACTACATTTATTCCTATTCCACTGTGGCTGGAAGCCCGAACCTGCGGTGCAGATGTTGGTCTGATAGATTTTTTATTCTTTCGGTTTCGTGGGATTAATCCTACTACCCTGGTCAAACCTTTGATCATGGGAACCAAAGCCGATTTAGGAGTTGAGTTAAAACGGCTGGAGACCCATCATCTGGCTGGTGGTGATGTGCAAAGGGTTGTAGATGCCTTAATCAGTGCTAGTTCCGCCAAACTACCCCTGGACTTTAACACTGCTGCTGCCATTGATCGGGCTGGTCGCGATGTATTGCAGGCTGTCCGAATGTGTGTAACCCCCAAGGTTATTATGACTGGCATGGTAGAAAACATGGCCAAAGATGGAATTCAGGTAAAGGCCAAAGCCCAGATTACAGTTAAGGCCAACATTCATAGACTTGTTGGTGGGGCCGGAGAAGAAACAATTCTGGCCAGGGTCGGGGAAGGAATCTGTACCAGGATCGGTTCCTGCACATCTCACAAAGAGGTTTTGGAAAATCCCGATTCCATTTCTGAATATGTTCTGTCTAAAGGACTGGATAAAAATACTGCCTTTGAAATTCTCTCCATCGATATAGCCGATGTGGATGTAGGAGAGAACATCGGGGCCAAACTACAAATTGATCAGGCCGATGCAGACAAACGGATTGCCGAGGCCAAAGCCGCACAAAGAGTTGCCAATGCCCGTGCTGAGCGAGAAGAAATGTATGCCCGGGAACAGGAATCCAAGGCCAAACTTATTGATGCCCAGGCCAAAATCCCCATGGCTCTGGCCGAGGCCCTGCTTTCCGGTAAACTCGCTGTTATGGATTACCATAGGCTAAAAAACATTGAGGCCGATACTCAAATGCGTCAAAGCATTGCCCATTTGGGACCAGAACTGGAACTTAGCAGCCAAGACAAATAGCCATGAGTATTGACTCAAAGGTTATCAAAGAGGCAATTGAAATTATAGATGAGGCCTGGAATCAGGAACAGGCCTCACTGCCCTCTACAGAACAAACCCAGGCCTACAGAGATTTAAACCCTGTTACTGTTACTTCTGCTCCTGCCCCAAAAAGAAGGAGCCAGAGTCGTAAGGTACTGGATGGGATTATCTGGTCGGAAATTCTCAAACGCAAAGAATTCTAAAACAGCTTTATCTAGTCTGCCGGAATACTTTCTTTGTTGGGGATCCAACGGACTGTATCGCCCTGAGTGGGGGCCCTTTGGGAAACCAGGGCTGAATACTCAAGAGCATTTGCCTCGCTTGCCTCTTCAGGATTTCGTGGGTTTTCATATTTAATGGTAATTTTATACATTCCATGAATCCCGGGAAACTCGGATATGTTAAAACCATAAACCGAACCCTGGCCCATGTATCGTTGCTCTGTGCCCTCCACTACGCTGATAGCCTTGCGACCAGGTTCATGATTCACTACAACGGTCTTCCCTGAATGCAGGCCAATTGACAATGAAACTTCCCCGGCATTGATGGAAGCTGATTCACGGATGTAATTTTTGACGGTTGACAAAATACGGCTGATTTCACGGGAAGCATTGCCCTGATTGCCAATTCTTGAGGTATCTACGGTAAAACGGGTCAGCATAGTCATCAAAAAGATACTGATTACAGATGCAATAACTACGGCAATCATGATCTCAACTAAAGTGAAGGCCTGCCTGCAACCAAAGTTTACTTTCATTTTCTTACCACAACCGATCTTAAATCTACTGTACCCTTCCCGCTGCCAAACTCACTTTCCCATTCCATGATCACGGCAACTGTGCAATAAAATTGGGCAGGAGAACACTGAACTTTCAACTTCCTGGTATAAAAGACTTCCATGGGGGGAATTTCTGGGTTGAGTTTGTTAAGCCAGCCCTGTAAGGCAGAGCCATTGCTTTCCCCGGTCCATAACATAGGAACAGCTCCCCCGTCTGACATGGAATCGGAGCTTACTGTCTCAAGCTTGTGTTCACTATTGTTGTAAAAAAGCCAGCCACCCTGAGAAAGTTCTACTGCTTCTGAGCCAACAATAGAAACCAGCTTTTCATAGCTGTACCCCATAACCAGTTCCATAATATTGGCTGCATGATTAACAGCAAATATTTCACGAATACTGACCGTGGTTCCGCGACTTCCTGATGTCATCAGGTAAAAGACCGGAAATACCCCTAAGGTGACCACCATCACGGCAATCATGATTTCCACCATGGAAAATCCCTTGATCTTCATCATTCTCCACTCATCCGATCAAAGCCCCATGAGGTCAAAAACGGCTGAAAACTGACCACAAAATCAGATTGTTTCCAGTAAGAATTATACTTCAAAAATGCCTCTGTCCTGATATTGGATTCAAGACCGTTAGCCACCAGGTTTCCATAGACTAACTTGGGAGTGAATCTAAAATCACTCTGGTTTCTCTGAATCAGTGAGGCATGAATCTCCCTGCTACCTGCTTCAAACTCCAGGGCATGAACTGCTACCTTTGCTGCCGTGAAACTGCCTAAAAATTTAACCTTGTCCTGAGTCCAGATAATTCCCTGACCGTCTATGGAAAAACCGTCGGGGAATTCCACTGGTCCCCCAAAAATACAAACTGAGGTGTTAAAATTTTCAATGTTTTTACCATTGGGTGCATACCTCTCAAAAAACTCCTGGGCACTTTGAAAGCGAAAAGCACATCTGCCATTGGCCAGATTGTTAATCGGCAAATCCTCTAAAGCCGAACTGCCTTCCATATCAGCCAGAAAATAATAACCCTTCATTTCTTCCCTGGACTTGCCTGCATATTCCTTAAAAATTGCCTTCTGCACCGTGGAATTGAGTGGACGATCAAGCTTTTTTCCCCCAATTTCCATGTATTTGTTGGAATTGTCCACATATCCAACCGAGTCACGAAACTCTGGGGCTACTGTGTCCTTAAAATAGGCCGCACGGTCTTTAGCACTGACTGAGGTGGAAAAATACATCTGCTTTAAGGCATCAAAGAAAAATCGGGCCGACTGATTGTAAGGCAGAGACCAGGCTGGATCCGTCATAATTCCCTTAAAATAGTTTTCAAACAGGTAAGGCCCAGCTGTATACCCCTGCTGTCCCTCCATTTTTAAAGGCTCTAATGCTTCATGTATATCAGTGGTACGGCCTTCTCCCCCAGGTTTTCCAATTTTTCCATAGGTCTGTTTCCAGGACTCTTCACGATTGACTGGCTCAACAATTGCTTTACCATAACCGGAAGGCTCATAAAGTATAGTCCAGGGATCGGGAAGGGTAAAATAATGAATGCTTCCTTTACCTTCATTAGAAAGTTTCTCCCGGGCAATCACCCGGGATTTGGCTGTCCAGCCACCAGGATCTGACCAGGTATAATTCCTTTTAACTTTTTCATCTCCATTTTCAATACCACTGGCAATTTCTGCCCATTTGCGGCAGGCCTTTTTCAAAAGATCCGTGGGGGCATTATCACAGTTTAGGCTCTGCCCCTGCTGTGCCTTGGCTGAACGGGCTGCGTTATAATAAAACTGAATCAAAAGCTCACGAAAATAAGCACTCTGAATCTTGGAGTTTTTATCCCACTGTAGAACCCCATCGGCATCGGCACTGACCCCGTCCCCCCCAAGTTCAAACACATTAGGCCATTTGTCTTCCAGTTTGTAAATTGCCTGAAGAATTGGAGAAACTAAAGCGTCCTGTTCCGAGGCACCATCCTTGACTGCTTCAATGACCTTCGCATAAATATCACTATGATTGCCAACCTTGGGGGGCCCAACCATAGCATCGTAAATTTTGGGACCTTCCTTACTCTCAAACAGTCCCTTAATGGCAGGAACCAGCCTGCCCATTAAGCCATCCCCGGAAATAAAGGTCCAGGCCCCATGAATCTGGGGCTGATCCTGATTTTGATCATTCCATATCCAGTTTACCCGAGCATCCCAGGCCTCAATCGGCTGGTAGGCATGACCACTGCGAAAATCTGATTTAAAACCCTCATGCAAATAAAGCTTATGGTTGGTTAGCTGATCATAATCTTTGTAATAGAACAATGGGCCGGCCTGAATTTCAAAACTGCGACCTGTCCCCGGTTGAGGGGTGGATTTAACCTGCTTGTAACCAGTGAGAGATAAACAGCGTCGAAAAACATTACCAAAAACCACGGTAAAGGAAGGACCGCTAGGGGCAAACTCCCCTCCGCCCAACCCATCAGAAGACCAGTTGCTGCCAAACAGATGCAAGGAACTAGCATTGATATTTGCCGTAGCTACTCCGTCCTTGTCACGGGGAATATCAAAACCAAATTCAGGATGTTTACCCCAGGTATTAGCATAACCATAGTCTTTTCTGGCCAGATAATAAAATGCCATTCCCGATGAAGGATCTGTAACCTGTCCTTGGGATTCCAGCAATTTTTTTACCCTCTCAAAATGCTGTTCATGGGTCTGGGAACCAGGGGCTGGGGCATCTTTGGAATCTAGCACCGTAGCATAATCACCTGAATACAACTGATAAAAATCACTTTGCCCAGTAGAACCGCGATACAGATGGAAGGTTTCGGCTGCCTGGGTATGACCAGCGGTAAGATTCAGATACATGGCCTTGTCTTCCTGGGTGCCTAAAAAGACATAACCTAATCTGCCCTTAAATGGATTGTCAGGATTAGTACCCTTCTTGGTTGATAACTCCGGTAAAAGCTTCTGCGATTCCTGTCCAGAGATTCCATGATCCAGAGTCAGATAACCCCTGCCATAGTTGTTGCCTGTACCATCCACTTCCAGTTTATTAAATTTTCCACCAAGATAATCTCCCGGTTTTTCTTCGGCCGCCCCCTTTAAGGCATTGGATACAAACAGGGTAAAATCACGGACCACAGGTGGTTGAACCCTCACCCTCTTGAATTCAAAATTACTGGTAATCACCCGTTCCTTGGTACGAACAACACTTGAATCCCCTGTAGTTTTAACTGTGACAATATCCATGGCAAATGCCACTCTAAGCTCAACAGTTCCCTTAAATTCATCCTGATGAGTTTTATACCCCTCCCTGTTGGGATAACCCTCACTGCTTCGTTTGATACAGACCTCGGCACTGGCCGTAAACTTTACGGAACGGCCTTCCACGGTCTCCCTCAAAAAGGCGAGAACATCAGAATAACTTCCTGGATCGTTGGGGAAATCAAGAATCTTTTTACAGCCGGGATCCTTACCTTCCCCAATGGCGGCAAAAAGCTCAGCAACCGCTCCAGTTCCCGTGTTGGCCTGCTCTTCAACAATTCTTTTGGCAAGGGCAACCACCGAATCCCCCACCCCCAGGGACTTTTCCTGGATCTTGAACCGGTAAACCTGAAGAATAGAATTGCGGCTTGATTCATTAAATGCCAGGCCAATAACAGACATTACTCCTAGCACCACAAATGCCAAAAGAGTGACTGAACCCTGTCTTTTGCCTCTTAAACAGAACATGAATCTAAGTGTACTATAGGCCAGGATGTTTCACCAAGGTTATAGGATGAGATATAATGCACAAAATTTTACATCCAGGAGCAATTGTGAGTTTAGAAGGCAAATATAATCCCAGGGAACAAGAAAAAAAGTGGCAGGATTTCTGGCAGGAAAAAGGAGTCTTTGCCTTTGATCCGGATAGCAAAAAGCCCATCTATTCTATTGATACCCCACCACCTACCGTATCGGGAGCCCTGCATATTGGTCATGTGTACAGCTACACCCAGGCGGAGATTATTGCCCGCTACCAAAGAATGTCAGGTAAAAATGTCTTTTATCCCTTTGGATTTGATGACAATGGATTGCCTACAGAAAAATTTGTTGAAAAGGAACGGGGAGTTCGTGGTCATGAAATGGGTCGTTCTGAGTTCAATCAGATCTGCAAAGATACCGTAGCCGAGACTGAGGCCCGTTTTAAGGCATTGTGGATTTCCCTGGGATTTTCTGCCGACTGGGGCCTGACCTACTCATCCATTGATGAAAAGTGCCAGAGAATTTCGCAACGCTCTTTTCTTGATCTATATAAAAAAGGCATAGTCTATTACAAGGAAGAACCACATATGTGGTGCTGTGATGCCAGAACTGCTATTGCCCAGGCCGAACTGGAGGCCACAGAAAAGGAATCCTTCTTTCATGATGTCCGCTTTGATGCGGCTGACGGCTCAGGAGCAAGTATTGTCATTGGCACAACCCGGCCAGAGCTCATGCCGGCCTGTGCCTGTATATTTGTACATCCTGAGGATGAAAGATATACCCATCTGGTGGGTAAAACCATGAAAGTTCCCCTCTTTGGGCATACAATTTCCATCCTTACAGATGAAAAGGCCGACAAGGAAAAAGGTACGGGGGCCGTTATGTGCTGTACCTTCGGGGACAAAACCGATGTGGAATGGTATAAGAAACACAACCTTCCCTTAAAAATGGCCATCACCAGAGAAGGTAAAATGAGTGAACTGGCCCAGGAATTCAGTGGATTAAAAATCCGTGAAGCCCGTGAGGCCATTGTAAAAAAACTGGGAGATACCGGACATCTTCTGGCTTCAAAACCAATTGTTCATACCGTCAATGTATATGAAAGAAGTGGTAAGGAAGTTGAGTTTTTAGTTACTCCACAATGGTTTATCAATGTGATTGATTACAAGGCCGAGCTTCTCAGATTGGGGGATGAGCTCAACTGGTATCCTGCATTTATGAAACAGAGATTCACTCACTGGGTTGAGAATCTGAACTGGGACTGGTGTATTTCAAGACAAAGGTTTTTTGGGGTGCCTTTTCCTGTGTGGCACTGTGAGGACTGCAAGGGAATTGTGGTGGCTTCTTCTGAATCCCTGCCCGTGGATCCTTTAAACACAAAACCAGATAATTGCCCTCACTGCCAGAGTAAAAATCTCACTGGTGATAGAAATGTGATGGACACCTGGGCGACTTCCTCAGTGACCCCACAAATCAATGCCCAATGGGGTGAAGCAAATCAACGGCCCAATTTTATGCCAATGGGAATGCGTCCACAGGCTCACGACATCATTCGTACCTGGGCATTTTACACCATGGTAAAAGCCTACCATCATCATGGGACCCTTCCCTGGAAAGACATCATGATTTCCGGCCATGTACTCTACAAAAAAGGCCAGAAGATCTCCAAATCCAAGGGCAACTCCAAGTCAGGCCCTGAAGAACTGATTGAAACCTACAGTGCCGATGTGATCCGCTACTGGACAGCCGGAGCAAGACTTGGCACAGACTGTTATTTTGAGGAACAGGAATTCAAGATTGCTTCCAGACTGGTCACAAAACTTTATAATGCCTCGCGCTTCTGTGCCATGCATTTAAAGGACTTTAAGAGTCCTGATAGCCTAAACATTACTTTTGATCTGGACAAGGGACTGATTTTTAAACTCAATTCCTGTATTCAGAAGGCTGACGAATACCTGAGCAAATACGAATATTCATTAGCCCTTTCCGAAATTGAGAGTTTCTTCTGGGATTTTTGTGATAACTATCTGGAACTCAGTAAACACAGACTGTACAATCCAGAGATTCATAATGACAAACAAGGTCTATCTGCCAAAACAACCCTGTACCTGTCTTTGAATACCATCATCAAACTTTTGGCACCTTTTGTTCCTCACATCACTGAGGAAATTTACCAGGCACTATTTTGTGATCAGGAGAAGGTAGTTTCACTGCATCTAACCGACTACCCAAAGCCAATTTTGGGGTTTGAGACTAAAGACTCGGCCCAGGTGTATGAAGAATCCTGCCGTTTTGTGGCTGTTGTACGACGCTTTAAGACAGAAAACCGAATCAGCCTTAACAGTCCTTTAGAATCCATCTCTTATCTTTTAAAAGATTTTCCCCACTTAAAACAGGCAAAATCTGACATTGTATATACTGCCCACTGTCAAAATCTTTATGCAGATGAGGGCCTTAGGGAAACTGGAACCCTAATCTGTATGGATGGGATTGAAATGAAGATCGAAATGGCAAAAGAAATACAGGCAGAAAGTGTATGAAGCTTAAATTTCTGGCCCGCCTCACCAAAGAAGAAACCGGAAAGCTGAATGTTTTTTCCTCAGCCGTAGTTTCTCAGAAAGAGTCTGAAAAACTGGCCTATATCTTTCTAAACTACAGTGGTCAGAAGCAGGATTTCTGGGTGCATTTTGATGAGTTCAGTCAAGAACGGGTCAAACTGTCCAAAATTCTTCTGGATGTAAATCCTATATCTGAGATGGAATTCCAGACATTGCAAAAATTTGGACTGTCTGAAACGGGTATCTTAAACCCCTTGGATCTGATCGAGGAGTTTGAAGCTAGAATGGGGGAGATTCTCTGTACCCGTTTGGGTGAATATTACCTTGAAGGCGAAACTATTGAGGACGATTTGGACTAGATGAATCCAGAAGGTCCACATACTGATTGCGGAAATACTCCCAAAACTCCTTTTTGGCCGCAATCAGTTCTTCATAGGTACCGCTTTCCACTACCTGCCCCTGTTTTAAAACCAGGATTTTATCCACAGCCTTAATTGTGGCCAGTCTATGGGCAATAATCAAGGCTGTTTTGCCCTGCATGAACTTTTCCAGCCTGTGCTGCAAAAATCCTTCCGTTAACATATCCAGATTTGCGGTAGCCTCATCCAGCAAAAAAATTGCTGAATCTTTCTGAAACACTCGGCCAAAAGATATCAGCTGTCTCTCTCCTGTCGAAAAATTGCCTCCACCCTGGGTAATTGGGGAATCAATAGAGATCCCGGGCATCAGCCCCTCAGAAAACACTGCCTCGGCATACTGGATACAGCCCTGGTTACGGGCCCGCTCAAACATGGAAAGATTCTGAAGAAGAGTCCCACTAAAAAGATAGACATCCTGAAGCACAAAACCAATACTTGCCCTAAGTTCCTGTCGGGATATCTGCTCTATGGGAATTCCGCCTATACGAATAGCACCGGACTGGGGAGAATAAAAGCGGTTCAATAACCGAACCAATGTTGATTTTCCGGCTCCAGTTCGGCCCACAATGGCAATTTTTTCACCAGCCTTGATAGAAAAACTCATATTTTTAAGGACGGGTTCTTCCCCATAACCAAAATTAACCCGATCAAATACAATATCGAATTTTTTGGGGGACCGTCCCAAAAACTCCCTGTCTTCTTTCTCAGGCTCAACCTGAAGAATTTCATAGATGCGCTTCATGGAGGTCAAAGCATTCAAGACCTCACTAAAGAAACCGGAAAGGTGGCGAATGGGTGTCATCAGGCGATGAACAAAGGCAATAAATGCCACTAGCTCCCCAAAGGTCAGCCCCCCATAACTCAACTGCTTCACCCCGTCAAAAAGAATCAGAGCCAAAAGCAAAGAGGAAAAAAATTCAACCAGGGAAAAATAGGTTGGTTCCAGACGATTCAAACGATGGTTTGCTTCGGTAAGCTCACGGGAAGCCAGAAAAAAATCATGGTTTACCCCTTTTTCACGGGCAAAACCCCGTATGGTGTACCCACCTTCCAGAATCTCGGTAAAACTAGTGGCGAGCTGAGACATCAGCTTCTTGGTCAAGAGATAACCTCTTTGCATTTTTTTACCAAGCCAGCTTGTCAGAACAATCAGCAGTGGCATACTGAGAGTAACTAAAAACGCCAGTCGCAAATCAAGCCAGAACATCATGGCCAAAATCCCAAAAACAGCCAATGTATCCGATATCAGACGAATCAACGAACCTGAAAGCACATTCTGCACAGCTTCTACATCAGACCCTAGCCTGACCACCATCTGACCGGAACGAATCCCGTGAAACCAGGCATAAGGCAATGAAATCAAATGGGCATATACCTTGGAACGAATACTTCTGACTATATTACAGCCTGCAATTCCCGTCAGATAGCCCTGCCAGTACTGAGCCAGATGATTGGCAATAATTAACATCAGAAACCAGAAGGCCAAATCAAGAATCTGTTGGGTGCTGTCTGGCACCTCAGCCAAATCAACGGCCTTCTGAATGAACCAGGGCTGAATGACTCTAAAACCCTGAACAACAGGGATCAGAAACAGGGCCAGAATCAAGTGTCCCTGCCAGGCCTGAGCTTCTTTCCAGAACCACTTGATTAGCTGCATCAGACAAAATCCCTTTGCAATTCATAATTGGTACGGTAATACTCATTTTTTTTCATCAGCTCTGTGTGGGTGCCGTCTCCCTCAATTGTATGACCTTTAAATACCAGAATTCTCTGACAGTGTTTTAAAGTAGAAATACGATGAGAGCTGATTATCAGTCCTCCATCACCTCTTTGGGCCATCAGATTTTTTAGAATTTTCTCCTCGACCACTGTATCAAGAGCTGAAAAACAGTCATCCAGAATCATCAAGGCCGGTTTTCTAAGCCATGCTCTGGCTATGGCAATTCTTTGTTTCTGTCCCGTAGACAGACGAACCCCCCGCTCTCCCACCAATGTCATCAGCCCATCCTTAAAACCCTCAATATCTTCTCTTAAGCAGGCAAAATCAATGGCGTCCTGAATTTCTTCATCCGAATGATTTCCATAAAAATCCAGATTATCGCGAATGCTTCTGGAGAATAAAAACAGTTCCTGAGACACATAAACCACAGAAGCCCGCAACTGTGCCAGATTCTTCTCGCCCAGGATTTCCTGATTCACAAAAATCTTGCCTTGATCTGGAATAAAAAAGCCCATGAGCAGCCTGAAAAATGTACTTTTTCCCGAACCGATAGGACCAAAAACTCCTACTGTCTGCAATGAACTGAATTTAAGATGATCTACTTTTAAAGCAGGTTTTGGCTGTAAGGGATAACAAAACTCAAGAGACTGAAACTCATACTCGACCTGGTTAAAACCCAAAGCCTCTCCCTGCCCTTTTTCTTCTTCCATGGCATATCGATTTAATAACCTTTGCATGGAAGTATAACCACGATTGAAGGTGGACACCCCAAACCCAACCGAAATGGAAGCAAAAAGTAGATACCCGATATAACCATGCAAGGCCAGAAAATCTCCCCTAGTGATCAACCCACTCTGAATCATGGGAACCCCGTAACGAATAACGGCCCATTCACCAAGTGAGGCCAGAAATATCATTCCCGGCAGCATGATGATATCCAGGCGAGCCGCTTTCCAGGAGGCCTGATAATGGGAATCGACTCGGCGTTTGTACTCTTCGGCCATTGATTCCCGGGAATTGTGGGAATGAATCACATGAATCCCGTGAATACTCTGGGTAGTAAAGTCGGCAAGTTCTCCCTGCCATTGTTTTACTTCCAGATTCAGGTGATACAGCCTTTGGTTGAGGTAAGCCACCCAAATCAGAAGGATAGGATAAGGAGCTACGCAATAAAGAGTCAGAATGGGAGATATCTGCAACATAAAAGGCAGGGAAATCCCATAAAGAAGCAGAATGTTACCTGCCTGCACAAACCCAAAACCCACCAGCAGCCGAACCTGGGTTGTATCCTCAAGCATGTTGGTAATCAGATCCCCTCTAGTGGCCTGATTCAGAACCGATGCCTTGGCAGACAATATCTTTTGCATGAGCTTTTCGCGTAAGTCATGTTCCTGTTCCCGGCAGGCACGATATATCAGAATTCTTGAGGCTATACGAAAGGCAGCCAGAAACACTGCAACCAATAAAATCAGGGCCGGATAATACAAAAAATTTCCATTTAACCCAGCAATCACATCCCGATCAATTGCCTCTTTGACCAGCAAAGGGATCAAGGCCATAAAAGCATTGGTCAAAAAAAGACAGACAAAGGATAGAAAATAGAGCCTGCTATAGGGCAGGCAGGATATGAGCATTTCACGCAATACAAACATGGATATTCTGGATTCACCTTTTTGGGCCGTCAGAATACTTCTGATGATTAAGCTCTGGCAAGTCTATTCCATTAAATTCACAGCCTGCTCAGGTATTGTCAATTGATTGATAAACAATCTTAAGCGCTGCAATACTTCTGGTTGTCTCACCAGCATTTTTTGAATCAAGGGTTCATGCTGGGCTACAAACTCCAGATCATCGGCTTGAAACAGGGCTTTAAACTCAGGTACCTTCTGAAGCATTACCTCGGAATAATCGGCCCACAGTGCCTGCCAGGGAATACTGAAACGGTATGTGTTCTTACGAAGAATCTGGATCAAGGCATCCAGATAAATCACATCAAATCCCTTCTGACGAAAACGCAGTGAATCCTTAAGCCTTTTGGCCGCTGTTTCCACATCACGGATGTAAATCAAACTCTTGATATAATCATCATAATATAGTCTTTCTACCGTGCTTAACATGGATAGCTGTTTATAAAAATCCCCTGCCTTCTGAGGTTTACCCGAAGCGATAGCTGTCTGTGCCGACAAAGATAAAAGGCCTGCGTTTTTCTCAAAATGGGCTCGGGCATTCCTTAGTACCGAGGCTGCATTTTTTGCCTGATTAAGGGACAGATAGGCACGGGCAAGATTCATGCGCAATGACAGAACCTCTTCATGCTTCTCCACAATATCCTTCAAGAGACTCACGGCCTCCCGACCCCGACCGGTAACTATGTACGCTTCTGAAAGCCCCTCATAAACACCTGGTGATAAATGTTTCTTTTGCAGACATTCATTAAAATAGGCAATGGCCGCCGCGTAATTTTGTCTGTGATTGTGAAATTCTCCGGCTAGCTCCCTGACTTCAAGCACATCAGGGAAGAGGGCCAGGGTTTCTTCCAGATAAATCTGTCCATTAACAGCCTCTGGATATGTAAGAGAAATTCGGATCAGTTGCATACGGGATTCCAGATGCCTATGGTCGCGCTTCAGGATTTTTTCATAAAAATGGGCTGCCCGTTTCAATTCTCCTAGACACTGGTAAATATAAGCCATCTCCTGCATTACCATCAGGGATTCAGGATAGGTGCGATTGAGTTTTTGTAACTCATACAAGGCTCCTCGGGAGTCCTGGTTCACTAAAAACTGCTGGCTTTGATTTAACACCTGATTCTGCTCAAGAATTCTGGGATGAGTGGATGTAACTGCTGGGGCCTGGGTATCCACAGGTTCGGCTCCCGTTCTGAGATCTAAAGACTCTAGCGAAAAGGCTTTGGAATAGGCCCGCCTAGCTTCCGCAAACTGATTCATGGAACCATACAGTGCTCCAAGCCGTCTGTGAAGCTCAGGGCTATCCCCTGCTATAAGAATCAGCCGCTTTATGGCAACTACTGCTCTTTCAGGCTGATTATCAAGCTCATAACAGCTTGCCAGAAGAGTCCAGGCCTCCTGATTGCCCAGATCCGAATCCACTATTGGTTTTAAACATACAATACAGGACGCATATTTTTTCTGGGCAAAAAGGCAGGTTGCATAAAGCAGAAGTACCTTATGATCCGAACTATCCTCCGAAATCAGTTTCAGAAGCACTTCTCTCGCTTCCTCAATTGCACCTAGACGGTATTTTGCCTTGGCATAGGCCGCCCGAATCTGTCTATCCTGTTCTTCGATCTGCAAGGCCCGAGTAAAACTCTCCAAAGCCTTCTCATCTTCCTGGGTCTCAAGATAGGTTCGTCCCAGATTGTAGAGGGTGTCCGCATCATCAGGAGTCAATGACAAAACCTTGCGAAAAGCCATCACCGCTTCTGCAAATGAGCCTGATGCAAAATGAGTAACCCCAAGATTAATCAGAGCTGGTCGATTATCCGGTTCAGATTCCAGGATTCTGTTATAGGCCATTGCAGCAGCAGAATACTCCCCTCTTCTTTGTAACTCCAGGGCCCGGGAAAATGTTTCTGTGCTGCTCATAATTAAAAGATCCCTTCATACTCTTTGCGCTTGGGGGCAACATACACCTTTTTTTGCAGGGCATCCTTGCGTTTTTTGGGATCTTTGTCAAAATGATCCAGATTTTTTAACATCTCATTGTAATGATCATTTTCAGCTTTAGTGCATTCACGATATCTGGTCTGGGCATTGTAAAAGCGGAAAAACAAACGACCCAGATCCCGATTATGTTTGTTTTTCACTATATTAAGCTCAACCAAAGGAACCATCAGATTTTCAGTACCCCATTCCCATTCCAGAAATGGGGTCTCAAACTGGTTTAGGGAGTCGTTGTACAACAATCCTACCAGATCGGCCCCATACACAAGACCAGCCTTGGACTGTACTTCCTCAAGGGTTGGTCTATTCTGTCTGGCTGCCAGATCAGTATGCATACTGACAATAACACAGGCCTTATACTTTCTGGCCAGTCTCTTTAACTCCTCCATTATAATATAAGACTTTTCCTTCTCATCACGAACCCCCGGTATATAAAGATCCATTACCGGATCTACGGCCAGAATAATTGGTTCGTTTAAAGCCTCATCCCTAATTGGGGCAAGCTGGGATTCAATATCCTTAAGACTGAAACTGTCATGGGACTGATCCAGAATAGTTAATCTCTCCTTGATGCCATTTAATACCTCAAACCCCTGAAGTCTCTTTTCTAGCTCCTCCCTCTCTTTGATTTGTCGGGGATTGCGAATCATATCCACGGGCAGATCCGCTGCCAGGGCAAAAAGTCTTGCCACCAGATCCAGATAGCTCTGATCTAATGAATACATAAGCCCCATGGCTTGTGGATTCAACTGCATGAACTGAAACAGTAAATTTGACAAAAAGCTGGTTTTTCCAACCCCGGCTCCTCCGGCAAACAGATAGATTCCATCGCGAAAGCCACCACCCATTTCATCAAGATGTTTGTATCCAGAGCTCATTCCAAAAAATGGCCAGCTTGTGTTTTCACTCCAGCATTCTTCCATCTGCTCCAGGTGCTTTTTGAGTTTTGCATCTGCCATCAGTTCATTCCCCCAGGATATGTGCCAAAAAATTCCTCTTCACTCAGTACAGAAATTCCCAGTTTTTCAGCCTTGGCCAGTTTGGATCCTGCCTTCTCCCCGTACACCAGCATTGTAGTCTGTTTTGTCACTGAATCGGTAGTTTGTGCCCCTAGACGGGCAGCATACTCAGAGGCCTGGGCTCGTCCCATGCGACTCAAGGTTCCTGTGAAACACAAAATCTGCCCACTGAGCGGCCCATCCACCTTTTGGGTTTCCACTACATCTAAAACCTCCAGGCTTGATTTTGCCCTCTGGTCTTCCATTTCCAGATACAGGGGACTACGAAAAAAATCATACACTGCCTCAGCCATTACATTGCCTAGTCCGGATACCTCGGTCAATGCCTCAATTTCCGCCATTTCCAGCATCTTAAGACTCTTAAAATGTCTGGCCAGAACCCTGGCCACCGTTACACCGACATGAGGAATCCCCAATCCATAAAGATACCTGCTCAACTCTACCTTTTGTCGGGCTTTTATGGACAAAAACAGTTTGGTTGCCAGTTTTTCCCGGGTTTCCTTTAATGCCAGAAAATCATCCACACTCAGAAAGAATAAGTCTATGGGTGTCTTAAGTTTTCCCATTTCCAGAAGCTGGGTCAATACAGATTCCCCGATACCGGCTATATCCAAAGCATCACGGGAAACAAAATGTTTTAGATTACCAAGGAGCCTGGAATGACAGCTCAGATTGTTACAACGAATAGCAACTTCAGAATCATTCTGACTCACGGGTGAGGCACAAACAGGACATTGATGAGGAATTGGCAAAAGGGTTTCCCCACCATGACGCATTTCGGGCAGAACCCGTACCACCTGGGGAATAATATCCCCAGCCTTTTCGATCAAAACAAAATCTCCAATCCTGATATCCTTTTCCCGCATTTCTTCCCAGTTATGCAAGGAGGCAAACCGAACCGTGGAACCAGCCAAAAAAACTGGCTCAAATTCGGCAACCGGTGTCAAAACCCCAGTTCTACCCACCTGCACAAAAATATTGGCAATTTTTGTCTTGGCCTGCAAGGGTGGATATTTATAAGCACAGGCCCAGCGGGGAGCTTTTCCCGTAATACCTAATAGTTCCTGAGAAGCCAGATCCTGGAGTTTTATTACAATCCCGTCAATATCGTAGGCCAAATCAGGTCTTGCCACCAGAATCTTTTCATAAAATGCCTGTATCTCTAAAGCATCGGCACAGGCTTTACCGTTGGCATCTGTCAAAAACTTCTCCCGCTTTAACAGTTCAATGGCTTCCTCGTGAGTTTTTATGTCCAATTCTTTAGCATTGAGAATCTCATACACAAACACCTTCAGTTTCCTTGATTCGGCAACTTTGGGATCGAGCTGGCGAATGGTTCCAGCAGCGGCATTTCTGGGATTGGCAAACTCCCTTTGTCCGGCCTCAGCCTGCTCCTTGATGATTCTTTCAAACTCAAGCCTGGGAATCAAAGCCTCAGCCCTCAAGCTCAGCTTCTTTAAAAAACTGATTTTAGATGGCAGGGAGCGAATCGTTTGCACATTGGCCGTCACATCCTCCCCATTTGAGCCATCCCCTCTGGTAACAGCCCTTAAAAGCCTTCCACCCTCATAGGTTATAGCCAGGGACAAACCATCAAATTTGGTCTCACAAAACCAGGACACCTGTTTGCCTGCGGGTAGATTTCTACTCACCCGGTCAATAAAATCGTGAAGCTCTCCCTCATTGTAGATATTGTTAAGGCTAAGCAGGGGAAACTCGTGTTTTGCTTTAAAAAACTGCTTTAGTGGCTCACCTCCCACTCTTTGGGTTGGAGAGTCAACAACGACCCAGTCAGGGTGTTCTTTCTCAAGCTTAAGAAGCTCCTGATAGGCCCGGTCGTAGTCCGCATCTGAAACCTTGGGATTGTCCAGGACATGATAGTAATAATCCCAGTCTTTTATCTGTTCCACCAGTTTTTGATAGTATTCTTGCTGTGCCATAGTGTTTCGATTATGATACACGCGTTTCTATGAATCGAACCATACTGATTTTATTGATTTTGGCTCTAGGTTCTGGTGCATGGCTAGGATTTGAAAACTGGCGTATCAAAAATCATGCTCAGGAAGAAGTTCTGCGGCCCAAATTTGGCGGCACTTATTATCGAGCCATTCTTGATATGCCTACCACAATGGATCCAGCCTTTGTCACGGATACCACCTCAGCAGAACTTGTTGCCCAATTGTACAGCAGACTATTAAGAATGAATGTAGATATGGAGGTTACTAACGATCTGATCCGCAGTATGAAAATTTCTGATGACAAAAGAGTTTACAGTTTTGATCTCAAGGAAAAAGTGAGATTTCACACTGTAACCGGTGATGGTCAGCTATCAGCCAATCGTGGCCGGGAGCTAGTTGCTGAAGATGTAAAATACTCTATGGAAAGGCTTTTAAATCCAGCCGTCAATAGTCCTCACCGCGACTTGTTACGGGTGGTTGAAGGAGCGGATGAATTTGCTGATTCTTTGGCTGATGAGGTTTCAGGAATCCGGGTTCTAGGCAGACACAAACTGGAAATCAGGCTTAAAAACCCCTTCTCCCCATTTCTGAGTATTTTGACCACTCCACCCCTATCCATAGTGGCCAAGGAAGATGTTGAAAAACATGGGGATTCCTTTAAGGATAATCCTGTAGGTAGTGGCTCCTTTATTTTTGATAGCCTTGAACCGGCAAAGTCTCTGGTTCTACGATCCAATCTCGACTATTTCAGGGGAAGGCCCTATCTGGATAAACTGGTTTTCCGTGTCATGCCATCCGATCTGAAACAGTATGAGGAATTTCGGGCCGGACGAATTCATCATGTAACTCACATGCCCGCTCATCGACTCAAGGATGCCATAAAAGAAGGTCGTTACAAATTTAAGGAGACCAGTTCTTTGGAAACGGCCTACTTAGGCATGAATGTAGAAATCCCCCCCTTCAACAATAGGGATGTACGAAAGGCATTAAACTACGCTATCAACAAAAAGCTCCTGGTTCGTTACATCAAAAACAATCATGGAATGGTTGCCAAAGGACCTCTGCCCCCTGAAGTCCCTGGTTACACTCATGGGGTTGAGCCTTATCCCTTTTTACTCAGAAAAGCCAGAGAGCACCTACTTAAGGCTGGCTACCAGTTTGACTCTTTGGGTCTGGTTATTGATTTTCCTGAAATTGTGCTTCAAACTGCACTATCCGAAGACACTAGAGCCGCCGCTGCTGCTGTTCAAGCCAATCTTGCGGATTTGGGCATTAAATTGTCTTTGAAGTTTGTAAGCATAGGAGATCACTGGCAATCGGTAGATGCAGGCACGGCCCCTTTGTTTTCAGCGGCCTGGATCGCGGACTACCCTGATGCTGACGCTGTTCTTTATTATAATTTTCACTCAAGAAACAAGGGCATCAGTAATTCCGCCCGCTACCACAATCCTGAGGTTGATGATCTTTTGGTGCGGGCCAGAGAAATCGGAGATTCCAGCCAGAGAAATCGACTTTACAATCAGATAGAGCGAATTATTGTTGATGATGCTCCCTGGATTTTTCTTTATTACCCTACCACCTATTTTTTGATGCAAAAATCAGTTCATGGCCTTGAAATCTGTGCCTTTGGAGGCTCTGAAGTCGATTATTATCATGTCTGGCTATCGGATCTCCGATAACCCACTTATGGCCCGCCTCATTCTGGTTTTGTTAGCCCTAAGTTTTCTTGCACCTTCTTTTGCTAAAGATCCATTAGGGGATCTGATCCGTGGCTACATTGATAAAAAAACACAGATCAAACCTGTTGAAGTCATCAAAAGAATTAGCGAAAAAGACCGGACTGTCTTTGAGGAAATGTTCATTCATATTGTGGCCCGTTCTCTGTTTGAACGAAAAAAGGTGGTCTCACAAACGGTTTTACGAAACCACGAAACCGCCTATATGGGAAACAACATCTTCCATGTCTACGGCACTAGCTTTGGCAAACCTGGAAACAAGGGAGAAAGTGCCTATTTCAAAGACGGTTCCAGAGTAGTGGATGGTATTGTTACCGGAGCATTGCCAGACAATTCTGCTGTCGGAAAATTTATTGTGGTTCGTCGACCCTTAGGTAATGGGAAATACACAGGTTGGGTCAGAATGCCCATCAAGGATCTAGGCCCCTGGTTTCGGGATGACCCCTACTGGGTTACTCGCTCAGCCCCAAGAGCAGTTGAATACTTCAAGCATAAAAAACGCCGTTGGGATGGAAGACTTGTGGTAAATCCTGCTGGCATCGACTTAACCCCCTGGGCATGGCAAAAACTTGGCATACCCAAAGAGCAAAGTTACAACTATTCCGGTTATGTGGAGTGGAAATTCTCTAACTGATTATTCTATCCAAAAATATCTTTGACCTTTTCAGTGACCCTTCCTAAAAAATCCTGCTCCTCAACTTCTTCACCTCTGAGTTTGGCAAACTCTCTTAGAAGTTTCTTCTGCTCGGAAGTCAGGCTCTTAGGAGTTTCCACCTGAATCTGAACAAGCTGATCGCCCTTGCCATGACCATGAACATCCATGACCCCTTCGCCTCTTAAACGAAAGACCTTGCCGCTGGCTGTACCCTCAGGAACTGTCAGTTTCACGGAACCTGCAAGGGTCGGAACCTTCACGGAACAGCCTAAAGCCGCCTGGGTGAATGTAAGGCTCTGGGTCAAAAGAATATCATTTCCTTCCCGTTTGAAGAACTCATGCTCCTTCACGCGAATCAGAAGATACAAATCCCCGCTTGGCCCACCATTTTCCCCCGCTTCACCCTCTCTTCTGAGCTTGATTCTAAATCCATCATCCACTCCGGCAGGGATGGACACGGAAATTTTATTGCTCTTTTTGATACGGCCTTTACCCTGGCAGGATTTACATGGATTTTTAATAATCGAGCCACCACCACCACAATGGTGACAGGTAGTAGCAACAGAAAAAATGCCCTGTGTTCTCTGGATTTGGCCAGAACCACGGCAAATTGGACAGGTTTCTATATCAGAAGGATTTACGGCACCCTTACCAAGACAGTCTCCACATTCTTCAGTTCTAGGAATAGATATTTCAGTTTTATGTCCAAAAACTGCCTGCTCAAAAGACAGATCCATCTGATACTGCATATCAGCACCGCGCCGTGGCCGGTTTTTGCGTTTGCCTCCACCCGATCCTCCAAAAAAGGATTCAAATGCAGTGCCTTCAAACATATCTCCGAAGATATCTCCCATGTCAAAGCTCTGGGAAAATCCTCCACCACCCATACCGCCTTCAAAAGCCGCGTGGCCATACTGGTCATAGGCAGCCCGTTTTTGTGGATCTGCCACAATGTCATAGGCTTCCTGAACTTCCTTGAATTTGGCTTCTGCTTCCTTGTTACCTGGGTTGCGATCCGGGTGATACTGCATTGCCAGTTTCCGGTAAGCTTTTTTGATGTCCTGCTCGGAAGCGTTTTTTGCAACTCCCAGAGTCTGATAGTAGTCCGCTTTCTGGCTCATAGTACCTCTTTAATCCGAATTTGGAGGACTGTCATAGAACAACCACAACAGCCCCCCAAAATAAATTCCATCAATGATGATTTACAAAATTACTTGTTATCATCCACTTTTTCAAACTCAGCATCCACAACTTTATCATCATCAGCCTTAGCCTGAGCTGAAGCTGCATCCGAATCCGTCTGATTCTGAGCCTGTTCCCTATACAATACCTCAGAAATCTTCTGGGCACTCTTCAAAAACACCTCGGTTTCAGACTTGATCTTTTCTGGATCCCCTGCCTGAATGACCTCATCAAATTGTTTGATCGCGGCTTCGAGCATGGAAACATCATCGGCAGAAAGTTTGTCTTTATGTTCTTCCAAAGACTTTTTGGTTGTGAACAGAAGGCTTTCCGCATTATTTCTGACATCGACAGCTTCTCGCTTCAGTCTGTCTTCCTCACGATTAGCCTCAGCTTCCCGAACCATTCTTTCCACTTCTGATTTGTCCAATCCAGAAGAGCCGGAAATTGTAATAGACTGTGACTTGCCTGTACCCTTGTCTTTGGCGGTCACACTTAAAACACCATTAGCATCAATATCAAATGTCACCTCAATCTGAGGAACACCTCTTGGTGCTGGTGGTATACCTGCAAGATCAAAAGTTCCCAAGCTTTTATTATCACGGGACATTTCCCTCTCACCCTGTACCACATGAATTGAAACAGCGGGCTGATTGTCAGCCGCTGTAGAATAGACCTGAGATTTTTTGAAAGGAATTGTAGTGTTTCTTTCAATAATCTTACTGACCACTCCACCCATCGTCTCAATTCCAAGTGACAAAGGAGTCACATCCAACAAAAGAACATCCTTCACATCTCCAGAAAGAACTCCACCTTGAATTGCAGCACCTAAAGCCACAACTTCATCAGGATTTACTCCCTTGTGAGGTTCTTTACCAGTCAACTTCTTAACCAGTTCCTGTACAGCTGGCATACGAGTTGAACCACCAACCAGAATTACAGTGTGAAGCTCACTTGTGCTGATACCAGCATCCCGAAGACAATTTTCTACCGGAACCTTACAACGCATCAGAAGATCATGGGTCAGTTCTTCAAACTTGGAGCGACTGATTTCCATATCCAGGTGCAAAGCACCAGCAGCACCAGCCGTAATATATGGCTGATTGATGGTAGTTTTGGCCACAGTGGACAATTCCTTCTTAGCCTTTTCTGCTGCTTCCTTCAGGCGCTGATGAGCCATAGGATCTTTTCTTAAATCAATGCCATGTCCCTTTTTGAACTCCTCGGCAATAAAATCTATCAGTCTTTGGTCCCAGTCATCCCCACCTAGGTGGTTGTCCCCATTTGTAGCCTTAACTTCAAACAGACCCTCGGAAAGCTCAAGAATCGACACATCAAAGGTACCACCACCAAGATCAAAGATTAAGATGGTCTGATCCTGTTTGTTATCTTTGCCCATTCCATAAGCCAAAGCCGCAGCAGTTGGTTCATTGATGATTCTTTTTACCTCAAGCCCGGCAATTTTACCGGCATCAATCGTAGCTTTTCTCTGATCATCATTAAAATATGCAGGCACAGTAATTACAGCCTCAGTGACTTTCTCACCCAGATATGCCTCTGCATCCTCTTTTAACTTGGTCAGAATCATGGCAGAAATTTCCTGAGGAGAATGAACCTTCCCCTTGATTTCTACCCTGGCATCACCGTTTGAAGCCTTAATCACCTTGTAGGGAACCTGCTTGGTTTCACCGGTTTTTTCTGTATAGTCATACTTGTTTCCCATAAATCGCTTGATGGAAAAAATGGTGTTATGTGCGTTGGTAACGGCCTGTCTTTTGGCTATTTCTCCAACCAGTCTTTCCTCATCCTTAGAAAAGGCAACGATAGATGGAGTAGTACGATTACCCTCACGATTGGGGATTACAACTGCATCCCCGCCCTCCAACACTGCAACGCATGAGTTGGTTGTTCCTAAATCAATTCCGATACACTTACCCATTTGCTCACTCCTTCTTCTAGCCTTCTGTAGAGTCTTTTACCTTAGCGTGCCTGAGAATTTTATCTTTCAGACGATAACCCTTTTCAAATACCTGCATTACTGTCTGGTCGGGATACTGATCGCTTGTTTCCTGCATTACTGCCATATGCAAATTTACATCAAATGGCTCACCTGCCTCAGCAATCGTATCTAACCCCTCTTTGTTTAGAATATCAAACAACTGTTTATGAATCTTAATCAAGCCTTCCTTGACGGATTCCAGCGATTCTGTCTTCTCATTAAACAAAACACCTCGCTCAATTGTGTCCAGTACAGGAAGCAATTTTTCCATCAGACTAGCTGAGGCATACCGGGCCAATTCTTCTTTTTCACGGATTGTACGCTTTCGATAATTGTCATATTCTGCAGCCAATCTCAAAAGTCTATCCTTGGATTCTGCCAGCTCCTCATGGATGCCTGGGGCTTCAGAATCGGTCAACATCGGCTCATCGGCAAGCTCTTCTTCACTAAAATCGGTCTGAACCTGATCCTCTTTAGCTACTGCTTCTGCCCCCTCCTGATCCTCAGTCAAATTAACTTCTGACTGCTCCTCTGCCGGATTCGGCCTGCTCTGCTTGAGTGACATTTAAATATCCTCCTTAGTTTCTCCCAATTCAGCCGTTGCAAAGATTTTGCCAAGTAATTCGGGGAATATTCATGAGTTGTGTTTCAATTCTAAACAAAGACCCCGCCCTCAATTTCACAAAACTGAAGACGGGGCCCAGCTATCTCGGTAACATACCGGGACCGAAACGATATTACATCATTCCGCCCATGCCACCCATACCGCCCATACCGCCCATGCCAGCACCGGCTCCGGCAGCCTTATCCTCATCTTCTTTCTTTTCTGTGATCAACACTTCTGTTGTCAAAAGAATAGAAGCGATAGAAGCTGCATTCTGCAAAGCAGAACGAGTAACCTTAGCTGGATCTACGATACCAGCACCGATCATGTCGCAATACTCCTCGCGGGCAACATCAAAGCCAAAACCGTCTTTTTCGTTTTTCAGGCGCTCAATGATTACAGCCCCTTCCAACCCTGCATTGGCAATAATCTGACGAATTGGTTCTTCCAGAGCACGACGAACAATGTTTACACCAAAGTTCTCTTCTCCAGGAAGTTCAAAATTCTTGATAGAGCGAACTGCATTTAACAATGCCACTCCACCACCAGCTACAATGCCTTCTTCAACGGCTGAACGAGTTGCGGACAAAGCGTCTTCAACACGGGTTTTTCTTTCTTTCATTTCGGTTTCAGTAGCAGCCCCTACTTTAACTACAGCCACACCGCCGGACAATTTAGCCAGTCGTTCCTGCAGTTTTTCACGATCGTAATCGGAAGTAGTCTTGTCGATTTCACGGCGAATCTGCTCGATTCTACCTTTAATCAAATCAGCTTTACCTTTACCCTCAACGATAGTTGTCAGTTCTTTACCAACAATTACTCTTTGAGCTGTACCCAAATGACCCATCTCAATGCTGGACAGTTTCATTCCCTTATCTTCGGAAATTTTTGTTCCACCAGTCAGAATGGCGATATCCTCAAGCATTTCTTTTCTGCGATCTCCAAAGCCAGGGGCCTTGATAGCAACACAGTTAAATGTTCCTCTTAAGCGGTTTACCACAATAGTAGCCAAAGCCTCTCCGTCAACATCTTCAGCGATGATCAGAAGTGGGCGACCGGATTGAACCACTTTTTCCAATACTGGCAACAGGTCTTTCATTACAGAAACCTTGTGCTCAGTAATCAGGATGTATGGATTTTCCAGCTCTGCTTCCATTTTGTCAGAGTTAGTTACCATGTAAGGAGAAATGTAGCCCTTATCAAACTGCATTCCTTCTACGGTTTCCAGGGTAGTATCAATACCCTTGGACTCTTCAACAGTGATAACTCCGTCTTTGCCGACCTTATCCATAGCTTCAGCGATAATGTCACCGATAGCCTGATCGCGAGCAGAAATTGCTGCTACTTGAGCGATTTGATTCTTGGTTTCGATTTTTACAGAGTTATTGCGAATGTAATCCACAACTTTGGTCACTGTTTTATCAATTCCGCGCTTCAAAGCCATTGGATTGTGTCCAGCAACTGCGTGGCGCAACCCTTCTTTAACGATAGCCTGAGCCAGGATCGTGGCTGTAGTAGTACCATCACCAGCAACATCATTGGTTTTAGAGGCAACTTCTTTCAGAAGCTGTGCACCCATGTTCTCAAACGGATCCTCAAGTTCGATTTCCTTGGCGATAGTCACACCATCGTTTGTGATCTGAGGAGAACCAAATTTTTTGTCCAGGATTACATTGCATCCCTTTGGTCCCAATGTTGCCTTAACCGCACGGGCCAATTTGTTGATACCAGCTTCCAGTTTTGCTCTGGCATCTTGATTAAATAACAGCTCTTTTGCCATATCAGTCTATTCCTTTCTATCGTAGATTGTAGTTTTGAATTAGTTAATTGCCAGAATGTCTTCTTCACGCATGATCAGGTACTTCTCATCATTTACTTTGATTTCAGTACCAGCATACTCTGAAAAAATTACATTATCTCCGACCTTAACTTCGAGTGGGGTTCTGCTTCCGGCATCATTAGCCTTGCCATTCCCTACTGCTACAACAGTACCAGCAATTGGCTTTTCTTTGCTGGCGGTAGCTGGAAGATAAATTCCAGAAGCTGTTTTTTCATCAGCCTTTTTTGGTTGAATTACAACTCTGTCACCCAGTGGTTTCAGATTCAGACTCATTGTGATTCCTCCTTAACAGGTTCACCTATGCACCAACCGGTGCTTATTTACAACGCTTACTCTAATGAAAGAAGCTTGCCAACATTTAAACAGCCCATTCTTTTCAAATTGAAACGAATTTGTACTGGATTTTCTTTAGATCCGCATCCTATCATCAGTTCAAATTGAAACAGAATTTCAAAGCGAAACTATATATTCTTGGATGTATCATCCTCTGGTTTCTACCAGTTCATATCTGGTGGCTCATTCCGCTTTTCCTTGTATTCTGGCCCTTGGGCTGCGGATTCAAATTAGAATCTTCTCCCATAAACCCTAAAATTATATTTTTTCTGCTCCTATTGATTGTCCTGATAGCGGCCTTTTCCCCGAGTTCACCTGAAGTCACCATGCTGATAGTCCTGAACCAGTATTTCCTGGTCGCATTCCCGGAAGAAATCTTCTTTCGTATGGCATTTTACGAGAGTTTCGCCAGCAGACTTTCCTCACCCAAAACTCTGATTTTTCTCAACACCCTGATATTTCTATTTTTTCATAGTCCAAATGCTGAACTTTTGTGGCTACTGGTTTTAAGCATTCCGGCCATTTTTTTAGCATTTGCTGGGCTGAAACTCGGCAATTTATGGGCTCTTAGCCTGCTTCATTTAGCATTAAATCTATGCGATCTGTGGATTTCAGGTGATTTTGTACGCGGAATCGCTTGAAGGATTTAAGCGTCAATGCTAAAGTTAGTCATTGCCCTATATACAGGCGGAATCAGGGGTTGACACCTGAATTCATCACAGGATCGCGATCGAATCGCGGGAGGCTTTCATGAATAAGAATGAATTGTGCAAGCGTATTGCGGACTCTACACCTCTGAATCAAAAGGAAGCAGCAGCGGCCGTTGATGCTTTTATTGAAGTGGTGAAGAGCGAACTGGCTCAAGGCAACAAAATCCAGCTGGTTGGGTTTGGCACATGGGAGATTAAGGAACGGGCGGCTCGCTCAGGTGTAAATCCCCAGACTCGTAAGCCACTGACAATCCCAGCGGCCAAAATGCCCAAATTTACTCCTGGAAAAATTCTGAAAGATTCCGTTAACGGCTAATTTCAGTCTTCCTTATGCGACAGAATCTATTCCACTGGATTTCTGTCGCTTTTTTTATTCCCCGCAAACCTCTGCCCAAATATCGCTTCATGAATCAATTTGTGATGATCATGACAAAGCGTAACTAAATTCTCAATTGTGTCCTTCCCACCCCGGCTTATTGGCTCAATGTGATGAATTTCGACTCTATACCTTGAATCGCAGCGGTTATTTCTCATTCCATAATAACAACACTGCCCCCGATCCCTTCGATTCACAGCATGAACAAGATGCATGGGCAATTTTTTGCGCTCCTGTCTTGAAACAGGCTCAGAATCATGGTCATTTTTATCGGAACTTATGGGAACAACTTCATCATCCTCTTTGACACTCGTTTTTCCTGCTGCTTTGCCTTGTTCCAAAGCTTCTCTCTTTTTAGCCCTGGTCTCGGCCCTTTCTGCTTTCTTGACCGGATCCTTTCTTTCCAGGGTTTCATTGGCTGCCACTTCAATTACCTGGGTCAAATTATCCAGTTTTAACACTTCCTGAAGTCTTAGAAGGGTTTGCATCAGTTCTGGAGAAACATCTAAAGACAAGCGTTTCATGCCCTCCCCGGCTGGTTTAACAACTTCTCTCTTTTTGGTGTATGGGGAAACTTTAGCTACCTCATCAATCAACTTTTTGTTGGTTTCTGATTTGGCCTTCTCAATCCAGAGCGTTTGGTTTTCCTGATTAATCACCGGGCAGATATGTCTCAGTTTACTGACCGATACTTCCCCTGACTGTATGGCCTCAGTCAGTGCTGGAATCTCTTTGGACTTTTTATACAAGGCCAGAAAATTATAGGCTTCGGCATCAGTTAGCCCAATTCCCTTTACACAATAGCTAAACAGGGACGGATACTGCATAAGCATTAAAAAATCCCTGGTCTGATCGGCCTGGGCAATCAAATCAAGAATTTCGGCTTCATTTTTTCTTAAATTTTTAACTGCTTGAACCAGCTTTTGATGAATGATTAGATGTGTTTGCATGAGTACATTATAACCCCTGGTTTTTTGGCCTTCTTGGAGCGAATTTATAGGGAAAACTGCCAGGAAAATATCAAAAATGAATCAGGGGTTTTGATCTGAAAGCTTAACAAGGTTAAAAGGAGTTTTTGTCGCCTGTTTTTATGGGGTCCTAGACTCAACCCGAAGCGGGTCTAAATTTTCTGTCAAGTGTTTTTTTGCATTTTTCCCTGTCTTGGAACAGGGAAATCACCTCAGAGCTGTTTTGCGAACAATTTTTCCAGCCCATCTCCAAGTTCAATCTCCCCGGTTGAGTTTTTTCTAAACGGGACATAATGTATGGATATTTTCAGTATTGACTCATTTAAGTGTTTAAGATATTCATGCGCCTTTACATTCTCTGAATCTGAGTCTCCACCCACAATTACCAGCTGGCATGGTTTATCACGATACTTTGTCCAGTAGTACTCAAGTATTTGCCCAAGTGCCTCTCGCAAGCACTCCATCATTTCTGACTTTGTTTTTACTTCAAACAGATAAGCCAACCCATTATACTCCGCATAAACATCCACCCTGTCTTTCTCCAAGCTGTAATTCACTCCATATTTCGTATCCAAATAGTCCTTGATTTTGTTGTGGATCTTTTTGTGCAGCGGATCAATAAAACAAGAGCTTTCCAAAGTGTTTCGTTCAATTTTAATCTCTGATCTGTATTCAGAACCAAAACCTGGAGACTCCCTCGGCGTAACCAACGACTCATACAGGCCTTCAGATAAGTCCCCTCGATATGGTATATAACGAGCCCATTGCTTGTTCCACTTAGGGAAATCAATCATCCTAGGCTCAAATCTTTGAAGATTTCCGGGTTTGAATCTGACATTAATGACACTGTTACCGGTATTATTACTCCTATCAAATTCAATATTGATCTCTTTGCAGTCTTGCTCCATTCTGTTAAGCCATTCATTACCTGAGTCGGAAGCCAGAATTTTGCAGGCATCTTCATCGGAAACCCATTCCAAATCTAAAATTTGGCCGACAATCATGCGCCTCTTGTCCCCATCAATTGTAAACAAACACACATCAAACTTGTGGCCCGGCATTTTCTTAGAAAACTGCTGCAAATATCCATACTGGTAACCGTCCTTAACAAAATCTGTCTGAAACAGCCATTCCTCGAACCCATAACCATTCTGGGCCACAAATGTTGATTTACCTTCCAAGTGGCGTGCTTCACCAGAAGGTTTTTTCCATTCATTTGAATTAAAGCAAATCCTACATACAATTTTTTGACTAAACATTATTACCCCCCAACTCCAAAAAATCCTTCCAGTGCGAGCGGGTACGGATTTCGCCTTCGAGCCAGGCGGAGAGGGCTAGATAGTATTGGGATTCGGACAGTTTGGATTTGTCCTCGGCGACAAATTCATCAAAGGCATTTTGCTGGAGGATGGCAAATTCAAGGGTTTTTGAGAGGGCGGTTTGGGTAGCCTGGCTTAACTTAGGCTCAGAAAGCATGCCTCGTAATGAGAAGAGCCATAGGCAGACGGGGGCAAGCGATGAAAAATCGCGTACCAGGGCGGCATAGATTTCGGGAATCTGGTCTTCGTTTAAAGGGCGTTTTTTAAGGATTGTCATCCAGGGGCGTTTTTTAAGGAAAAAACTGAGAACTTCTTCGTCCAGGTATGCTGGGTCTAAATCACAGAAGGAATAGCAGAACAGAAGTTTTAAGACTCCCATTTCAGGCAATACAATTTTGCGATTGGATATTGTTATGGCATTTTTTAGGATGTTTGAGGAATCGTTGAGGTTTTGCTCCCACCAGGCCATAGCTCGAATCAGGGGTTTGACCCATAAAGCCAGATCCGGTGTATATACCTGAAGCTCTAAAAGATCGCTTAAAATCCAGGCAAAAAATGGTTCATCACGAATCCACTCACTCATGGGCAGGGCAAAAAATGCGGATAAATCAAGAGTCAGAATAAAACCGGGATTGGAGATAAGCTGGGATGGGCGTAGCTTGTACTTGAGACACCATTCAATCAATGCCTGCAATTCAGACAAGTTATTTATGGGAGCAACAACCTGCCCTAATGCAACTTTATCAAGAAACTCTGATTCAGAAAATGAATCCCCAAGCAAAACCCCAGTTTCTAAGGACAGTGCCAGCCTCTGAAACAGAATGGGAGATAGACGGATTTGTTCTGCAAGCATGGCAAGCGAATCATAAATTTCAATATGAAGTTTTAAGCCACGAATTGAGGCCTCGCATTCCATCTGCCCACTGCGTCTAAGCTCAATGCTTGAAAGACCCAACGCTTCTTTAATTCGTTGTGGAGGGCCGGCAAACTTTAGACTCAGCTTTTTTAGCACTGAAGATTCCCTGAATTGGGTTACGCGAATCAGTTCACTGGAGCAGAGGAACAAGGGTAGCTGCATAAGTTCCGGCCAGTGTTTCAGAGCATTCTGTACCCTTTGGTAACCATCAAACAGCAAAATCTCACCCCTTAAGATCCTGTAAAACTGGAATCTGGGAACCAAGAAGAGTCGTTTTGTCTTCCGGTCGCAAATCTGTAAGCCTTTGATGTATCTGCTCGTTGTGCATCAGATTGTCACACATCTGGTAACAATTCATTTTGGCAAAATAGGGATGATCTTTTTTTTCCTTAAGAGACAAAATACGAAACTGCCTGTATTTCTGATTGATCCATATATCCCTAAATCGTTCTGCCGCAATAAAACCCATGGGATAATCAACCCCCTTACAGCAGGGAAACACGCCTCCATCTGCACCGATTCTGGCAAAATGCCAGCCCATGTAACAGGGCATTTTATCTATGCCATCCCTATCATAAATGACCTCATCACGGGTCTGAACAAGTCTTGCCTCGAACCCTTCCAGATTATCCCAGTGCAATGATTCCGTCTTATTGTAAAACCTGTGTTTCACCCTTTTTACTTCCTGTATGGCCTCAATACGCTCTGAATCAGAAAGCACCAGTTCACGGGTATCTGGCATGGAATCTACCAGAGTATAATAAACAGAATCTACGCATAAATTGCGGGCCAGATCGCCCATTTTACTGATTTCATGCACATTGTGCCGGTTGATCACATTCAGAAAGCTGATTCTTGGGCTGTATACGGGATTGGACTTTAATTTTTGTACAGCCCGAAGAATAGAAAAAAACTGACCATCCCTGGCAGCCGGATGCAAAATTCTGTAGGTTTTTTCTGAGGCAGCCCATAGGCTTATGGCAATTTCATCGACCTTTAAGGATGAGATTGTATCGAGTATTTCATTTTGCAACAGGGTGCCATTGGTAGTGATTGCCAGCCAGATGCCCCTGGATTTGATTTTTTGAATGGCCTCAGGCATCTGTTTGTAAAGCAAGGGCTCACCGCCACCAGTGAAGCGAATTCTTTGAACGCCCATGTCAGCCAAATCATCAATCAGATTGCTCAAAGACTCCCAGGAAATACTTTGTTTGTACCATTCCTTGGGGGGACGGTTCTCCTTTTTTAACATGGGAGAATAGGTCCAGCAGGCCAGACAGTTGGTGTTACAGCGATTGGTAATATCAATCACTACATGCCTTGGCCCCTCAAAAACCTTCTCCTGAAGAATTCCGGCCAGGTCCCTGTTTTGATTTGTAAAACTCATAACCTCTGGCCCGATGCCGTCAGATAGTGCCGATAGACCTCTAAAAATCCTCTTTCCAAAGGGTTTAGCTCCATGATGCGTTTGTGCATATACTGATTTCTGGCAATGTCATCACAGGACTTGTAACAGCCTACAGTAGCCGAAGCATCGTTTCCGATCAGGGAAAACATGGCATCCTTCTTTTCATAAACCTGAGCCTTGCTACGGAAGTATTTTTGTCGATTGCTGGACCAGATATCCTTAAAAGACTGGTAGTGTATGTTCCCTATGGGAAAACGGTGTGATTTTAAGCAGGAATTAACATCTCCATCAGGCATGATTCTGGCAAAAAGATGGGCAATGTAACATGGTAGGGATTCAATGATGTTTTTGTCATGTTCTCCCTGATTGGAATCAGAAGATGACAAACGGCGCATAAACCTCTCAAATCCAAACAGGAGTACCTTGCCCTTGTATTTATGATCTTTGGTCTGAGACAAAACCCTTTCACACTGTTCATAAAGCCATTGTCGCTCCTCCTCTAAAAGTAGAAGCTGATCAGTTTTACCAGGGATTGTATCAACTAGAGTGAATTCCACCGATTCACAGCCAGTCTCAATGCAAAAATCCAGCATATTATAAAAATCATCATAATTCAGACGGGAAATCACATGGTAAACCTTACAGTAGGGAGTCGATGTTTTTAGCTGATTTAATAATGTGATGGCCTTTTTGACCTTGTAAAAATCCTTTTCCCCTTTATTGGGATGCGTCTTGGAATAGGCCTGAGCAGTTCCGGCCCACATTGAGAGGGTAAAATGATCAATTCCAATATCTAAAACCTTGCGAATGGCCTCTTCACTGGATAACCGCACAAAGTTTGTATTCACATAAAGAATCATGCCCGCATCTTTAATACACTGCCAGACATCAAAGGCCTGGGGATGCATGGTAGGATCACCCCCACCTGCCATATAAATTTCCTTGGTTCCAATTTCTTTCAAATCCAGCATGGTTTTCTGAATCACATGCAAGGGCAAGGTATCTTTTTTGGACTGTGGATCTATCAAAAGATCCTCAAGCATTGGAGAATTGGACCAGCAGGCCACACAGTCATTATTACAGAGATTAGTTACATCAAGCTGTACAAGCTGAGGGCCAATAAAAGACTCTTCCACAGACAGAACCCCGGCCATTCTCTTAAAATCATCCATGGTGGATGGCAGTTTTTCCTCAGGGATATCCTCTAATCCTAGAGAAATTTTAGATGGTTTCACCTTAGGGAACAGAGTTTGAAAAAGTTTCCCCTTGCTTAAAAATTCGAGACGCCCAGTAACCTTTTTTTTTTCACCTATCCCCAGGTGATACGCATCCATCAGTCGTTTAGCTGTATTGGTCCAGTTGTACCGAGTTTCTGCCCTTCTTCTAGCCTCATACTGAAGACTTGTCTTAAGTGCCGGATCATTTAAAATCCTCTGGACCCCACTGGCCAGAGATTTAGGATCCCCAGGCCTGGCAAGAATTCCAGCATTCCCATGATCAAGCATTTCAGAAACTTCGCCCATTTCCGATGCAACAATAGCCCTGCCAGCGGCCAGATATTCACAGATTTTTAATGGGCTTTTGGTTCTGGTCTGAGGGGTGTCTTCAAAGGCCGCCACACAGACATCGCTGACTTTTAAAAATTTGGGAATGTCATCATGAGGAACTGAACCTGTAAATATGACATCATCCTGTAGTCCTAACTGTTCGGCCTCTTTCATCAGATCCAGAAACTGGGAGCCGTTTCCAATCACAAAATAGGTCGTATCCTGTCTTTGCTCAAGTAAGACTGCTGCCATTTTCAAAAACAGGGAACAATACTGTGCCCCGTGTAACTGCCCCACATAGGTCACAACATTAGGCTTTAACCTGTATTGCTCCCTTACAGAGGTCTCATCCACAGTGCTCATATCAAAACGGTTCAGATCACCGCCCACGGGGGCCTCAAATATCTCTGTATGGGCAATTCCAAGATTTGCCGCCTGCTTCCATAAGGCCTTGGATGCTACAGAAACCGTATCTACCAGATAGGGAACACTTTTTTCCGTGATATCCAGATAACGGTACCAGTAGGTGTCCTCAGGCACAGAGTTTTTAAATATCTGAGCCTCCCAGTCATCCCAGTCATAATGTACCGGAACCCCATTCCATATTCCGGCCAGAATTGCTGGAATGGAAACATAGGTAAAACACTTCTGAAAATGTATGACATCCGCCCATTTTGCATGTTCGTTGACTGCCCGTATCTTTTGCAGAAGTGTGGCTGAATATCGAATCATAGGGATGGTCTGAAATGGATGTTCCTGCCTGCGTTTTTCAATATGTGGGTTTTTATGCGGACTTTCCAGATGATAGATGACCCTGACAGTGTGGCCCATCTTCACAAACTCATTGGCCAGGTAAACAATCCTGACCGTCCACGGCTCCACAGGAGAATAGATATCATGGGGGTGAATCATCAATATATTCATATCATATCCTTGAGGCCAAACCGGCTGATATCCAATTCCATTTCTTCATTAAAGTTAGTATTGTCGCATGCCTTGCAGAAGTCATCAATAATTTGTCCACCATTGTAGGTAGGGATGTTTGTAGCCCCAAAATTAATATTTTTGGCGCAGTGACGGGCCTTTTTATATTCCTGAGAAGTCCAGAAATCATAAAACCCCTGATAGGAATCATTAAGACCTACGATCTTGTCTCCACAACAAAAAGAATAGTCTTTACTCAAATCAATATAGGCAAAATTCCATCCCACAAAACAGCGTTTTTTATCGTGAAAATAACCAGACCAGGTTCCATCTTCGCTTAAGTGATCAATCTCCTGATCCATATAGTCATCGATCTTTATCTTTAGGCGAGGGGCCAACTTTTTAACTGCCTTAATCTGGGATTTGACCTGTTCTGCCTGTTTTTGATTCAAACATAGATGTTTGGACCAGTCACTAGGATGCACAAGTTTGAACCAGATGGTGTCAAAGCCATACTCCGCACCCATTAGGGCCATATCAATCACTTCATGATAATTGTCTGAGGTCAAAACATGTAAAAAGATGCAAAAAGGCTTAACAAACTCCTGCCCCGATTCTAAAACCAGCTTTCTACGGCGGTAGTTCAGGTAATCAAAGTTGCGAAACAGCATGTCAAAAATTCGTTTGTTTTTGGAAGGATGAGTGGCCTTGTAACTTTTAGGAGTGACCCCGCTGACCGAAACAGTCATGTTATCAACGCCAATTTGCAAAATCACATCAATCAGGTCTGGTTTTAATGCCAGGCCATTCGTTGAAAAATTCAGCCCAAAACCATAGGACTTGACCGCTGTGATAATTTCCTTAAATTCTGGATTGATGGTCGGCTCCCCACCACCAACCAGTAAAAACTCTTCCACCATCAAATCCTGAGCATCTTTAAGAATACCTGTTATATGCTTCAAGGTCATATAGGATTCCTGCTTCTCAGGTTTGGCCTTCTCAGGATCTCCCGGATTTAAGGGGCTATGCCTCCTGCAATAAACACAGTCCAGGTTGCACCCATAAGAAATATCCAAAAGCACCCGTTTTGGTCCAATAAAAATGGATTCAACTGTAGCTCCAAGGCTTCTGAGAAATGCAGGAAAATCCTGGCTTAAAATGGGTTTATCCAGTCCCTTCAGGATCTGGGTGAGTTTTGGGGACGGTACAAAACCTTTGGGCAGTTTCTGCAGATAAAGAGAACAAAAATCAGTTTTATCACTGGCAAACAAAGAAATCAGGAGGCGGGGATCAATACGGCCTTTATCAAAAAAAGGAACGAACAAGTCCGCCGGGGCTAACACTACCCGGGCAGAATTCGCCTTAGCCTTTGATACTGCCTGTATAGCCATTTTGATTGAATCCGCTCCAGTGAATCTCTTAAAGAGTCCCGCTCTTGAGTCAAAACCTGGATCCTGTCACTTGATTCTACTCCTTGTTGCTCCAGAATACCAATGTATTGCACCAGCTTTAGATGCTCCTCTTTGTCCTGCTTACCAATTCTCTCCAATTCCAAACTCCAGCGCATCAAATCCTCATGGGCCTTCTCAAGACCTTCTCGGCTTTGTTCCCTCTCTGCAAAATATTTTTGCAAATCAAGATGAGCCTTCTCAAGACCTTCACGGCTTTCTTCCCTCTTAGCAAAATGTTTTTGCAAATCAAGATGGGCCTTCTCAAGACCTTCTCGGCTTTGTTCTCGCTCTGCAAAATGTTTTTGCAAATCAAGATGGGCCTTCTCAAGACCTTCTCGGCTTTGTTCCCTCTCTGCAAAATGTTTTTGCAAATCAAGATGAGCCTTCTCAAGACCTTCTCGGCTTTGTTCCCTCTCTGCAAAATGTTTTTGCAAAT
>JACFNL010000002.1:1321-38666 GCA_019454875.1 Candidatus Cloacimonadota bacterium | reverse complement strand
CAAGATGGGCCTTCTCAAGACCTTCACGGCTTTGTTCCCTCTCTGCAAAATGTTTTTTCAGATCAAGATGGGCCAATCTGATTTCTGAAATTTCCTTTTCAAGAATTCTGGTATAGTCTCCGATCTCTATCAGTTCTGTACTGATTTTCTGGTGCTGTTGCCGTAAGTGTATTAATTCACCCTGAAGATTCTTTATTGTTTCGCTCTGTGATTGGATTTCATTTTCCCGACGACTTGATATCTCAGATAATTCCTTGATCTTTTTAGCCAGTGAGTCCCTCTCTTTTACAAGATCAATTCCAAAATCCACCGACTTTCTGCGCTCCTCCATCAAATGAAGATAACGACTCAAAATCCTTTCATGCACCAGATCATCTGCCGGATTGTCCATGAAGCTCCCGTCTGAGATTTGTATCAGTTACCAGCCGAAACCCGCAATCATTGCAGGGTGATTCATAAGGAGCATTTTGTAGCCTGGAACGGCGAAACATCCGCATCTTAAGTGAATTATATAGATCATAAAATGAATTTTTTGAATCAAACAACTGGCCTAATGAAAAGCGGAATTCATTGCCCTTGAATATGGAAGCGCAGCAGGCCATTACTTCACCATCACTTAAAACAAAAAGAGAATCAAGTGGTTGATTGCATTCCAAAGGAAACTTCAAAAGATCTGGGTGATTGATCTGAATCCCAGTACCTCGTTTTAAGGCATGCAATTCAGAAATCACCTTGTGCAGATGGTTCGGCTTGAGAAGACCCAACACAAACCGATTTTTGGAATACATCTTTTCGGGAAGCAGATTTAAGACTTTTACCGGATATCTCTGCAAAAATTCCAGTGTTTTTTCGAGATTCTGATGGGTTTCCCGATTCCATACCAGATTCACCTCAAGCTGCAAGGCATGACCAGACTCAATTTTTTGGCTTAAAAAATCCAGACCGTTTTCAATGTTTAAAAAATCTGTATGACGATTCTTTTGATAGATTTCGCCGACCCCATCCATAGATATAACCAGTAGATTCAATTCCTTAAGGCTCTCCCACTGCTTCTGCAATAAAGTGATATTACTGATCATCTTAAGCTTGAGATTTTCTCCCCTGCTTCTAATCCAGGAAAGAATGTATTTGAGCTCTGGATGAAGCATGGGCTCACCATAACCTCCTAGATGAACCTCTGAGGCATATTCAATAAAGGGAAGAAGTGAGTCCAGCCGTTCTATAGGAAAATATCGGGGGCGGTTTTTGGATTTATTCCAGTATGAGTGTCCACAGGATGCACAGCTTAAATTGCAGGCATTGGTAAGCTCAAGCTGCAATACCGGGGGGCGGGATAAAAATACAGGTAAACCCATCCACCGCTCCAACTGGTTTAAACGATAGTTCAAATAAGCTTTGGATGGTAATACTGAATTCATTTTATCTAGGTGGAATTGGCAAGAGTACGACCCCGTAACTGATTCAGGGTTTCTTCAAAAATCTGCATATTGCGAATAGCCAGCACCCGTTTTTGCTCGGTATCAGGCAGCTCAACCAAATTGCGAAGGAACTGCTCTCGTGATATGCGATTTAACATATATTCCGTGTACAGATTGACCCCTGTCCCTGGATTTTTCATGCAGACTTCCTTGTCCGATTCTCTACCAGTATATATCCTAAGCTGAACGGATGGAAAGCACCACTTCTCCTTTTATGTTATTTGACACAAAGGGGGCCATGGCTTTCAGAAGTTTATCAATCACTTCCGGTTTTGTAAAAAATCGTTCCAGAGACTGTCTGGTCCTTACCTCATCTAGTTCCGGTTCAAATGTGAACTGTCTTATAGGAAAATCAAGTCTTAAATAATGAAAAGCCCGGACCCAAATTGGGTTTTCCTCGAGCATATTGCGGTAAGCATCAGCGAGCTTTTTTTTATCCAGTCTGACAAACCAGCCCCTATCAAACTCCAGCCGGACATCCCGCTCTCCCCCCCGTATCAAAAAACTTTGAGTCCGATATCTGGAAAATTCTGCTTCCTTAATACTGACCAGTTCCTGAAAATGCATTCCACTGATATCTCTCTCTTTGTTGAAATAACCAAGAGGAACCCCATCAAAATTAAATCCGTAAAAATACACAAAGCCAAATACACTTAAAGCCATGCTAGCCATTGCATATAAAGCCAGAAACCAGCGCATAAGATCCTTTAAAGAAGAGTTCTGCTTGGCCTTTGGAAACCAGGAATAATCTGAGATAAGGCATAGCTGGTTATGGAAACCAGAAGACTACACCAAAGAATTACTGTCAGAATTGTGTTTTCAACAAGAAACAAAGAATTCCATAGTGTGCCGCCCCCCGTGACAAACCAGAAAAGGGAGCTTAAAAAAACACAACTGATAAAAAGACCTAAAATGGGACGATCCTGAACAGTAAGTGCTGCCCCGGGCAACAGATAATTGAGTAACTTTGCCTGCTGCTCTTTGTGGTACTGTTCCTGATGGCGAAAGTAGTGAATCCCCTTTCTTCTTCGGCCTTCGGATTCAAAACAGGCACTGCATAAAGGCTGATTGTTCAGGGTAGATTGGCAGTTGTTACAGATTTTTGTGTCACAGAAGCGACAGTGGGTTACTACTACATCCATTTTGTCTTTTAAGAAAAACAGAATACCTACCATACCCCCGCCCATTACAAACCAGCCCAGAAAAAACAGAAGACTCATAGATAACTTGCTCTCTGATACCGAGGCAAACCAGGTATTGTGACTCGACATGGCACCTTTGAGCGGGAAGTATGCAAACAGAGGCAGGCTTTGCGTCACAAAAGAAAGATAACGATCAATATTCTTCCTCGACTTCTCACCGGAGCCACCTATCCATTTCAGATGATTGTCTGCCAGAGTCTGCTGCCCCCTTAACTCATATACTCTGGCCAGGTTAAATAAAACCCTGTCATCAATGGGATCCAGATTAAACGCAGACTGCAGATATCGCTGCGCCTTGTCATAGTCCCCTGTCTGTGCATAGGCCACACCAAGATTGCCTAAAGCTGCAAAATGATCGGGCCTCTCACTGACAATCGATTCCCACATGGAAATTGCCGTTTTAGAACCTTTGCCTATGGCATTTTCTATCAAGGCCATCTGAAATCTGGCATCAATATCCAAAGGATTGGTGCTGAGCCTGTCCTGATAAATTGTTTTTGCCTTTAAAAACTCCCCTTGCTGCATCAGATGCAAGGCCCGTAAATGCTCAAGATTATTGGCATAACCTACAGGAAAAATTACCGGCATCAGAATCAGAATCACAATACCCACAATGTAGATCAACTTCTCCAAATCACTTAAAAATCCCCAGAGTACAATGGGCAAAAAAGCGATAAGACCAGTTGGGAAAAAAACCAGAAGTCCCAGCCCCACAAAGGTTGTAATTGGCACAGAAAGCGACCGTTCCCCCATGAGTTCATCCATCAGATGCTTCAACTCACCCTTGCACTTGATTACAATGGCTGCACTAAATATCAAAAGGGCCATAAACACTGCCCAAAATGCCGTATTCCCAACATCTGCCTTCAAGATCTCCCAGTAGATTTCCTCAGACAACAGGGATTGCAAAAATGTTCTGGCAAAAGAAAATGTTTCATTGGGGGCAGATTTTTCCAGAACACGAACCTTGTTTGCTGCCAGTCCTGCATGATAAGGATCATATAAAAATCCCTGACGAAGCAAATTGTTTGCTGCCTGCCAGTCATTCTGTTCCATGGCCTTGTTACTCTCTGTGACCAGAACCGCAGCGTAGGGAGAATAAATTTCAAATCCCTTATACAAAAGCCCGTACAGGGAACGATCAAAGTATTTTTCACTATAAAAGCTATCCTTTAGCTTTTGTGCTAAAAGCCCAGCCATAAAATACCAGTCTGAATCCAGTTCACTAGCAGAAACCGAGGTATCCAGAAGACTCGCCTTTAAAGTTTCTCCCTGATCTCTTAGATTATCCAGGGAGGACTGTAGCAGAATACATCCAAGCAGATACTGGGCCAGTCTGTTTTGTGGGCTCTGTTTCAAAAATCCTTCCAGAATATCCCGTTTGATCTGCACATCTCCCCAGCTTGGAGTCTGAGCAAAAATGGTCTGAAAGTCTGGGTTTAAAGCAATCAGCTCTGCCTTTTGTCTTTCATACAATTCAAAGGGCCGTCTGCCTTCGCCTGTAGGTAGTGGAATGGCGGTTAAAGCAGGTCTTTGAGCCCGGGATGGTTCGGATTTAGCCTTTGCCAGCCAGGATTCAATCCATTTGGAAGATTCCGAGTCCGCCTTTTGCATGGCTTTTTCCAGCCACGAGGAAGCAGGTCCATATGCCTGATTTTCCAGTAAATAGCGACCGAGAAGATATTCATCCATAAAGTCGGTCTGTGAAGATTCTGCCCTTTTTCTCAAACCGTCAAAAAACGCAACCTCTCTACCAGGGACTGTAAAAAGTTCATCCAGAAGTTTCCAGGATCGTTCTGGATCCATCTTGCGTAAAATTTTTGACAAAAGATAATATCCGGCCAGCTTTTTCTCACTGACAAAAGTTTCCAGAACATTACCTAAATCCAAAAGGGAGCCATCTTCCAGATTAGGTACCAAATCTGCCATCAGAAACATTAGCTCCACTGAAGAAAAGCCATTGGTCAGAAGAATAATAAATTCCTCTGCGGCAAAACGAAAGTTCTGGGACCGAATCGCAGATCGAGCCACATCAAGATGGGCTTTTTCAAAACCATCCTGAAGCTTCTTTTCCACCTGAATCATTTTGGCATTGGATGCATGTGCCAGTAGGGAATCCGGCTCAAGCTGCTTGGCCGTTTCCAGAGACTGACGAGCTAACTTGAGATGTTCCTTGAATTTTTCTTCAGTCGGAGTGGCATCGGCCAATTTGAAATATACTTCACCGATCTGAAGGTAACACTGGGCAAACTTGGGATCCAGTTCCTGGGCCTGCAGAAAATGAAACAGGGCCATGTCATATTCCCCATTGTTCATATAGGTGACACCCTGATTGAACAAAAGTTCTGCATCAGCAGACAAAGGTGAATCTATGGGAAGGGTCGGATTGATGGCCACTGGCTCCGGCCTGTGTTCTACCGGAACCTCATTGGGTTCTGGATCTCGGCCAAAAGCTGCTGCAAACTCATCATCCGATATCTCCATGGCAACAGAAACAACCCGAATCGGTGCTTTTGTCTGTTCCGGTTGTCTGGCAGGTTCAGGTTCTTTTGCCGCTGGTCTGATTTGCAGATCCTCCGGCCTGATAGACAATACCGCATCCTGTGGCTGAGTCTTGAGGTTATCGGCATTCTGCTGTAACTCCCGTAAAATTCTGGGATTGTTTGGCATCAATACAACAAGCTTTTGCAGAACCTGTCTCTGTTTTAAATACTGACGGGAATTACCATAGGTCAAAGACAGATACCAGAGACTTTTACGATGATTAGGAAACTTTCCCAAAACCTTTTGAAAATGATTGGCTGCCCGGGCAAAACGAATATTGGGCTCCACCGAAAGATCCCTCAAGGTCACAAGAGCAGCATGAAAATGGGCCTTATAATCTTCAGGATTTAAGGACAAAATTCTGGCCCAGTATTCCAGGGATTCAGAGTGTTTCTTTTTTCTTTCGAAGGCCAGTGCAAGATACCTCAGAGTTGTCATATTGTTCGGTTTCATGGATCGAACAATGGTCAGCCAATGGTAAATCGCCGTATCTATATCCCCTTTTCGAGCATACATCAGACCTAAATAAAATTTGACCACAGCAATCTGACGGGTCCGCATGATTTCTTCGAGCTGGGAAATCGATTTGTCATAAAATCTGGGATCCGATGCCCCTTTCTGGGCATAGGCACGGGAAAGAACATACCTGAGTTTCAGATTGTTAGGATAGGCATTTACCCTCTGCTCAATCTCAGGAATGCTAACTGAGCCAACATCCTCAGATCCCCATCCGACAGAGAACAGACATAAAAACATCAAGAGAGAAAAAAGATTGTTCATCTGATTAAGTAGGCTCTATCTCCATCAGAACCTGATCTTTTAATACAACCTCTGAATTATTAACCAGAATCTTTCTTAAAATGCCTTCATGAGGCGATTTGATCTGATTCATGATTTTCATGGCCTCCACGATACAGACAGTATCTCCTGCCTGTACCCGATCTCCTTCTTTCTTGAAAGGTTGTGCATCAGGACCGGGAGCACGATAAAAAGTGCCAACCATAGGGGACACAACCTTTTTGAATCCGGATGGTACTAAAACCTTGGGCATCTCCTGCTGATGACTTGCTGTAGCCGCAGGCGCAGCGGAAACTGCCTGGTGGGAATTCTGAACAGGAAGTAGTGGGGCAACACCTCCGTTTTTACTCAAATGAATTTTCTCTGAGCCATTGGTAACAGAAATTTCATCAATTCCATACCGCTCGGCCCACTGCATCAATTCTTTGGCTTTGTTTAACAAGTCCTGCATATTCAACTTCCTAACATTTGTTACCTAGGCCTCATTTTCCCATTCTAAGTCTTAATTCTCAAGAGCATTATCCTGATCTTCTCGAATTTGTCCTGTTGACGAGTAAAAGACCAGCCAGAGCGAACCCGGCTCCAAAAGCAAAGGCGTGTTGTCATCCTGCATATATACAGTGGGCATAAACTCGGATTCCTTCTTCCAGAATCCCGTCCTACGCACCCCTCTAAGATATGCGGTAAATCTTCCTTCTCCCAGAATACTCTGATCTGCTCCTATTTCTTTGACATGCTGCAAAATCAGATTCGGGGCTGTAAAAACAGCCACTCCCTCTTCATTCAATGTTTTAGTACCATTAAATCTTCTCTGCCACCCCAAAGCGGCTTTACTCAACTCAAAACTCAAAACATCCCCGGCAGGCAAATCAAGATGAACGGACATCACTTTATTGTCCTGATACGGATAACCCGTTTCCCGAACAGAAAACAAAGTCAGAGGATCAACAGGCTTTCTTCTGAGCCTGTATCCAATTTCTTCCCATTTCACTGGTTGGGCATAAAGCTCTTGCCTTGGGTGATTACCCTCCCTGATAAATGCCATGGAGGCATGATTTTCATCTATGGTCAGAAAATCAGTATGCCACCGCAAAGCATCGGCCTCAGGGCTCATACCAGCATGAAAAATCAAAGCCCTGGAAGCTAGTACATACTCAAGCATGGCTCGTCTCAAACCACCAAGCGCACCGAAACGCGCCCTTTTCAAACCAGTATCCAGGCTTCCGTACAAGGCCATATATCCAGCATCTGAACCGGCAAAATCCAAAACTACAGAAGCATGCTCCATACCCCTTATCCGTTGGGAATCCCGGGAATAAACTACTGCATAGGGAACCGATTCAATCCCGCCGTTTGTCACTGCACTAGGAATCACTGGCAGATCCTGAGGCAGATTTCTTTTTGGGAAAACCGCTGTGTAGTGGTACAGTTCATCCGCTTCCACCAGCTCCAAATCAAGACTTCGTGCTATTCTAAGATCTGGCTCAGCTTCCAGAAGATGGATCAGAATTCGTGAGGATTCCTCCACATCTCCCATCTCATACAATGTTCTGGCATACCAGAGAGCTGCGGGCAGATACTCCTTAAATTCTTCCATAACCTTCTTAAAGATTTCAGCCGCCTGTCTGTAGGTAGTTGTTGTGCGCAGAAAAAATGCCCGGTAACCCCGTTTCATGTCTTCAAATATCAAAGCACCACTAACAGGTTTCATAGTAGACTGTGAAACAAAGGATCGTTCTGAAAGCAGTTTCCCACTTCTTAACTGCCGGGAGCGGGCATACAAATCCAGTGGACTCATTTTAGACACTCGACGGGCTAGTCTTTGAATCTGCTGGACAACCAGATTTTTCTGGCTTGAGGAAAGCTCAACAAAATGTGTGTTTCCCTCCTGCTCCCTTAAAGCAAAAATTCTTGATTCAAGCTGATTGGCTATTTCAGGTGCCCGGTACCAGAGTCTCTTTGTCTCCTCAATCTTTTCTTCTTTGAGGATATGGGGATCTTCAAGATAAATATTCTCAAGCTCTTTAGAGATTTCCCTTAGGCTTCTTTGCAGGGACTGAATATCCTGTCTAAGGAGTCCTGTGGGACGGGGTCGGGTGTTGAATTCAGTTCCAATACGAACTGGATTGGCAAAAATGCAGTGCAAGGGAAAAATAGTCACAAGCAAGAGGAAAAGCATCTGCTGGGATACAAACTGCATTGATTTACCGGACTTTTCAGAAGCTTAGTGTACGCGCTAGAGGATTCGAACCTCTGACCCACTGCTTAGAAGGCAGTTGCTCTATCCAACTGAGCTAAGCACGCACACTCAAAAATCTGTGAGGAAGGATAAACAGGAATTGGAATGAAGTCAAGGCTGAATATCCCTAGAAGACTCAAGAATGCAGATGGTTTCACCTCGGCTATTAGAATTATTGGAAACCTGAAACATTTTTGAAACCGACTGCGTATTATGCTGTGAACTTATTGCGAACAACATCAGGTGAGGAGACCACCATGTTCAGGAAAACCATTATTTACTCTTTAATCGTGTCACTGGCCGCGCCAATTCAACTCATCAGCGTCTGGGCCAATCCTTTAGTTGTGCCTGGTCGCCTTACCGGGATATCCCAAGGTGCTTCGGCTGAATTTAATGACCGGTCGAATGTCAGTGCACTTCCTGGATTTGGCGATTTGGATATCGCCAATCCCTCTGAACCTGTTGTACCTCCTGTGACCACAGTTCCAGAAGTTCCTCCGGTTGTGACCCCTCCCGTGGTAACTCCTCCGGTAGAAACTCCAACCGATCCTGTGGTTCCTATCACTCCCCCGAGTGCTGACACACAAAAGATCAAAAACATGTATATCTGTCTGTTGCGGGAGCTTCAGCACCAGGTAGCTCACGGTGGTTCTTACCGCTATGTCAATGTACAGCCCCTGAGCACCAACGAAATTATGGGTGGTGGACGGGAAACCGTGATCGGATTTGATGTCACCATCGACTATACTTCTGAAAATGTCAAGCTAGGAAGAGTCATCTATAATCCTTTTGTAACCTGCCGGGCCCAGTTCAACGCTCTCACCAATGCAGAGCGTGATAACCTGAAGCATGAATTGATTGAATTTCTGGATGATGCCAGTTTCCGTGGTGGAATCCTGAAAGAATATGTGGAGGTTGAACCTTCCTTGAATGTAGGGGCTGCTGAACCTAGATATGTTCTTAACAACAGTGAAAGAAGAATTGTATTTAAACCTACTAAAGCCTATGCCCCTCAGCACCAGAGTGCAGCTGTGCGCAAAGCCTTGCAGCACTTCCATACTAAGGCTGATGCCGGTGAGGTTATTGACAGAAACTTCAGCCGACTGGACACACATTTAAATACTCCTACCACCCAGCTTGTCAAACCAAGTAACTGGCTAGTGGCTTTAAGGATGAAGCTGGTATACATCGGTTCCAGTCAGTCTGACATGGAAGGTATTGCTGTTGGCATAACCACCGGAAATCTGGTGGACAGTGCCGAGGAAGCTCGAAAACGGGCTGAAGCAGCACAGAAGAGTGCCGACCGTAAGGAAATGTGGGGAAATATTGCCAAGGTTGGCTTAGCCATTGGTGGCGGTATTCTAGCCTGGAAACTCATTGACAGCCTCAATAAGGATGATGATGACGATGATGATGACAAATTTGATGGCCCCATGTATCCACCATACATGATGCAGCCTCCTTATCAGCCATATCCTCCTATGCAGATGTATCCACCTATGGGAATGTATCCTCCCGGAGCAATGTATCCTCCTGGAACTGGTTATCCTCCTGGTGGTTACCCACAACCTCAGCCACCATATCCACAGCCACAGCCTCAACCATATCCACAGCCACAGCCACCTGTTGGTCAGGATTATGGAAGTCTGTTAGTGGAACTGGACACCCGTCTGCAAAACATCATCAAACTGCAAAGGGAGCTGATTACAGGTTATGTTCAAAGAACCAATACGAACATGACGGACTCTGACAAGGATAATTTCAGAAGGATTCTGGCTCAGATTGATGGAGAAATCCGCAATGTGAACCCCATGATTGCCCAGATGGAAAACAGCCCTGTACCACCTAACAGTGCTAACATGGGAGCAATCAATGAAAAACGGGCTGCTGTATACCGTTATATACAGGAAGTAAAAAATAACGACAGAATCATCAAGGAGTTCAATCAGAGTATGAACATTGTTGGTTCCGGTATGGCCGGTCCTGCTGCCGCAGGCACCAGTCCTGGAGCTGCACCTGCTTTGGGTGCGCAACCCTGGGTTAATCCCAATGTTCGTGCACACATTGATCAGTACCTGAGGGATAATAAGCTGAACCGCTGGGGATATCCTGACACTCCCGGCACAACCCAGCACACTCCTCCAGGAGCAATGGGTAAGGATCCTTACCAGTTTGTATGGGAAAACCCAGCTGTACAGACCTATGTCAATTCTAAAATGAATTAGCAATTGCTGTTAATTAAAATCGAGGCCCTGTTTACCAAAACAGGGCTTCTTTTTTTGCCCATTTCCTGATATGCTTTTATCTGTTATCCCTATGGGTTTCCTATGAATTTAGCTATCCAAATTACCCTGTTTCGTATTGTACTGGCCCCCTTCTTTGTATATTGTTTCATGAAGGGTGTTGCTGGCAGCATTATGCTGTTATGGATAAGCCTGATGATTGCCACTGTATCCGAGATCAGCGATGCTCTGGATGGAATCCTGGCCCGTCGGCTCAATCTGGTCACAGATATGGGAAAAGTTCTGGATCCCCTGGCAGACTCGCTGTCCAGAATGAGTGCCTTTTTGGCATTTTGTGGGGCTGGACTGGTGCCTGTCTGGATGATTCTGGTATTCTTCTACCGAGATTCCTTTGTTTCTACTTTACGGACTCTGGCAGCCTCACAAAACCTTATCCTTGGGGCTCGAAACAGCGGCAAAATCAAAGCCATTGTCCAGGCTGTATGTATCTTCGGGGTAATTTTGTCCTGCATGGCGAATGCCTATTCCCTAAATCTTGGAGTCAGCTACACCCATTTGATTGATGGATTTATGCTCAGTGCAGTGCTCATTACGGCCTACAGCCTCTGGGACTACATCTGGGGTAATCGTCAAATTCTTTCTCGTATACTTTGAGCCTGAGCACATTTTTTGACTCTGCCTCGTCTTGCTAGCCACCACAAAACACTGTAGTAGGCCAATGGACTCAGAATCAGAGCTGCAAAAAGGCAACCCCAGGCCAGAGGAATAAAAAAGCTAGCTCCCAAGGCCGCCAGGCCATTGCTGGTTTCCGCCTTGTTTAAAACAGCAGAAAACTGCTCAAAACCAACCCCATCCCGTCCTGTAATGATAAGACCAAGTCTGTAACAGGCATAATACACAGGAAATGCCGTCACTGGATTTGTCCAGACAGAGCCCAGAACACAGGCTACTTTGCTGACCCGAAACACAAAAGCCAAAAAAAGAGCAATCGCTGTTTGAATTCCAAAAAATGGGATGCAGCCAACCGCTATTCCAATTGAAAATCCCGCAGCCACACTTTCTGGAGTATCACGGATTCTAAGTAAACGGGCTAAAAAATACCTGAGGCTTCTGGAAATTGTACGCATGGTACAATTTTACTCCTGTGTATCGCCTAAATGGAAGAAAAATCCTGAACTGCCCCAATCCACCAGACCTTGATAGAAACTGTCTCTAAGTCTTAGGGCCCTGTCCTGCCTCAGTTTCTCCTGAGCCGAAACAAAATTCTGGTGAGATGAGGACAAGAGAGATTCAACGGAATCTGGGAGTTCAACACTGTCCATGTCGCGAATGACCACACCCTTACTGCGATAGCTCATAATTCTGGCAACCACCAAAGAAGGATCCTCGGAAATATTTGACTGTTCAAAGGAATCAATTAAAAAGTCCTCAATTTCCTGGGCATCGGAAGTGTTCAAATCCAATTGAAAAAACTGATTTGTATCCGAGATCGGATAAGGACTGGGCAGATTGTTATCTATGGCTAACTTACCCTGTAAAACCGACTCAAACAGGTTTTCCTTGAAGGACTTCCAGCTATCCCGTGACCCAAAGGTGTCTTCTTTTTTGATTCTACCCTGTTTAAATGCCTTGGAATCCAGATAACTACGCTTATAAAGTTCTGCTGCACCAGGATCCACTGTTACATAATAGGTTGATTCCAGAAACTGCCTGATTACATTTTTTGCATCAGAAGGATACATTTTAGCAAAGGCCTTCATAAACTCAATCATATTATGTGGCTTATGATGCCCAAGCACAACAAGGCACTTCTGCAATGAATCTTCAATTCCACTACGAAACATCACCCTGTAGAATAAGGAAGCTACATTACCCTCAGTCTTTAATAGAGTGGCTGGCTCATCAACCATACCGTCCAAGGAAGCCCCATCATTGGCAAAAACAAAGCGGTTTTCACCTGCCAGCCTGATTCGCCTCTTAATAAACCCCTGCAAGAGCATAGCCTGAGAAGGATTTAAGCCAGTTGCATCAGAAAAACTCTGGGAAACTTCCTCAGGAAACTGGCGCGCAACTGCAATTTCCATAGCCTCAGCCACACCTTCCAAAAAAGCTAGAAACTCGTCGGTCACCAGATGGGAATCATGACCACGGTTGCTTGTCGAAGATGCCTTGACTAAAAAAATTTCATCCCCGTACAAGTCTCCCATAATCCCATGAAAGATTTCATGAGCAATCACAGCTTTGAGATATTTGAAGCGCGCAAAGTCATGGATACTTAACTCGACAGACTTGTGTTTCAAAGGGGACAAAACCATCAGAGAAGATGTTTTAAGATTAGATGGAGCAACCTGCATTCTCATGGAACTTGCCATTGCAGGACCCATAGCACCTAAACCTAATCCATAATGAATCATCAAAGGTGAGCCCAGAGTTACTTCATGTCCCAAATCCGCTGCAATTTTCTGAGCCCTTGTCCTCAAATCCAGAACAAAATTCAATAAGGGACTCACGGTAAAATCCTCTTGGATTTTTTGCATTTCCTCAGAAACTGAAGCTTCCTGAAACAGGAGGTAGGACAACCCATTCTGTTCTGTCTTCTGGGTGTTTCTGAGGGAAGAAACCTTGGAAGGATCCTTAAGCACCGGCTCAACAAAAAGGATAGGCTGAGCAAAGCCTTTGCAAAGTATCAAACATAGAAGAAAAAAATATTTCATCAGAATATTACTACGCACCACCACAGAAAAAGTTTCTAGGCCTCTGCTTCATCACGAAATCTCTTAAGTTTTTTGGCATAAAATTCTTCCTCTGGATATTTCTCAACTAACTCTTCCATTAGCCGGATGGCATCCTGACTCAATTTGGATTCATGCAGTAAATCAGCCAGAACGGACTGAAGCCGATCACGATCCTCGGAAGGATCTGCTAGTCTAAGAGTTGAGAGTCCTAAAAGCTGCGCCTCCTTCTTGATGTCTTCACTACTTTTCATACTTTCACGGACAAAATCTCGAATCAGAAGAGAATCCAGAGGAAACCTTGCCACGGTTTGCTGATAAATGGGGATGAGATTAATTTCTTTTTTCTGTTTCTTGTAAATCCTAAAGATTTGAGTGATTGCCTCTCTGGCATCTGAAGCTGTTCTGGCCTGGGCCAACTGAGCCTTAGCACTGATTGCGGCGTTTCTATAATCCTTTTGTATGTAATGGGCAGTAGTGCGAAAGTTTCTTAACTTTCCCTCTTTACCCACAAAAGCCAGATCAGACAATGCCTTGCGAATCATATCCATCAGCTCTGAAAAATGACCTCTTTGCAGATGCACCTGCATGATACGAAAGCTGACATCAGGCATATTTTCAAAAGAGGCAGTCTCCAGATCCTGCTTCAGCTCCTGCAATTCATCTCCACCCAGGAGTGCTGATTCTAAAAAACTAACCAGATGTTTAGGATTATCATATCCAACCATCCTTCTAAGTTCATGGCCATGAGCATTTAATACAAGCAGTGTAGGAAATCCCTGAATGCGGTACTGATCCATAATTTCTCTGGCCAGAGGTTCCTTTTCATCATGATCAAGAAGAGAGAACTGACTCATCATCATTTCTGCTTCTTCCGAAGAAAAGCCCTCTTTTTCCATTTTTTTACAGGGACCACACCATTGAGCATGAATCCAGACAAGCTGCAAATTACCTTTTCCGTCAGTGTGTACCGGGTCTTTGGACCAGTTAAGCGCGGCCAGGGGGTTGTTTAAAAAACTGAAACACAACAGAAAAATCCATGCCACAATCTGATTCATAATTCTCCTACCTGAATAACTTGAAAATCTTGTCAGTAACCTTATTTTTTAAAGCCTCGGTCTCCGTTGTGCCAAGCATTTTCTCGACTCCACGAAGGGACTGATCCACCTTGTTCTGCACCTTTTCCTGCACCCCTTGAAGGGCTTCCTGTTTGGCTGGTTGGGCCGAAGCCCCACCCTGAAACAGGTTTTTGATTGTATTTATGCCCTGCTCCACGGAAGACTTGATTTTGCTCAGATCCAGGGCCTGAAACACGGCAGTGGTGACAGACTGCTGTACTCTTTGTAACTCCGCAGGTGCAACAGGTTGGGAAAATGGGCCATTGACTGCAACTGAAGCCAATACATCCTGAGTAAAATCATCGCGTAACCAGGGGAATTTACTGCGCAAAAACGCATTACCAATCTGAACATGTAAATCACCTTTGGCATGCCCCTCTTCTTCCTCGGTGACTGGCAAAACCATTGCCATCTGGGCAAAACTGCCCACAAACTCCCGATTTTTCTCCTGAAGAATTGCTGGGCCAATGAGCAATCTTTTACGAGTGAATTCAAAAGGGATGGAAGCCAGATCCTCAAAGGCACTGAAACGGACATTTTTTCTTTGTTCATCCGATTTTTTCTGCAACAGATTAGCCAAATGTTTCTGCCTGATCTGCTCTTCCACGGAATCAATCATATCCGCTACCCCTCGATGATAATAATAGACTGGCTGCCTCACACTCAATGTACCCTTAAGGGCCACGGGGTATTTTTCCGAAAATGGCTCGATAAGCCTGAAGTCCTCAATTACCCCATCCATTTTTCCGGAAACATGTCCATGCATATCGGGAGCCCCATAAACAACCAAGGCATCCAGATCCACATTTTTGATAGTTGCCTGAAAACTGTTGGGAAATTTATTCTCATCCGATTTCATAAAACCGCTAACCCCAACCTGTCCTCCAAATATCTGAAAATCCGAGGACGCAAGCCTAAAAAGACTTTCTTTGGGAAGAACCTGCACCTGGGATTTGAGAGATAAAAACACCATGGGGGGCAAGGTGTCAGTCACCAGAACAGAAAGAGACTGTGCCGACACATCCATTAAATAAGCCCCGGTAACTGGACCCTTGAGTCCCAGGATGAGATTCCCCTCCACCTTGGGAAGATCCTGAGACTTCATGTAGGGCAATAAATCCAGAAGATTTAAATTTCCACTGGAAGCAAGGTTTTGTACTACAGGTTCGTGGCCTAAAACCAGCTGAAAGCCACCCTTGATCTGACTTTGGTTTCCCACAACCAGAAATGATGCCATAAAGCCGGACTTAAGACTGGCTTCCTGCAAGGTAAAGGTAGAAGCAGCAGGATGAATCCACTCACCAGGTAATCCGCTTACATTCAAATCCATCAATAATCCTGAGGGGTAGCCCCTGGCCCCATCAAAACCCATGCCACCGCCAATTCTTGCTGTCTTCTGACCCCCGGCTACTTTTACATCAAGTCCGTGCAGGGCAAATTTGGAAGCTGTTACATCTGCCTTGGCAGAAAACTCCCCTAAGACCTTCAAAGAATTCATTAACAATGGATGAGACAATGAGTCGGACTGCACCTGAGATCTTAAAACCAGAGAGGAAAGCCCTCCAAAAAGTTTGGAAGATACATCCACCTTACCGGATGCTTCCGGTACAATCCCTGGCAGAGAAAGACTAAAATCCACTGAACTCCCATCAACCAGAAGTTTATCCTGTCCCTGCAAATAGTCGGACACCAAAATCTGAATTTTTGCCAAAATCCCATCTGCCCCTAGTTGGATGGAACCAGAAATTGTATCCTTAAACTGCAAACTGAATGGTTCTACCCGAAGCTTCTGTCCTCCCATCAGCAATGAAGTTCCCCCATATTGCAGAGAAAAATCTGGTGAAACCTTTTCATTTTGAACCTGAACTTTACCAGAAAAACTCATATCTCCAGCAGGAACATGCGCATCTTTTGGAAAAAACTCTGAAAAATCCATGGGATCGACCAGATTCTTCAAAAACTGCAATGTCACAGATTTTGTCAGAAGATCCACAAGAACAGATGACAGAATTTCAGTTCGTTTGCCACGGCTGACTTTGATTTCATGAATTTTTACCAAAGGATAATCTAGTGAGCCCGTCAAGGAGATATCCGAAAGATGTCTTTCTTCTTCATAGACTTTTAAATCACGGACTCGAATCAAATCTACCCGAAGAGCCTTACTGGTGGTGGATACTGCTTCGATACTGAGCTTTGGCAGAGCATTCTTCTCAACCTCCATTTTGTGTTCCGGCAAAAACACTTCGTAATTCCACTTTTCACCGATCCGAAAAAGATTAAATCGGGCTGATTCCACTCCCATGGCATTCAAGGTCAGTTTCTGCGAAATCAGATCGGATAGATTCAAATCCATATAGGCAAGCTCAGTTACAAAAGCTATCCGCCCATCCATCCTGATCTCTACCCCATCCAGTGCCAGCCGGGAAAACCCGCTGATTCGTACACCCTTGACAGATACATCTGCGTTGATATGATTTTTCAACTCAGCCAGAACCCTGTCCTTTAAAGCATCCGTATCCAGGTTCTGGATATAATAATAGACTGCCCCTAAACCAAGACCAAAAAGAACAAACAAGCCAATCAGTATTTTTTTCATAAGGACGGATTCTATCATCGACCGATGAAATGTGCATGAGAAAGCTACAAACACTCCTACTTTTAAGCCTGTACTGTCACGCTCATGCCTTAAATTCCACTGCATTTTCCGAGGCAATGACCAATCCAGAACTGGTAATTGAGCGAATTCACAGTGCCATCACAACCTATATTCAGACCAGTACAGAGCTTGATATAGACATCACGATGGGAAGCCGAGCCGAGCTGATCAGGGGCCAGGTGTCCAGGGTGCATATCCGAACCCAAAGAGCCATGGTCAAAAATGTAATGATTGATTTTGGTGAATTTATTCTACACGACCCAAGAATTGACATGGATCAGCTTTATGAACACCATAAACTACGGGTTTTATCTATGGGTAAATCGGATTTCAAGATTAGAATTCTGGAAGAAGATATGAATAGTTCTATCCGAAAAAAACGGCTGCAGATTCAGGAGCCTCAAATTCGGTTCCTGGACGACCAGCTCTATTTTCGAGCCCGCTTTCAAACATTGTTTATCAAGTCCCTGGTGGAAACCCAGGGGCAATTTGAAATCAGAGATCAAAACCAGATCTACTTTGTTCCGAATCGGATTAAACTCAATCGCATCCCCCTGCCTGGTTTTGTGAAACGCAGTCTCACGGATAAAATCAACCCGATTCTTGATTTGAGAACCTTTGATTTGATCGATGATATCAAGGAAATCCGTCTCAAAAGCGGTGTGGTTGAGATCGAAGGTTAAGGTGTTATAATCCCTCCAAACTTTGAAAATCAAATTTTATATGGAGGTATATATGGAGCCCATCTCAATTGTCCTTGGGGTTGGGGCCTGTCTGGTAGTCCAGAAACTGGCCGAAAACCTGAGGGGCGGGAAGATGTTAGACTCCTCCCAGGAAGAAGCCCGTCTGCTATTGGAAAAGGCCAGACTGGAAGCTCAGAACCTTAGTGCGGAAGCTGAATTGAAACTCAGAGAAGAGCGCCTGAAAATGCAGGTGCAATTGGACGAGATGATCAAGGAGAAACAGACTGAACTGAAAAAGCAGGAACAACTGATACTGCAAAAAGAGAACAGGCTGGAAAATAAACTGGAAGCTGTGGAGTCAAGAGATAAAGAATTGACTCAGAAGCGCGAAGAGCTTGAAGCGTTACGGCATGAGGTAGAGAATCTCAGGGAGAAATCACGACTGGAACTGGAAAAACTCAGCTCAATGAACCAGGAGGATGCAAAGGAAGTGCTCCTGAAAAGAGTAGAGGAAGACTATCGATACGAAATAGAAAAAAAAATGAAAACTGTCTTGGATGGGGTAATGGAAGATGCCAGGGAAAAATCCGTCAACATCATCGCCCAGACCATTCAGAAAGTTTCTGTAGACTACAAATCTGAATCACTTGTTACCGTTGTCGCTATTCCATCTGAGGAAACCAAGGGCAGAATCATCGGTAGAGAAGGCCGCAACATCCGGGCTTTTGAGCAGGTTACTGGTATTGATGTCATCATTGATGACACCCCCGATGTGGTTGTTTTATCCGGGTTTAATGCCATTAAACGCGTAAAAGCGACCAGAACCCTGGAAAGGCTGATTGCCGATGGTCGTATTCATCCTGCCAGAATTGAGGAAATTTACGCAGAAGTAGATAAAGACATGGAAGAAGAGTGTTTTAAGGCCGGTGAGGATGCTGCTCTTCGGGCAGGTGTTCACAGGCTGAATCGGCAGCTTCTTTCGGAACTAGGCAAACTGAAGTTTCGCACCAGCTACGGTCAAAATGTCCTGGAGCACTCCATAGAATGCTCTCAGATAGCCGGAATTATGGCATCTGAAATCGGGGTCAATGCCAAACTTGCTAAACGAGCAGCCCTTTTGCATGACATTGGTAAAATTCTGGATGGGGATGACACATCTCATGCCAACCTCGGGGCAGAACTCGCCCGAAAATGTGGTGAAAAACCCGCTGTTGTCAATGCAATCCAGGCCCATCATGAAGAAGTGCCCATGGAAGGACCTCTAGCCTTTCTTATAGCTGCGGCCGACGCGATTTCCGCCTCTCGGCGGGGTGCCCGTTTTGGGCAGACCGAACACTATGTGGAAAGACTGGCTAGCCTTGAAAAGATAGCCATGTCCTTTGATGGTGTATTACAGGCCTATGCCGTGCAGGCAGGACGGGAAGTGCGGGTACTGGTCAGTCCTGAAAAAGTGGATGATTCCCTTGGAATCAGACTTTCTCATCAGATTGTACAAAGAATTGAACAGGAGCTTGATTATCCTGGACAAATCAAAGTGGTGGTTGTTCGGGAAAATCGCTTCATAGACTACGCTTTTTAGATTCACTCCAGGGACTTCAGACATGGCCCATCAGAGCAGGAACTTGTTCTGATGGGCTTATTTTGTTCCTAGGCATTAACTTAATGACAATTCGTTACGAAAATCGAAGTGTTTGTTGGACAAAGGATTGTCATGTTACATAATTTTGCTCGCGTAGCCTCTCTTGTTCTGATTCTGAGTTGGTTCTTCGCAATAAGCACGGATGCAGCGGCAGTGCGGGGACGGGTTTACCTGCATAAAAAACCGGATTTTCCCGAAGAAAACCCCTATGCCAAAAATCAGTTCCGCACTGATTTAAGATTCTCCAAATGGCATATGCACCGTCGGTTTGAGTCTTCCCGTCTGAAAAACTATGACAATCCCACGGATGCTGTTGTATACCTCTCAAGTATACCTGAACCTTACAGGATGCAGGACACTCCAACACAGACCCCAGCCGTAATCTGTATCGAAAATGCCCGCTTCCATCCCCGTACCATGCCAATCATGCAGGGAACTGCCATAGAGTTTGTCAACAAAGATCCTGTGTACCATGATGTGTACTCCTTCTCCGCAACACATGCTTTTCAAACCCCGTTTTTCAAAGAATGGAGTGCCTTTACCACTTTCAAAAAACCGGGAGGAGCCACCCTGCATTCTTCTGTTTATCAGGACATGAATGCCCATATTCTGGTGTTGGAACATCCCTGGTTTACCAAGCCCAGGGACAATGGCTATTATCACATTCGTAACATCCGACCAGGGATCTACAAAGTTACTGCCTGGCACCCTGATTTCCCCCCAGTAACCAAGGATATCGAAATCAATTATTCTGAAACCATCACTATCGATTTTCACTTCAGCGTTGCAGAGCTTCCTGAAACCATAGTCAAGGAATGAGGCAAGGGTTCATCGTATGAAAATCTACAATTCAATCACAAACGCGATTCTGACTGCACTGCTTCTGAGCATAGGCAGGGAAACCCATTCTAAGGTAAACACCTCAGGCCTGTTTGACTTCCGCTACCAGGATGCAGAAATGCGGGCCTCCTATGCAACCGGAACCCAGCATACAGCCTCACCAAATTTCACAGTGGGACAAATGACACTGTTTCTTGATGGATCCGTCAGTGAAGACATGTTCTATTCCGGAGAAATCCAGGCGGATCTGTTTTCCAATCAGGTTCCACAGGAGCACAATTTCAAGTTAAGGACGGGTTCCGTCACAATCCTTGGTCTTGGCAATCAGATTATGAATCTTGAGGTAGGTCGTTTTAACACTGTGCAGGGTACCTTTGTTGAAAGAAGGCTAGGACTAGATAACCCGTTAATGGATGCCCCACTTGCCTATTCCTACCGTGTCAATCTTGATCCGGATGGTGGTTTTGTGCCCAATGGAGAAGTGAGAAATCTCTCGATAATTGACAAACAGATGGTTCAGACCGGAATGCGTCTCTTTGGCAATGTCTCCAATACCAAACTCGACTATGATCTGGTCATCCACAATAACGCCATTTCCAATCCCAAAGCCACTAACACCAACAATACAATGGGAAACACCGTCAAATTGACCTGGAGAGGAGACTCTGACTCAAGAATGGGGATCAGTTTTTCACAGGCCGGGTACATGGATTCCTTAAACAACCTTCAAGATCCAACCAGTGCAGCATTTCGAGGTCCTAGAATCGGCAGGAACAGTGAGGCCGAATACAAACAGACCGTATTTTCCGCCTTTTTGGATCAGAGATGGCATCGTTTTGACTTCCATTCCGAGTTTATTGACAGTACCTGGGAAGCTCCCAATCTGGCACGCAATCGCAATGAGCTATCAGCCACAAACTATTACGCAGAGCTGAAATACAGCTTTACCAAAACTCTGTTTGCCGCAGGTCGATACGATGTTCTGGATTTTGACAACCGTACTTACCAGACTATCAATGTAACTCCAAGAAGCTGGGACTTTGATGTAAACCGCACCGAGCTGGGTATGGGTACCTATCTGAATCCAAACGCTCTGGCTAAAGTTTCTTATCAGATCAATTCGGTTGATACCCCTGTAGCTATCCCTCGAGACTATAATGTGATTTCAGGTTCACTGACCGTAGCCTTCTGAGGCAACCTACGCTATCATGGGCCTGATGCCCATGAAAGAATTGCCACCGATCCGCAAAATCATTGATAAAAAAAGTGTTCGAAACTGGCTGGACGACTTAAAAGGCCAAGTACTTCCACAGTCCTGTTCACTTAAAATTTCCTGCTCCCAGCAGGAGCTGTTTAAGTATGGTGAAAGCTCTTTGGTGTCTGAAGATATTTTTCAAATTGAAGGGCATGAACTTACGGTTGAATTCAGTGCCTGTGTTGAAGAATTCAGACACTGGATTCTTGCCTCCCTAAAAATTATTCTTGCCCAGGGAGCCCAGAAGTTTCTGCTTGCTCAGGAAGCCCTGGAGAAATATCGCGAAATCAACTCCATTTTCCAGTTATCTACTGCTTTGAGCAACACTAAACTCCTGGAAGATGTGGCTGAAACCATTCTTAAGGAATTTTATGCTGCCTTAAACTGTGAGTCCCTTTCCCTTTGGCTTAACCGGGACATGAAAAACCAGCCGGAATTTATTCGTATGGCTCATATTGGTGTGGAGCTTTGTGCATTACCAGCGGAAAAGGAAATATTGCAAAACCTTTTGCAGACCCGGCCCATAGCTGACATTTATGAACCTCCTCTACCCGAGATCTTTGGAAACATTTCCGACCATCTTCTGATTACCCCATTAAAGACGAAGGACAGACTGATTGGATGTATCCTTCTGGCCCGGCCCAAAAAAGGCTATTTTGTTTCAGGAGATCTCAAGCTCTGTGTGTCCCTGGCTTCGGAATCAGGTTACTCCCTGGAAAACTCACTTCTGTTTGAGGAAATTGAAGGTGTATTTGATTCCATGATGCGTTCCATGATTGCTGCCATTGATGAGAGAGATTCCGCCACATCCGGTCACTCTGCCAGAATATCCATGATTTGTGAACGGTTCGCCAAGGCAGTTAACCAGACAAAATCCGGAAAATACAAAGATTTTCACTTCTCCAGGGAACAGTTGAGGGAGATTCGCTACGCGGGCCTGCTACACGATATTGGAAAAATTGGAGTCCGTGAAGAAGTCTTAAAGAAAAAGGACAAGGTTCATCCAGGAACAATGCAGGCCATTCTGCAACGCATTGATATGGCTGAGGTGCTTTGGAATCGTGATCTAAGCTCTCTCAAGGAGTGCGTGATTCGGGCAAACTCTGCCTATAATCTTGACCCCCAGGATTCTTTAATGCTCCTTGAAATGTCACAGACTGTTTTGACAAATCACAGACAGGTTTCCACTTTCCTCTTAAGTCCTTCTGAATATGAGTCATTGAGTGTGAAACACGGGAATCTCACCTGGGGTGAGGTTCAGGAAATGCGTAAACACCCGGCAGGATCTCTTAAAATTTTATCTAAAATTCATTTCTCAAGGGATCTTCGAAACATTCCCGTGATTGCTGCACAACATCATGAAAAACTGGACGGATCGGGTTATCCCCTCGGTATCACAGAAAAAGACATTCTGCTTCAATCACAAATTATGTGTATTGCCGATATTTATGAGGCTTTAGTTGCTAAAGATCGCCCTTATAAGCCCCCCCTGTCACGAGAGGAATCCTTAAGTATTCTGGAGAGGGAAGTTAAGGAAGGAAAAATCGATTCGGAACTGTTTGCCGTTTTTAAGGAAAACCTCGATGCCATCGTCGGAACTGGAAAATAGTCACTCCGTTAAGGTGAGCTTAAAATACAAGTTCGCCGTATTTTCCACCCTTTTAATCCTGGTGGTCTGTTTTGTTCTAAGTGCATTTCTTATCGAAAAAGTGGAAGAAGAACTTAAACGGCAAATCCATCTGAGAGGAATGAACGGGATCCTCAATTTTGCCCAGAATGCCAAATACTCAATCACAACAGAAAATCGCGGATTTTTACGAGCCATTGTGGAACGGGAAATCATGAAAGAAGATGTGACTCATGTGGTTGTGATTAACGAAAGAAGTCTTTACATCGGTCATTCTAACCCTCAACTCGTAGGCCGTGCCGTTGAAGATACTTATGAAAAGACTCTACTGGAAACCACAGATCATGCCACAGTCAGCCGCATCACAATTCCTAGTGGGGAAACTGTATATGACTTTATTCTGCCAGTGCTTGAATCTGACATCTACACGGAAGACCGCTATTCCAATCCTACAGAGGCAAGAAAAAGGCTTCCAGAACGCAAAAATCTGGGCATTATCCGCATCGGAATTTCATTTAAAAAAATGGAAGACTCCATGCGTAAAACCTATGATTCCGTAATCTATATCTCCATTGTAATAGCCCTGGTATCCATATTTCTGGCATTCTGGTACGGCAAAATTCTGATCAAACCCCTTACAGAAATGACACGGACAGCCAATCGACTGGCTTCAGGTTACCTTGATGAAAGGGTTGAAATTACCGGAAACGATGAAATCAGTGTGTTGGCTGACAATTTTAATACTATGGCCAAATCCCTGCAGGAGTCCCGCTCCAATCTCTGGAAACTCAACAAAGACCTGGAATACATTGTTGAAGAAAGAACTGCCGAAGTAAAAAAAGCCTATGAAGAACTGCAACAGATTGATGAGTTAAAATCCACATTTTTATCTACAGTCTCTCATGAATTAAGAACCCCCCTGACCTCTATCCTTGGTTTTGCCAAGATGATTGAAAAACAGTTTCATCGAAACATTATTGCTGTCTTGCCTGAGGAACCCCGGGTTCAAAAAAGTAAGGACACAATTCTGACCAATCTTGAGATTATTTCGGTGGAGTCCAACCGTCTGGCTCGACTCATCAATGATGTTTTAGACCTTGCTAAAATCGAGTCAGGAAAAATGAACTGGCAAAAACAGGAATACGATCTGGTAGAACTGTGCCAAAGAGCGATCAACAATGTGCAGGGACTTTTGAATCAGTCCGATGTAACCATTGAGTTAAGAAGCGTCAATCACCCTCTGCGCCTCGTTGGTGATCCGGATCGGATATTACAGGTCATTACCAACCTTTTGTCCAATGCCATAAAGTTTACCAAAGAGGGAGTGATCATATGCTGTGTGGAGCATAAAGAACACTATATTCAAGCATATATAAAAGATCCAGGGATCGGGATTGCTGAGGAAGATCTATTAAAGGTTTTTGACAAATTTCTGCAGGTAGGCGATACCTTGACCAATAAACCAAAAGGCACGGGACTTGGTTTATCCATCTGTCGTGAAATCATTGAATTCCATCATGGACAAATCTGGGCAGATAGCAGTATTGGCAAAGGTTCAACCTTTTATATTGCATTGCCCATCGATGAGAGCCGCCCGGTTCCAAGCTCCGTAAAAGAGGTAACTTTCCGATTACAGAGCAAACTGGAAAGGATGACCAAAGCCGAATATGTCATTCTGATTGCTGATGAAGATCCTGAAGTAAGGGACATTCTACAGGATTCTTTGGAAAGAGAAGGTTATAGAACCATTCAGGCCGTCAATGGAAAAGATGCCTATGATCTGGCAATGGAATACCCTGTCAACGCAATCCTTTTAGACATCATGATGTATGAGATCGATGGATTTGACACACCCCATCACCTCAAAAACAATCCTAAAACCAAAAATATCCCTATCATACTGTTGTCCATTGTACTGGATAACAAAAAAGTCATGCAGTTAGGTGCCACAGCCTACATTACCTATCCAATGGAAGCCGAAAAAATTCTCAATCGCACCACAGAGATTTTAAGAAATGAATCCAATAACAGCCTTAGCAATACCAAACTCGCCTTCTTTGGATTCCCTAAAAATAACAAAAACTATACAAGAGAGCTGAAAAACATGGGTATTGAGCTTGACTTTCATGACACCCTGCCAGCCCTTAGAAAAGCCATTGAACAGGAAAGACCCACGATTTTATTTGTAGACTTCAAAGATTCCAAGGTAAGTCCCAATACATTCTTTAAAAGTATAAGAAATGAATCACAGACCGTAAATTTACCAGTAGTTGTAGTCATTCATGCCGAACCCATAGCCAAGGTGATTGATGCCTACCCTATGCGCAGAATTTTTTCCATGCAGGATATTTTAGGTGCCATTAACGAATTGTTTTCCAAAGGGAAAAAAGGAAAGGAAACGACATGAAACGGATTCTGATCGCTGAGGACGAATCGCATCTGCGCTTTCTTCTGGAGCAGACTTTGGAGGATTTGACCGATCATGGGGTCGAGATAGAGTCCGTGGAAAATGGACAGCTAGCCCTCGAGAGTATCGCGATTTCCAAGCCTGATATCCTGTTTTTGGATGTAATGATGCCATTAGTCAATGGATTTGAGGTCTGCGAAACCATAAAAGGCAATGATGCTACCAAAGATATTTTTGTGATCATGCTAACGGCCAAGGGACAGGAAATTGATCGTATCCGTGGTGAAAGTGCCGGGGCCAACCTTTACCTCACCAAACCGTTTGACCCCTATGAAATTGTCAAAATAGCCGCCAGGCATTTAGACATTACCCTTCAAGATTGAAACCTTTTACAAGTGGGTTGCGTAGAATGGGTTGCAAAAGGAGACAATCATGATTGCGTCGCTTAACAAACTGTTATTTAATTTGATGCTGCTTCCCATTCTGGTCACTATCAGTCTGGCAGCACCACTGGCAAACAATCAGCTTGTCTTTCTGGTAAAAGTCGGCTCTGACAGTTCCGGGAACCCACTGATGCGGGTTGCAGATTCTTCCGAAGCCAATCTGTCCCAACTGTATAACAGAATCTCAAGGGATCAGGGAGTTCAAAAGGTTGTAGCGTCCCATCAGGCCGAGCAGTTAAAAAGCTTTCAAGCTGTCACTCCAGCAGGAATGCATAACCAAAGGCAAGCCGACCCGGTTTTTATTGAAGTTGGCTCACAAACTGGTACATATAATGACTGGAAAGGCAGTTTCACAATTGTGGATGCCAATAATCAGCAATACCGTTATGACCAGTCCCGAGTGGTTGTAGATTTGAACGATTCCATGTTTCGTGCCAAGGATCCGACTCTGGTTGAACAGAATTTTGTTCACGAGATTGGTCATGGAATCATGAGACAGACCTATGGCAAGGACAATCTGCCTACTACTCCATGGTTAGGCCGTCCACATTATGGGGATTTGGTGACAGACGAAGCTTTAGGAATCATTGAAGGGTGGGCAGAATTTGTCGGGGCCTATTTTACTGGCAGAAACACCATTGCTGAAGACCCGGCAGAAGCCATTATGCAAAATGCCTATGCTTACACAGATAAAGGAACTCCAAAGTCTCCTGCTGATCTGATGAAAACAGAAGGGTGGGTAGCTACCGTGCTTTTATGGATGGCAAAACATCCATCCATTCCCAATGCCTATGAAAAAATGTTAACCGTGATGCGGGAAGGCAAATTTAACAATCTGAACGATATGTTGCGGGCAATGATTGCCAAATATCCTGAATCTGGTGATGCCATAGGCGAAATTCTGGGCAAAGCCTCATTGAACCAGTTCAAGTCTCCATTAGGAGAGGCTGTTCAAGTGACTCCCGTGACCCCTCCCCCCGCTGTAGATGTTGCTACTGGTGTTGGTGGCAATGTGGATTCCGATTTGACCAAAATGTTTGATGACTACCAAAGCAGCATGAACACCCTGGCTCAGTTAAAACTGGATCTTATCAATATAGATCGCTATGCCAATGCTCACTGGCAGGAGATTCAGAGAAGAATCAGCTTTCAGGAGTCCTTGGTGGCCAGTCTTGAAAGCCGGGTCAAAGCTGAGTTAAAAATTAAAACAGGCTTGGCCAACCAGGAAAAAATTGCTCAGGCACTTTTGGACAATATGGAAAAAATCAGACTTCAGCACAATCAGCTTTTACAGCAGTACAATGCTTCCTCTTGGTGGGATCAGAGCAAACGGAGCAAAATTCAGGCCGAGCTTGCCTTGTATCAGGAATTGTACAATCGCAGTAAATCTATGGCAGACAGTACCGATCCTGCCACTATGATTGCCGTGTGGAATCAGAGACAAAGCCGTATTCAGTATCGCCTGCAACAGGTGGGTCAGGTGGCGGCAGCCCCAGGTAGCAGTTCTGAATCTTGTTTGGGTCAGAATTGTGGTGAGGCCTATCACAAGCTGATTGGAGCAATTGAGGCCAACAATCGGGCCGAGGCTCAAAAACAGCTCAAAGACTTCTCAGATACTAAAGTTAATCGGTAAATTCAAAGGCATGTTCCGCGAATCGGGGCATGCCTTTGTCCTATGCTTATAACTTGTCTGAAACCATCACGCAAGTTACAATGTCGCTGATCTCAATGTCCGCCCTGGAGTACATAATGATGAAGTTAGGTCTGCCCATTGTATTGTTTTTTTTGACTTTCGCCCCCAGCTTTGCCGTGGCCGATCCCCACAGCCTGTATCTGTCAGCTTATGAAAAATTTTTGCAGGCCAATCTGAATGCGGCGGAATCAGATATCAGGGACAGTCTGAAACTTGATGCAAGCATTGCAGAAAGTCACCACCTTCTGGCCCGGATTCTGTTGCGACAGAACCGTAACGAAGAGGCCAACAACTCATTTCGTATGGCTCAGCATATTCGCCGTACCAACCGTGAAACTATAGAGCTGATGCGCAGTAGCAGACCTGCCCAGATGCTCACCGGGGTTGAAGGAGTCGGTTTTTTAGCCACTTACGCCACTGATGAAGCAAAAAAAGCCTATTATCTGGGCAAGGTTGCCCTTAGGCAGGGCCGCTGGCAGGAAGCAGCCGAATTCTTTTTTAAAGCCAGAAATCTGGATGCCTCCAAACCTGAGTATATCAATGCCTTAGGCAATGTGTATCTGGATCTGGGGGATATGATTGCAGCCGAAGACATATTCCAGGAATCCTTAAAAACCAATCCCTTACAAAGAGATGTTTATGTGTCCATGATTGAAAAATTTGGGGAACAGGCTAAACCATTTCAGGCCTTGCAGTGGAGCAGGAAAGCCCAGCAGGTATTCCCATCGGATCGCTACTTTCAGGACAGGGAACTCTATTTTGAACATCAGAATCGCAGGCGACTGTTTTCTGAGGGCAAAGACCCTTATCTGAGGGATGATTTATGAGTCCAGTCTTAGCCGAAAACCGAAAAAGCCGTCATGATTACGCCATCCTGCAAACCTACGAATGTGGTATTGTTCTATTAGGGACAGAAACTAAAGCTATCAAATCAGGAGGCAAAATTCAGTTTGCCGACTCTCATGTGAAACTTTTAAATGGAGAGCTTTACCTCATTAACTGTTTTATTTCCAAATATTCCCACGGAACTCATGACAACCATGAGGAAACACGAACCAGAAAGCTACTGCTACATAAACGGGAGATTATTCAAATTTCCCATGTGTTACAGGATGTTGGGGTAACCATTATCCCTATCAAGTTTTTTACGGCCAAAAACAAAATCAAACTTGAAATCGCCTTGGCCAAAGGCAAAAAATCACATGAAAAACGCGATGATTTGAAACGCAAGGCCGTCGAAATGGATCTCAAAAAGAACCTTAAACAATCCCAGTTAAAAATCCGCTGATCATGCAAACTATAGTTATTTTACTGGTACTTGGATACAGTCAGTTCAATGTTGTAAAAACTCTTGATATTTCTCAGGATCCCACCCACTACCTGCCGGGAGTGATTCTGGGAATCCTCATTTCTACAACTTTCTGGTTACTGAATCAAAAATATAAAGTTCCTTTGTTTATACCCCTTTTACTTCTGATACAGGAGCCCATGCTGCCTCATGGAACATACTTCTGCCTTCTAAACCTGTTTCTGTTTTTCTCTCAGAGAAGTTTTAATCTTGATATTAACCAGAGCTACAAAGATCTGTCAGGCATCAATCGTTTCGGAATCCCACTCTATCTACAGTGTCTTGTTAAATCTCACCATTTTTTTATACAGGCAACAATTTTGATCCTGGCTGCCCTGTTAATGAGTCCATCGATGGATCTTTCACTGCAACTGATTTTAGCCTGTATTCTGGTTTGGAGATAAACATGGATCTATCGATTCGGTTCAATTCAGGACAGTTCTATAAACTTGAAAATGCTAAACGGGTATTTTTGCCATCAACCCGTGTTCAGTCCATCCAAAGCGAGACCAAACCAAGAGTATTGATGATCACCCCTCAAATTTTTGAGAGGTATTTAGAAAAACGGTTGATTGATCTTTTTAGTTCCACAAACAAATCTGAATCGCAACTCAAGGAGATTATAAAACGCAGCCGTTTCACCAAAGTTTTAAAAAGCCAGTTTCAGGAAATCGCCTTGCATCTGCAGATCGAAGTTTTACAGACAATGATTGAGTGTACTGAACCTGATGTAATCCACCTCAAAAGTCCCGATCTGTTTTTGCAACCTGGGGAAATTCAGCGATTACTTGGCTCACTTTTTACTTATTCTGGAAGTGTCATTGTTGAATCCATAAAACCTCCACTACCTGAGTTTTTTGAATACATTGTGACAGAAACTGGACTTATGGACTCTTATCTCCCTACTTCCATGGATCAAATCAACTCGTTTGAAAATGGCCCCAGATTTACACTCAGCGCCCAGATCATCCAGAATGGGACCAACTGGATTCTTTGTCTTGACGACTTAAACTTTATTCTGCCCAAGGATGATTGTGCATCCATGATGGGGCTTGTGAATCAGGACATGCTGGCAAATATTGGTGAAACCAGCCTCGAAGTCTCAATCCGGGAAAAAGCCGAGGGGTTAAAAGTCCCGGTCAAAATTCTACCTAAACGGGGACTTCGACTACTAGGCATGATCCACACCGGTAAAAACACAATTTTTGTTCCACTGCCCAAAAGACCCCCAACCCCATACCTCTGGTTATCCATAATCCCAGAACAGCTGTATCTGTTTCATTCCCATACACGACAAAGAATTTATCCTCACAAGAGTTGAGCATATTTTTTTTTTGTCTGGTAAGATATGGTATGGCCCGATTTATAATACACTCACCTTCCGTCCACCTCAGGCGCGATCGGCTCGGTCTTGCCCTGCCTCTGGTTTTAGGTGCCCTTATAATCCTGACCCTATTGATATTTGCCATCAGTCAGGGGAGCACGGAAACCTACCGGCTCTCAGCCATTATTAACCATGGAAACCATGCCAACTTTATGGCTCTTGGGGCCGCTGAAGAGATGCATGATCTGGTCTGGAACATGGTTTCAAATCCTCTGGATTTATCGGAAAGACAGGCAGTTTTGGAAGCTGTATATGGGGGGGGTGAATTTGAGCTTGATCTCTTAAGTAAACTCAAAGAGGCCCACAAGCAGGAAATCAAACAGAAAAAGGCCGGAACCGAAAACAAAAAACCCCAGACAGCTGTTTATGAAGCAAAAGCCCGGTTTCACAATTTCCAGACCCTTGCTTATAGTGCCAATGGTTTGTACTCAACTCCCACTCCCTACTATCGATCCCCAGACGGTCAGTTCGGACAGCCAGCCGAAGGCAAGGACTATTTCGGTTTTGTAACCTATACAGTCAAAGCCCAGCATGGAATTATCACCAAAACCATGAAGCAGACCAGACCAGTAAAAATTGTGGACATGAAACCCATGGGGCGGGAATATGTACTTTTCGAAATGGACACGGCCCGAGGCAAAAAATTAAATGATGGCCCACCCCTAATCATCTGGGGCAATGAAAAGGGTAGAATTCGTATGGACGGGCCTTACCAACTTGATGTTGGTGGGCAGGATGATGGTAAGTCCGGTTCTGGGGGTTTTTTCAGTTCTGGGGCTAGCTGTGGAATAGCTGGAAATTCTGTATCATACCCTAAATCTGGGCAAAAATGGTATGACGATGCCTATGTTCCTACTCCCAAATGGCTGGCTGGATGTATTCCCTGGTTCAATGGAGGTCGTCCCAGCTCCCATTTTATTGGTGGAATTTCTCCTCAAATATGTTGCCCTTTAATCCCACTTGGAAATGATGCGATGGGCATGGCAGCTCAGCCAAATGCCCAGACTTATCTCTCAGCTAATGTTCCAGTTACTGGTCAGAACTTTTCCATGATTGGCTCCCCAGGTGCTGGAGCTGGGACATTCCCAAACTGGTTTCAGGGAATCAAGTACGCAGCAAACGGTAAACTCGAGGAGGCTCAGGGTGTAGCAGATTCCTGGGATCCACAGGAAAAATTCGAAGTACGGCATGAAGGTATCATCATTGCAAACTACAAGAGCTGGAAACTGCAAAAGCTGTGCTTTTGTATTCCCGTTTATGGATACTTTCAGATCTGTATCCATGGAGGTATGATCTCGGAGGGGGGTCCCATTCAGGATTATTATGGATTTAAGGGTGACAAACAGCCTGAGGTTAACTGGATGGCCACTATCATTGGGGCTGCAGTCAATCTGATGTCCATGGGAGGTGCTACAGGAATCTTTGAGGCTGGCGGTATGGCGATGTCCAACATTGGTGCAATTATGCAAAGTGTGGGGACCCAACTGATGTCCAACTTTGTAACTGGTATGCTGGGTGGTGGCAATATCGGAGCTGCAGGCGTTGTAGCTCCTGGTGATGTCAAAGGAGCATTTCCCACAGGATTTAGACCCATGACCCGTACGGCTGTCAGGCATTTCGCGACCCTGGAAGAAGCTCTGTGGAAAAAGAATACCCTGCTTCTGGATGGAACCTACTGGGTTGATGAACTTGTGGCTAAAAATGACTTTGAGTATGTTGGGCATGGTTATTTAGCCTCTTTAGCCCCTGAAACGGTTGCCAATGAAGTTGTTCTTAAAAAAGTCACTCCCAAGAATCCCAAAAAAGATAATTATTTAAGTATATGGTACAACACAGTAACCCCAACCCCACTAAAAGTGGATGCTGAAGAAATTGAAGCCTCCATATTTTCCATGCCCGGTATTGATCCCCAAAAAGATTTAACCTTGGTAGGAAATCTGATGTGCTCCAACCACAACAAGGATCTGATGAAGTCCAGCCTGAACATTATCTATGATGATGAGAAACTGGCTCAGGAAGAAGAATTTTATAAAGACTTTTTTACAATATCCGTCAGCCCCAAACTAGATGCCTTCACTACGGTAATCCATGTAAAGCCGGGAGGGACAGGAGATGACGGTGTAATGAACTTTGTGGAGACACTGTGAAAAGACAGGCCGGTATTACCATGATTGAAGTGGTGATTGTGATGGGTATTTTAGCCCTGGCAATGATCCCTATTTATCAAAGAATTGTGGCATCCAGAGTCACAGTAACTAAGGCCCGATTCACATACATTGCTGTACACCTCACTCGGGAAAAACTGGAAGAACTGATGTCTATTCCTTTTGATAAGCTGGACTCTGAAGGCTGGACCGAGGTTAAAGGCCCTGTAGTCACCGATGAACTTATGAAAATGAGTCACCGCAGTGGAAAGGGACGAAATCGCTCTACACTGACGGGAAATCTGATTGGAGGAGCACAGGGAGGGGCAAGGGTCGGAACCGGTGGTGGAATCGGTACCTCTGTGATTGATTCCAGCATGGCTGTTGGGGAAGGTGATTACCCCCGTGAATACATGCGGTTTAATCGTCGTTACAAATGCAGCGCCGCTGGTAAACGCATGAAAAAATGCGAGGTCGAGGTAAACTGGTATGAGAAGGGTGATGCCGATTTAAAGGAAAATCGCTATATGTACAGCCTGAGTACCCTGATTGCCAATCACCATTTGGCAGGATTCAAGGATTGAGTATGTTCATACATAACCGAAGGCTTCGTGGATTCAGTCTCGTTGAAATCCTGTTTATATCGGGTCTATTGGTATTGATTGCCGGTGCTGTCATCAATATTGGTGTACGAGGTCAGGTACTGGTTGATGAAACCAGTAAATCCATCTCATTACAAAATGGTGTAAGAGCTGTTTTGGAAAACATGGTTCAGGATGTGAATGCCGCAATTGTGTTTTTGAATGCCAGCAACAAAAAAATGATTCTGGCCCGTTATGATTCGGAAATTAACAATGATTTGTTCGTAGCCAACAATGCCAACCCTGTTTTTCCTTATTATGTAGAAGGGACAATGACCACTATCTCCCAGCCTGCACTTTTTGTTGAATATGAATATTTTGAGGCTCCTGGCACCAATAATCTGAAAAGCTCCATAGGTGAAATCGCCAAAAAAGCCAAACGGGGTATTTTGCAGTCTATGGATTCCCCGGGTAACTCACCCTACATTCTGGATCGCTATCAGCCCAGCAATCTCGTGGAAGTTATGGAGAGACGACTGGCCGAAAAAGTCAGTTTTTTCAATCTGAATTATTTTGGTTATGACCCAGCAACTGGGGAACTGCGCTCCATTGGTGAGTTGGCCGGATCGGATCGCTTAAACTGGAATGCCGCCATGGTTTCTGTTCATATTCTAGCCGAAGACCCTTATGACCAAACTGGCAGGGTTGATCCCAAAATTGAAATTTTTACCAAAATGTGGTCGTACAAAGCAATTTATGACAACAAGTATGATGAGTATTTTGGCCATCTTGACAGGGATTTGCGATACTAAATGGAAAATCGTTTTCAGTTAGTTGTTTTTATCTCTATCCTGGCTACAGTCTTTGTGTTGATCTGGTTTGTACTTGGTGGTGAACCCGTTGCTAAAAAAAATACCTATATTGTGTCTGGAGTAGATGATGAGCTTTTGATCCCTGAGGACCCACGACAGGTTCGCAGAGTCGTTACTTCATTTTCACTTGACCCATCGGGAAGCTCTAATTCAGGCTCAGATTCATCAGGATACAGTTCTCCATCCTTTCCAACATTTGCGGGCTCAGAATCTGAGGCTGTTTCAGAAGAAGATCCCGAAGAACTTAAACAGAAACTGATGTTTGGATTCAATCCAAAGTTTTCGAACCGAATCAAAAGGTCCCCGCAGCCCACTTTGGAACAAAGAAAATCTAAACTCCGTGATGAAATTATGGCATCGGGTATTACCAATGAAGCTTATATCAACATGATGGTGCTAGAGCTTGACAATGAAAGAGCCGAATCGGCTAAAGAACTAGCTGAAGCCCACATCACTCGAAACAATCCTGCGATGGCTATCCGTGTATTGCAGGAAGAACTGGACGCCACCGATTCAAGAAACCTGATGGTTCGTGCAACCCTGACCAGCCAGATCTCTTTAATTGCTGCAAAATTTGCCTTTCCTGATGTCCTTCTGGAATCCAGCTCCAAACTAGCTGATTTACAAAGCCAGATACTCGAGATAAAACGGTCCACCCCCCAATTGATGGCTAATCCAGAAACCCGGGAACAGCTCAACTCCCAGCACGAGCTATTTACCAGCAATAGAGCCACCTTAATCGATGGCAATAAGGCTTTTGTTGATATGCTGATCGAACATCAGGGTCTGCCCACTGAGGTAAAGCAGATTCGTAACGCCACATTCCTGAATGTTGAAAGAGAAGGTGCAATTCCTTTCAAAAGTGGGGAACTTAATCGCAATACCCAGAATTTAGATCAGGAGATTCAAAAAGCATGGAGCAAACCTCAATATCTTCGTTGAGCCGCTCCCGCAAGGGAATTGCTCTACCTTTGGTACTCGGGGCACTGACGATTTTGTCACTGTTAATTTTTGCCATAGTCAGCTCCTCGTCCAACACCTATATTCTGAATGCCTTGGTGAATCACCACTCCCATGCCAGACACATTACCCATGCTGTCATGGAAGAAGCCACTCTTTGGATTCATGAAGAATTCAGTAATCCCCTTAAAAGCAGTAAAAGACGGGAAGAACTGCTTATGGCTGTATTCAAACCCGAAGAATATAGTTTTGAGCTGACCGGAGAACTACACACTCTGGACATTCTTTATGGAAATAAAGCCGGAGATCTATACGCCAATCCTGATCCAGGTGGGGCCCAGGCTGGTATACGGATTGTGGATTTTGACAAGGTGGAACTGAGGGAAAAACATAAGGCAGAAGTTGAGTTTGTCAAAGTCCGTTTCCATTCCTTTGTACCCATGCGCTTTCACCAATCGGATCTTTACACTAATCCTGCGGCATATTACAAGGACCTCTTCGGTTTTGGCGGGATCCCACCCCTAGGTGATTTTATCGGATTCTACACAATCCATACCAAGGTAAAGTTTGGTACTGTAGTTCGGGAGCAAATGATCTCAAGAGACTTCAAAATTGTGAACAATGCCCCTATTGGCGGGGCTTATGCCCTGTTTGTGACAGATGTCCCCTCTCCATCAAGACAGATGTCTGAATTGAATCAAGGGGGAAAACTTATCATTAATGCTCAGAACCGGGGGCGTATTTTTGTGCAGGGACCCCTGTATTTAGATGCAGAAGGACAACCCCAGGGTCTTCAGGGTCAGGGACCAACCGGGCTTAGTTACCCACAGTTTGCCGGAGGTGGAAGCGGTGACTGGTCAGGACTCTCCTTTGTTCCCTCGCCCAGAGCGCTTACGACCTGTGATTTTTTGTCTACCAAGGTTGTTCGTCCATCCAAGGTAAGCGGTATGGCAACCTACATAGGGTTACCTGGTGGTTGTGTTGGTATGACCCTTGGTGATGATGCTGCCCAGGCCAAACCCGATATGCAAAACTATTGGGCTGAATCTGTACCCTATGGTCAACAGTCCTTTTCCATACTAGGAACCCCGGATTCCGCCAGACTATTCAAAGGACATCTGTTTTCCGCTGATAACAAGGCCCCAATCGGACCATTTGAAGGAGATGTGAATCAGATTACAGATTCTACCCGGGCCAGGGTAGAAGGCGGATTGATTGGCAATTTTCACCAGATCAATTTTCAGAAACGCGAGAGCTGTGTGCCACTTTCCTCTATTATCAATTTTGTGGGAGGGCTCTTTGCTGGAGGCGGGACCACCTCTGGTGCCAGCTCCACTGTAGGTACTGGGGCTATGGGTACAATTGCATCTATCCCCCAGGTTTGTATGATTCTTTATAACTCACAAAGTAGCGGTAAAATTCCAGCACCTTATGCCCTGGGTAAATATTCACCCAATCTGGACCGTCTGGAAATGGTGGCAGGACTTATAACAGCAGGCCTGCAGGGATTAAACGCTTCTGGTAACACCAATGAGGGTAACAACCCCCTCAGTGTTTTAGGTCGGGGACTTACTCAGATGGCTGAGAGTGGGGCACAGGCTGCCGTTCGCCAAAATCGACTCAGTGGAGGGCTTGGGGCCAATGACATTTTGCCTATACCGGCAATTTTTCCCTCAAATTTTAAACCTTTTATGCGCACGGCTTCGCGCAAGTTTCCATCTCTGGAAGCCTATATGCAATCTCAGGGGCAGACCTTAAATTCCAACGAGATTCTTCTGGATGGTAACCTCTGGGTTGATGAGCTAGTTATGAAACGGGCCATGAGCTACCGAGGTGTGGGAACTATCGCCAGTGCCCATGTACCCAATTCCAATATTTTTAAGGCTACGGCCGATACTCCAGAAATTTTTGGGTTAAAGCGGGCTGACCCGCTCAAGGACCATCTGAATCTGTATTACATCAATGCGGAAGAACCTGAGTCCGGCAAGGGAATGTTGAAATTAAAGGGTGAGGTTATTGAAGCCAGCATATATTCCTACCAGGGTGTAAAACCCGAAGGTACGGTGGCGGTTTTGGGTAATCTCGTCGCCAATGTGCTCAACAAGGTACATATTCCTCAATCATCCACTCTACTGGTGGCTTTTGATGCCAATACCTTTTTGCAGCAGGATCCCCGTTCGCAAATTCCCCTGCGCTGGTACACCATTTCTATCAGCCCAAAAATATCTGGTATGGCATTGACAATGAACAACCGTTTAACAGGCACAGGAGATGACGGGGTCAAAAATTTTCTTGAGAGTCTGGATTCGCCTGCACCAGCACCTTCAACACCGACGCTGTGAGGTGAATTATGGATCGACTGGTTCTGTTTTTTATTCTGTCCGTAGGCTGCCTGCTTCTATACCTGATGTCCATGTTTTTTGACAGCAGCTCCCCCTGTTGATTTATTTCCGACATAA
>JACFNL010000002.1:0-1311 GCA_019454875.1 Candidatus Cloacimonadota bacterium | reverse complement strand
GTTTTTTGACAATCCGATTGAGAGCAGAAGAAATCAAATGCCAGTGGAACAGAGAGATCTGGATTTGGGTGAACCAAGTACTCCCCTTGCCAAGGATGATAAACGCTCGGTATTTGCAACGGGAGGAGATATTTTTGTGCCCGTGTTTGGAGATGTATCACGAAGTGATAATTCTGCCCCAGTCACAGTATCCTCTCAGTTTTCTCAAACCCAGAAGGATCTTTTGTACGCAGGAGAACCCCCACAGGTAGATCACGCCCGCGCCATGGCTGACAGACTGGAAAGGCTCAAACGCTTAGGGGTTACCAATGACCCCCTTGCGGATCTGATGACTCAGGACAATCGACATCTGAGCAAGGACATAGACAGAATCAATGATTTGATGAATCTTGAGGACTATCAGTCAGCAAAGGATCTGATCCAGGAGAAAATCTATCAGACAGACAGGCAGAATCTTAGTGCCATGGCTCTTTTGTACAAAAAATCTGTTGAGCTCTCGGCCAGGACTGGCAATCTTGATGATTTTAAGGAAAACTCTCAGCTTCTCATTGAAATCTATGAGCAAATGCTTGGTCTTTATCGCAACAGTGCCATGTCCAGTTACCACCTGGCCAGGGAACAGATGCAATTGATAGAAAGAGACATTCAGATGCTTCGCTCCGGTACCATTGCCCATTTCCTTACCCAGATCAGAACCGGTGAGGTTAGTGTTACAGAAATGTCTGTAACCATGCGTACCGGAATGCAGATCCAATCGAATCAGAGTGAGACTCAATATAGCGGTAAAGAAATTCAGGAGTCCGGTAACTTATTGGAGCAAATGTTTCTAAAATTCCGTCAATGATAGTTGCCATTCAGGTAGAGCCCCATGTAACCTGATATTAGGAATTAAAAAAAGGGCGGCATAATGGAAATTACTGAAATTCGCATCCGCAAAATTCTTGGTGGTGGTAAGCTCAGGGCATTTGCATCCATTACATTGGATAACCAGTTTGTTGTTCATGATTTGAAAGTTATTGAAGGTGCAAAGGGACTTTTTGTAGCTATGCCTTCACGAAAAGGCAAAAACGGAGAATTTAAGGATATTGCTCATCCTATCGCCACCGAAACACGAGACTTTATACAGAAATTGGTCTTGCAAGAATATGAGTGCTGTGATAGTATCCCTGTCGCAATGGAGGACTGAGTTTTTCCACTGTCAAAGTTGGGGAGTCGTCAAGCGGTAAGACACATGGTTTTGGTCCATGCATTCGTGGGTTCGAATCCTACCTCCCCAGCTTTTTTCTGTTTATGCACCATTTAATTCTCATC
>JACFNL010000090.1 GCA_019454875.1 Candidatus Cloacimonadota bacterium | reverse complement strand
GGCTGCTATCCACTTTTGACACCTCAACAAATGGGTTTTGAGCCTAGCCCGGAACTCATGGCTGTGTACCATGATCTTCAGGCCAGAAACCTTATCAGTGTCAGGGTACGACTGGATCGCATACGAAGTCCCAACCCCACCCCGTCCACCTACTACCGCGCCATGCTTTTAGTCTCTCTTGAACAGCCTGAACGGGCAAGGCCCCTGGTTGAAAGTCTTGGCACATATCCAGAAAACAGGGTGCCTTATTTACATGCCAATGCCAATTTGCAGTTAAGTCTGGGAAAACGGGCCTTACAGGGTAAGGATGTTTCCAGGGCATTTTCAATTTTCCAAATGGCATCCAATAGTAAGGCCTACCCCCTGCTTAATGAGGAAATTACCAAAATTGTCCTGGAGACCATACAAAATCCCCGCTTTCGCTACAATCCCATGGAACAGCTTCACGCCCTGGACAAATGTATACAATTGGTCCCGGACTCACCTTCTGTTCTAAGGCTGGCCATTCAGATCAACCAGGAAAACAACTCCATTTCTGAGGCCTTGCGTCTCAGTAAAATACTGGCAAGAATTGAGCCCCTGAAAGAAAATCTCGTTTCTTTGGTGGATGTTGCCAAAGAATCCGGTCTGCCACATGAAATAGAAAATGCTCTTGCCTTTGTAAATCAGAAGCTTCTCAATCAAAGAGTAGAGTTTATCAGCTCCCCCACAGGAACACGGCACTTCGTAGACCCGGATCAAATGTTAAAAAATCTGATTCATGAAGGTAAACTTGAGGAAGCCCGGTTATACATAGAAGGCCGACGGTCCCAGTCTCCTGATGATCTTGAACTCCTGATAGAGCATGTACGACTTCTCAACAAACTGGGTGAAGTCCGTTCTGCGCTGGTTCTTTTACAAAATAATGAATCCAGATTTTACAATCAGATCACTTTTGCCCTGGAAAGAATTGCCACTTTGGCTCTAACCTCCAGTGCTCAGGCCCTCGAAGAGATTGACTCACTTCTTGATTCAGGCTCCCTATACGGACAGGAAAGGACTAAAGCCGAGGTATTAAGGGCACAGCTGTATCTAGAGTACAAAGACCCGGATATTGCCAGACAGATTCTTGAGAGCCTGATACGCGCCTCTTCTGAACCTGATGATGAAATGTATTTTCTTCTGGGAGCAAGTCATTTAAAGCAACAATACTTCAAACTGGCCGAAGAAAGTTTCTTTCTGGCCCATAAAAAAGCCCCTGACAAGCCCCAATACATACTTGCTTTGGCCAATGTGGCCAGACTATCTGGCTCAAACACCAGATCCTCACAATGGGCAAAAAAGCTGGTCCTGGCACATCCGCAAAGTCTTGAGGCCAAAAAGGCAAATGCATTTTTAAACTCCAGGGAAACTTCAGAAAGTACCACACCAAGTCCTCAGATTCTGGCCTTGAGCCCAGCCTTTAGCCCAGAAAAATTACCTGATCTCTTAAGGATTCATTTATGGATGGCCGACCCCAAAAACAGCCATGAAAACCCCCTGATTATGTTTGCCATATTGGAAAATCAAAGACATTGGGACACACTGATCTTAAAACTGGAAGAATTTCTGATAGATAATCCCGTTTATCCAGAACTGGAGGAAAAATTGGCTGAACTGTATCAAAAATATCCTGGCCTGCCTCAGAAACTAAGGGTTCCCATTCAGCCATACTCTCAAATTGTATCCATCTGGAACTCCTCAAACCAACAAGATGCTGCAATTGATTTTTTCCATTTCCTAAACAGTTTACCGGAGTTTCCCATCCAGCTGAAGTTGGCTTTTGTTCCAGCTTTAATGGATAAAAGGCAGCTTAATCTTAGCGAAGACATCTTAAGGGAAGCCCTGCTTTTGGACATAGAAACCTTAAAAAACTATTCTGAGCTGGCTTACATATACTTTCTTAGAAATGATTACAGTACAGCTCTTCAAATTTACGCCCAGATTCTTTCTTTAGAGCCTAAAAATGTCGGAATTCTGTTTAAGAGTGCGGAGGTACACAGGGCAATGGGAAATTCGGAAAAAGCCAAGGAAATTTACGAGGAGATTCTGGCAACCAGTCAGGACGACTCGGCAATCAGAGATGCTAAATTCTATCTTAGAAGCCTGAATCCGGGTCAGGGATAACACAAATGACTCGCTTTTACATTATCGGTTTAGGAAATCCCGGGCCAAAATACGAAAAAACCCGACATAATGCAGGTTTTTTGGCTCTTGACTATCTATTGAGCGAAATGGGCTTTCCTGCATTTCGAGATGAAAAATATCACAGGGCACAGGAGAGCAGAGGACAGATTGAAAATCAAAATGTCTGGCTTGTTAAACCTCAGACCTTTATGAACCTCAGTGGGGACACGGTTGGACTTCTACGCAAAGAAGGTCTTGTTCCCGAACAGGTGATTGTTCTGTACGATGATATTGATCTGCCCACTGGCACAATTCGGGTGCGAGACAAGGGTCGGGCTGGGTCTCACAATGGTATGAAGTCATTGATTAGCCATCTTGGTACAGAGAAGTTTTTACGAATCCGCATTGGAATCAGACCAGAACATCCGATTGGAAATCTGGCCGATTTTGTCCTGGACCGTTTTACCGGCGCTGAATTGGAGGCCTTACACCAGACTTTCCCAATGATTTTAGAGGCCCTGAGGCTTTTACTGACTGGAAAAATCGCAGAGGCTCAACTGAAGTACAACCAAAAAACGCAAAGTACCCAAGGTTAATGACACCAGAAATTCCGTATGTTATACTTCGATGTAGTCCATTACCCGGTTAGGAATCCCATTCCCATATGAAGCAGGAACCTTTGGAAGTAGCAAAAATTGTCGAAGACGAGATCGACGAAGAGTTTGACGATACAACTGATTCCGATTCTGAAGAATCTGTCCGTGTTGTCAGTTCTGACGATCAGGAAGATCTCCGCCTATGGCAGGCGTACAAAGAAACCGGTGATCCCAAAGTCAGGGAATTGCTGATTCTTAAGTATTCCCCGTTTGTAAAATATGTTGCTGGCCGAATGGCCGTCAATCTCCCAAGCAATGTCGAATATGAGGATCTCATAAGCTACGGGGTGTTCGGACTGATTGATGCCATTGAAAGGTACGACACAGATCGTGCCGTGCAGTTTAAAACCTATGCCAAGACCCGTATCCGTGGTGCAATTCTTGATGAGTTGAGGGTATTGGACTGGACCCCCCGTTCTGTTCGCCAGAAAGCCAGAAAGCTGGAAAAAGCCTATGCCCACCTCGAAAGTGAAATGGGACGGCAGGTAACGGACGAGGAAGTTGCAGCCTATCTTGAAATTACAATTGAAGAGTTACAGAAGCTAGTTGAGGACACCAGACAATCTTTGGTACTGTCCCTTGATGAGACTGAACCCGGCAGTGATAACTCTGGTGGAGGACCACAAAGCAGACTTAATTTTTTTGAGGATGTAAACACTCCCACTCCAGAACAAAGAGCCACCAATCGCGAAGTCAAAAAAATGCTGGCCGAGTCCATCAACAAATTGTCTGATCGGGAAAGACTCGTGGTCACCCTGATCTATTTTGAAGACATGACAGCCAAAGAAATTGGTCAGATTCTTGGAGTTTCAGACTCCCGTGTTTCCCAGCTGCATACCAAGGCTATTCTTAGGCTGCGAGGTCGTTTAGGCAAGGTGAAACGCTTGCTTCTGGAAGAATAACATGGCGATTCGTCCTATTGATGTTCAGGTAAATGTGACTGGTTCCAATCAGGTAGCCGAAACCAGGCACAAACAGCAGTTAATGGAACAGCTGCATCAGCAAAACCCCCAGGGCCCTACTGCTGAAATTGAACGAAAGCTGACCAAGTCTGTTAATGAGGTCAAGCCGGATATGGATGTTGACCCAGAGGGACACAATCAGCAGGAAGCCGAAAACAAGAAACGGGAAGCGCAAAAAAAGCAGGATGAGGAAAACAAGGCTAAAAACGCAAAACCTGTTTCTGATGGTATTCGAGGGAAAAGAGTAGACTTTTCCGTTTGATATGGCCACTGCTTCTGATTCGCAAAACCAGGCTTGGATTGCCTATCTGGCGTTTCAATTTCCATCGGCGGACAGATTCACGGTTGGGTTATTGTCTTTAGACAAACAGGGATTTCCTGTTGACTTCCGCTTTTCGTCTCCTGTACAGCCCACAGCCATGCAAAAAGCACTGTATGGAGCAACCCTGGAAAGCTGGCTGATTCAGTCCATAGCTAAAGATCTGTTTAAAGATATGGCACACAAACCACAGCTAGTAATTACCAATTATAAGGAAATTACCTCTGAGTGGCTGGGGCTTCCCTTATATCTTCTGGAAAGGGGTAATACAGTTAGCGATCTGGTTCTGGTAGACCCCTTGGGGAAAAAGGAAGAAGAGCTATTGTCTGTGGTATCCCAGTTTACAATCGATCTTCAGGAACCATTTAAAAGGATTGAGCAGGCTCTGGCCCTTATACCTCCCTCCCGATGAAAACTCAGATCCATGTTTTAAAATCCGATGTTTTAAAACCTAAATCCTCTGTGATCTGCTTCCCTGTCGAAAAGTTAAAACCCTGTACCAGGTATCCCATTGAGCCAATAACGCACCAGACTAACGAGATCGAAATTAAGCCCTTGCAAGTTCCAGATACCCATATTCAGGAAATTTCCCATAACCTGGTGGTGGCTTCAGGAGCAGTAAAATACTTTCACCCAGAAAAACCAAAAGTCGAGAAACATAAAGGACTTGAGCTACACTATAAGGTCAACTCGGCAGCACACACTCCTGTGGATCTTTATTTGCCCCTGCCACCAGGAATTGTACCTGATTTTTCTGATAATCTGTTTCAGATCATCAAAAAAAAATATCCCCTTCTTAAAAAAGAACATCTGATTTTACTCAAATATTACCCAGGGATTCCCCGTTATCGGGTTCTACAACTCAAAATGATTCAGGGTATTCTTTCGGCAAGATTTAGACTGCCTCCACCGGCTATTCGCAACGAAAGATATTATGGCCTTCTGTTTTTTTTGGATTCCAGCGCCAAAAAGACTCTGACCGTAGAAATTCCTCAAGGCAAAGCTTTGACATAACTAAAGGCCTGTCGCACAAATCCCGATATCATCAGCATGCATATTTTCTTAAGCCTGCTGCTACTTCTGCAGCCTCTTTCAGCATCACAAAGAGTACCTTTATACATTGCCGGATCCCTCAATGCCAATCCCGCTCTTCTCAAAGAAATCAGGCTTTTGAATGAGAGAGAAAACAGGGTTTCTTACCAGTTCTACTTCGATAAAAAAACACAGTGGGATATCACCTGGAATGAGGAAAACCGCACACTCACTGTAACCTTTTCCAATACGGCTAAGGATCGTTTCAAAGATCAGATGGTTCTAGCCCCTTCCTACATCGACAAGGCCATACTGGCCCACTCAAAAAGTCTGCAATACAGACTGGAACTGGTACTGAACAAAGAAGTTATGCCCGCCCCATTTTCCTCTAGTGGCAGTGGAGATAGTCTTTTACTCAGTCTACAGAAACTGCGTATTGAAGAACCTTTGGCCCTGCATCAGATATTAAAGGACAATGCCCCTGCCAACGCCCATGTGTCGCGCAACTACAGACCTAAAGTCAGTGGAAACTTCGCTGAACCAAAACGCAATCACTTTCTGATTTATCGTTCTACAGAAGTAGAAAGTGGTGTCCATGCATTCAAGTTTCGTACCCGACAGGAGGGCGCGTTAGGTTATGGATTCAGAATTCATAAGGATGTGGTGGCCCAACGAATCCTGTTTGCCTCTGGTGGTCAGGATGGAGTAAAGATGGGTATGTCCACAGTATCTTCAATGGCTAGCAGGCACAATGCCTTATTGGGTATCAATGGTTCATTCTTTTTAAATGGAGGAGATCCCTTAGGACTGGTGATTCAGGACTCCTCGCTTGTCAGCTCCCCACTTATGGGCCGTGCCTGTTTTGGATTACTTGAGGATGGTACCGCCTTTGTAGGACATGCAACCTATCAGGCCAGCCTGATCACAGAAACAGGAAGTATAGAAATTGAGGGAATCAATCAGGAAGGAACTGCCTTTGGTTCCACCCTGTTTACCCATGAATTCGGCAAACCAAGTTATGCCAAAGGCGAGGCCTTTCATATATTGATTCGCAACAATGTCGTGGATCTGGTTAGCCAGGAACCATTGCTTATACCCAAGGATGGGGTAGTAGTTACTCTGCCAGCCCGCTCCTACCCTTTTCTCAATCGCCTTACCCGGGGTAAACGGGCTGAGGTCCGTGTAGAACTGCCTGCGCCCTGGGATAAAATGCGCTGGGCAATGGGAGGAGGACCACGGCTGGTTTCCAACCACTCCATAATTTCAGATATGGAGGTAGAAGGGTTTCCACAAAACTTCATCAGCACATTGGCTCCAAGAAGCGGGATAGGTGTTGATGATTCTGGAAACCTGATACTGGCTGTCATTGATGGCAGACAGGAAGGTTCCAGGGGTATGAATCTCATTCAGTTTGCCGAGTGCATGAAAGCTCTTGGTTCCAAGGAAGCAATAAACCTTGATGGGGGCGGTTCTACAGCTCTATGGTTTGATGGAATGATTGTAAATTCCCCTTCCGATGGACAGGAACGCAGAGTAGCCAACTCAATTTTACTCAAGGCCAGGGAAACTTAGATCTTTTAGAATACGGGGCCTTCGATCCATAATAGACCCTGTGTTCAGTTCGCTTTTCTATCAATTCCCGACCTGGATAGGCACGGTTGTCCTTTCTGGTCTGCAAAACCTTGGTATTATGACTCTGCTTGGCTTAGAGTCTTTTATCTGGGGACTTCGTTCTGGCATCAAAATTCCTAATCTGGGCCGATGTCTGCTTTCCGTAGGGGTTCAAAGCCTGCCCATTGTTTCCTTTACTGCCTTGTTTACAGGAATGGTCCTGGTGGTTCAGGTAGGCAATCAGTTTATGAATCTGGGGGCTGAAAACATTATCGGTGGTGTGGTTGGCCTATCCCTGACCAGAGAAATGTCCCCTCTGATTGTAGCCTTTGTTTTATCGGCCAGAATCGGCTCTTCTATGGCAGCCGAAATTGGAACCATGAAGGTCACAGAGCAGATTGATGCCATGCAAATTCTGGGTGCCAATCCCGTTCGTGAACTGGTGCTTCCCAGAATCCTGGCCTGTATGATCTTCACTCCACTTCTGGTTATATATTCCAATGCCGTTGGGATTTTTGGTGGATATATTGTGGCTGTCTATCAGATTGGCGTAAATCCCGAACTTTTTTTTCAGTCCTTAACTCAGATGGTCGCGCCTCATGACTTCTGGAGTGGCCTGATCAAATCCTCAGGATTTGGATTTCTGGTGGCCATTATCGGATGCCACAAGGGACTACAGACTCAGGGAGGTGCCAAGGGGGTTGGAACTGCTACTACGGAATCGGTAGTTCTTATGATCACAAGCATTCTGGTCAGCAACTATTTTTTCAGCCTGGCCTTTTTTGCCTGGATGAAATGGAATGGATATTTCTAATGAGTATTTTATCCATGACAAATATCTGCAAGTCCTTTGGAGACAAGGTGATTCTGTCCAATCTCAGCCTGTCTGTGAATGAAGGTGAAACCTTTGTCATATTAGGCCCAAGTGGCTGTGGTAAAAGTGTCACCTTAAGAATCCTTACCGGACTTATGCAGGCAGATTCCGGCACACTCTCTATCGATGGCAAAAATATGGCAGAACTGAGCAAGTCCCAAAAATCTGTGGTTTTTCGCAGTATGGGAATGCTGTTTCAAAATGCCGCCCTGTTTGATTCCATGTCTGTTTATGAAAATGTTGCCTATGGACTGAGACAGATAGGAACCTTTAAGGAAAATGAGATCCGCGACACTGTACTTAAAAATCTTAGTATGGTCGGTCTTACAAGTATTGAAAATCTTATGCCTTCCGAACTGTCAGGAGGTATGAAAAAACGGGTTGGTCTAGCAAGAGCAATTGCAACCAGACCCAGATTCATTTTTTATGATGAACCAACTACAGGACTTGACCCCATTCGGGCCACAGAAATTGATCTTCTGATCCGTAAGTTACAAAATGAGCTAGGAGCAACAGCGATTGTCATAACCCATGATTTGAAATCCGCACTTCATGTTGCCGATCGTGTAGGATTGCACTACGGAGGACAGATTCAAACTGTGGCAAACACCAATGACTTTTTTAAATCCAGTGATCCTGCAATTCGCCAGTTTCTGGACGGGAATCCAATAGGGCCAATCACAGCATGAAAACCGGTTTTTTGGAGTTTCGTATTGGTCTGGTGGTTCTGATCGGTCTTCTTCTGGGAGGCGGCTTTTTATTGGTCATTGAAGATCACAACCCATTTCAGAATACCTACAGGATTCAGATCGGCTTTGAAGATGTGGAGCACCTCATGGTAGGTGCAGAAGTAAATCTCGGAGGAGTCAAAGTAGGCAAGGTTGCATCCATGAGCATCAACCTTACCCCGGAACAAGGGCATCGAATTGTGGTAGAACTCTCGATTTACCAGAAGTTTGAAATCCCCAAAAACAGCACATTTCATATAGTTCAGGCCGGTCTGTTTTCAAATTATCAGGTCAGAATTCGTGTATCACCATTACCAGCTGGCGAAAATCTCAAGTTTATCGAAAAAAATTCTCATGAGGTTCATACAGGCGCAACTCCCTTCGCCTTTGAAGATTTTTTGAAAGAAGGCCGAGACGCATTAACCGAACTGCGGGGCGTGATGAAAAGTGTCAAATCCATCCTGGATGACGAGGTCATGAGAGACAATTTAAGAGAGTCTCTGGTTCATATAAAGGATGCTACCGGCAATCTGAAATCTGTATTTACTGACATTCGCAGTGACTACCATCAAGCTTCCAAAAACATTCATAAAATTCTTGATGAGATTCAGAATATCCTGACTGAAAACAGACCCAACATATTGGCATCAACCAATGAAATTCACTCACTGATTACGGATTCACGGCTGAACATGGATCGCATTATGAAAAAGGCAGACAGTGTTTTAGCTGCAATTGATGGTGATGGAGAATTCAAAACCACCATGAAACAACTAAGAGACAATGCAGATACGGCTGGCAACAACTTTTTAAAAATCACTGAAAAAGTCCGAAGTATTGTGGAAAATCCTTCTCTGGAACGCAATTTGATGGATACTTTAGATTCGGCTTCTGACACGGCCAAATCCTTACGCAAGATGAAAGATCGGATTGATTCCATTCAGATCCAGGGTGTTACCGATCTTCTTTATAATCAATCCTCTAAAAAAATGGAAGGCAATTTCATTTTACAGACCCAGTCCAGGCAGGGCTGGTTATTACAGATAGGTGCAGAGGACCCCGGATCAAATAGTGGGCTCAATACATTTATGGGGGGCATTCAGGAGGGAGAACTTCAGTTTCGAGCCGGACTCTTGCGAGACAAGTTTGGCATGGGAATCGAACAGAGGTTAAGTAATAGATTCAAAATCGGAATTGATGCCTGGGATCCTTCCGATCCTATAGGCAGATTATATTCCCGATACAGGCTGGATGAATCCCTGGATCTGTTATTGCACTGGAGAAATTTTTCTGAAAAACAAGATGAGTTTCTGATGGGAGTATCACACCGCTTCTGATATAATGCAGCGGTTTTCTTAGGGGAATTACAGAATGAAAAACTTACGAAGCATGATAATTTGCCTGGCAGGTGCGAATGTTACCCCAGCAATGGAGCTGGAGTCTCAAAGCGCTGAGTCCGTGATTCAGCAACCGACTCTAAGTAAACCTAAGTCGCAGACCCAGGCTCCAGTTGTACCATCTCCCGGTCAGATTCTGGTGACAGATATCCAGATTCGCGGTAATGATCGCACAGCCCCCCAAATCATTTCCCTGGCCATTAAAACTAAGGCTGGAGACATTCTGGAACCGGACAAGGTCAGAGAAGACCTTCGTGAAATATACAAACTTGGATTTTTCCAGGCTCCCCCTTCTGTACAGACAGAGGCACATGGCTCCGGGGTTAGACTTATTTATTTTGTTTCTGAAAATCCCCAGGTAGACAAAATTGAAATCTCTGGCAATACATTGATTCCCACCGAAGACATTCTGAATGCAATGACAAGCAAGGTCGGTTCTGTGCTAAACATCAGACAGCTATATGAAGACCTGTCTGCCATTTCCGCCCTGTACCGTGAAAAAGGGTTTTTATATTCAGGAATCTTCAATCCGGCCAAGCAGGTCCAGATTGTGGGCAGTACCGTAAAATTAAATGTCAAGGAATCCCGGATCAACAAAATTGTCCTGCAAGGCAACAAAAAGACAAAAGACTATGTTGTCATGCGTGAGCTTCTGATGGAAGAAGGACAGGTAGTCAACCGGGATCGAATTGCTGATTCTCTCAGAAATCTGAGGAATCTGGATTATTTTGAACTAGAGCAACCCGATATCAACTTGAATCCTGATACCGGAGATACTGACATCACCCTGAAGCTAAAAGATATCAAGACTGGTACCGCAAGCTTTGGTGGTGGCTATAGCTCTATTAACGGAATGATTGGATTTGTAGATGCCACTGAGAGAAACTTTCGGGGTAAGGGTCAGGTTGTTCGGGTTAAAACCCAATTCGGGGGTGAGCAGAGTTATGAACTCGGCTTTACCGAGCCTTATTTTAGAAATCGCAATCAGGCTATTGGCGGGTCGATTTTTTCTACCCTGGTGGATAGGGAAGATATTCGTAATCAGGCCCTGTTTTCCCGATTTGAAGAAAAACGGACAGGATTCAGCCTTTTCACCACCTTTAGAAAAAAGAAGGATGAATCCCATACCTTCAGCTTCGTCGATGAAAACATTTCCACGAAACTTCTGGCAGGAAGTCCGGCAGATTTGTATAACGACCACCAGATGTCACTTGGCTACAGCTGGGTTCTGGATCAAAGAGATAATTTTCAAAACCCATCACAAGGGCAGCGACACAACTTCACATTTACCACAACTGGCGGAATCCTTGCCGGAAATAACAATTACAACAAATACAGTTATGATTTCCGTAAATACTGGGAAAACAATCTGTTAAGAAAAAACACCCTGGCCGTTCGGACCAAACTCGGTTACGCACAGAGTATCTCCGGATTTATTCCCTATGTGGATTTGTGGTCTGTTGGTGGGGCTCAATCAGTTCGTGGTTATGAGGACCGTGAATTTGCTGGCGAAAAAATGTGGTTTACCAACATTGAGTTGCGCTACAAGTTAAGTAAGCAATTCACCACTGCCCTGTTTGCCGACTTCGGCTCAGCATGGGGTTCTAATAACATAGATTTTGACCTTAAATCTTCAGTTGGTATCGGTGTTCGATTTGACACTCCCCTCGGGCCTTTCAGACTCGATTGGGCCAAAGCATCGGATCGGTCCGGCGGTAAAATCCATTTTGGAATCGGTAACACATTTTAATGAAAGCAGAACTAAGAGCCTGGCGTGAACTAAATAGTTTTGATCTGGGACCTGATTACAGTAATCTGGCCGAGTTTCGACGAAAAGCCCAAAAGATTCGGGATAAGGTTACTGCTAACGCCTGGTTTCTGGTACAAAGAAATGGCCGGATTACCTCCATTGCACTGGATCCTGTCACACTGGTATCCCAGGCATGTAAAAGGCCTGAATACAATGGGTTCAGCAAGTTTCATGTATTGTGTCTGCATGATGTGGAAAGAGAAAAGTTTGATGCCCGCGAAACCAGGCTTTTAAAGGCCTTTCACCTAGATGCACTACTTAGCATCCCCCTTTTAAGTTCTACCAAAGAGCATCTTTTGCTGGCTAGCTTAAAAATTGAAAATCGTGATCTTCTGATGGAGGTAGATGTTGAATCCCTATCTTCCATCCAATGGCAGGAAAAACTGAAACAACGATGGTTTGGTCTTAGGGAGGAGTCCCTAAACTTTCGCAAGTTTGACATTCATACCGATCAGCAAAAACCAAGAAGTCTGATGATGTGTCTTGAGGTTCGCTCCAAAAATCACAAATGGCATGGCTCGGATCGGGACGAATTTGTGGCCTTAGCCAAAACCTTAAATATGAGCTGCGAGCAGTTTTTAGAGCAGAAGCTGGATAAACCCCATCCCGGAACCTTCATCGGCAGTGGAAAATATGCAGAATTAATTGATACCTTAAACTCCCAGGATTTCACCCACCTTCTGTTTAACTGCGATGTCCCAGCATCCCTGAAGCGAAAAATAACCCAGGAAACCTACATGCTGGTATGGGACAGAACTGATTTGGTATTACAAATATTCTTGCAGCATGCAGGCTCAGAAAAAGCCAAACTTCAAGTGGAACTGGCTAGACTGGAATATCATGGGGATGAAGAGATCCGCACAGCAGTCGAAAATTTTGATTTTGACAAGGGTTATGACACCTACGAACAAAACTACCGGCTCAACATAGCCAAGCAGAAACGCGACATTATAAATGCCCTGAAACGATGCCATCAGCAGGAAAAAACCAGACAGGAAATGCGTTCTGTTACCAGGCCCCTTTCTTTGTCCTTGATCGGTTATACAAATGCTGGAAAATCCTCGTTGTTTAATGCCTTGTTTGGTTCTGAAGTAGTTGGTGCTGCCAATGTGCTGTTTAAAACATTAGAAACCACTACCAGAAATATCAATCTTAATGCTCACACACAGCTAGTAATTACAGATACCGTGGGGTTTTTAAAAAACATGCCCAAACATCTGTATGAGGCCTTTCATTCTACCCTGGCTGAGGCCAATCTAAGTACTCACCTTCTGATTCTTCTGGACCCTGTTGGCGTTAAAATTGCGGATCAGATTGACTGTATTGTAGAGAGTCTGGCCCAGATTGGTAGAACCGACCGGGACAACTGGATTTTTGTATTGAATAAAATGGATTTACTCACTAAAGAGCAGGTCAACGAAATTCTTGAACAACATCAGATCCCCATTGCCATCAGTTGCATTCAGGCTGAGAGCATCCTTTCCTTAAAAGATGAGTTATTACAAAGAATTTCTAAAACCATGCTTGAGGCCAGTCTGGTACTGTCCCACGCCGACTATTCCAAAATTCATCAAATGAAAGGGATCGCATCCCTCAAACAGGAGCCCATCTATCTGCCAGAAGGAATTCAGATTGAGTTGCAATATCGTGAAGAACAGAAATTCAGGCTAGAGCAGGTTTTAGGATATCCACTACCTTAAAAGGAGAGAACATGAGAATCGACAAAGAAAAGATTCGCCAGATGATCCGTGCCCAGGCTGGAATTGTTTCCTCAGCAAAATGTCCTGTCTGTGTCAGTGAAGATCTGATGCCCATGAAAATTGAAGGTGTCGAACAGGATTTCTGTTCCAAGTGCAATGGAATCTGGCTTGATGCTGGTGAAGCGGCAGATATTGCCGAAGGTGTCTCCGATATCCCCGATTTTGTATGGTCTTGGTCCCTGAGAAAACCTTCAAAAAAGCTGTCTCCAAGACACCCTTCCGAAATGATGTGGGAGATGCCATACGCCAGAGGACATGAGTTGATGATCGATTATTGCGAAAAAAGCAAAGGCATCTGGCTTGATCAGTCTGAACTCTATCATCTTGAAAGAATTGTGGCTGATAACACCACCCATCAGGATCGAGTCGGCAAGTTAGTGGACAATATGAAAAAACAGGGACTTATCTCTCTTTAAATCATTTTGGTCGGGAAAGAGTGGGCGGGGCATTTTGTTACAATCACACTCTCATTTTTTACATATGACAGGTTAAAATGGAAAGCATGGAACTAATGAATTGTGAAATTACGGGCTAGAGCATGGGTTTTTACCTTTGGCTGGTACTGTTATTGACCACTGCTACTCGGGCCATGGGCCTGAGTCCAGAAGTCTTGCAGACCCCACTTGGGAGCGGTTGGCACATGGTTTCTCCATCCATAGGTAAAAACACTTCCGTGGAACAATGGCTTAGCAATTCAGGGTTAAGCCAGATTAATAATCTGTTTGTGTTCAGGGAAGGAGCGTTTCATGCTTGGCCCGAATCTTTGGCCACAGAACATGAACTTCCCTTACTGAATTTTATCGAGCCTGGCAATGCATTGTTTTTATCTCTTCCTTCTGCGACTATCAGGACTCACGACCTGAGAGCAGTATCCAGACAAAATATTGCCATAACCACTCCAGGCTGGCATCTGGTTTCTCCTTTGATTCGTGAACCCATTTCCCCAGCCCAGATAATTGCGCAGGGTATTGCCTCGAATCATCCTTTCACCGCAATTGATCGGATCTTTGCTTATC
>JACFNL010000089.1 GCA_019454875.1 Candidatus Cloacimonadota bacterium | reverse complement strand
GAGCATCTATTCGCACTAAGGCTTGAAGTAGAAAAAACAGTGGACGCCTCAGCCTTAACTTTTTTTGAATACAGTGTTCTGATGTTTCTGCTTTACTGCCGTGATATAAAAGCGGAACTGGCTGTGATTGAAGTAGGTTTGGGCGGATCACTGGATAGCACAAATGCCCTGGAGGGAAAAATTGCCTGTGCACTGACCTCCATCAGCCTTGACCATACGGAGATTCTTGGAGACACCATCGAGAAAATTGCCTGGGATAAATCAGGCATTCTTCGCAGTGAAATCCCCCTTTATGTTCCTGAAGGCATAGCCTGTTTATCCACAATACAAAACCGCTGCAAAAGCCTTGGTTCACCTCTGAATTCTGTCCCAGTACAACCATTCAATCTGAAACAGAAAGGACTGTTTCAACCATCCCTGGCATCCTTGGCACTTAAAATCCTGGGTGATATGGGACACAAAGAGGATCTTGTTAAGCCGGCTTTGGAGAATCTTTCTATCCCGGGTCGGCTGGAGTCTGTACAGGAACTCAATTCCCTATTAGATGTCTGCCATAATGCAGCCGGATTTCTGCACCTTTACCAATGGCTTATGAAACATCCTGAAGATGTAAGGCCTAACCTGTATTTCACCCTGATGAGAGAAAAGGATGTACTCAGCATAATTTCGATTTTGCACCTGCTCCAGCTAAAAACCGGAATCCATGTCACTTTTGTCGAGTTGAAACTGGATCGAGGCCTAAAATGTAGTGGGTTTGATGTGCCTGGCTGGATGGAAACAGTATCAGAGCCAGAATTTCTGCAAAGGGATTTACACTCTTGCATTGTCTGTGGAAGCTTTCATCTTCTGGATTTGTTCTGGAGCTATTATGAACATCATTTTAAGCGGTTTTGAACCATTCGGGGAAAATCCCGTTAATCCCTCATCAGAACTAATTCTGGCCGTAAGAGAAAACCCTATTCCCGGCCACAGAATTCACACCCTGATTCTTCCTGTGATCTGGAATCAGGTCTGGGAACCAATGTTATCCGCACTTGATAATCTAAAACCGGATCTTGTAATTGCCTTTGGTTTAAAGTCAGGTTCAGACTGTATTACTCTGGAAACCAGGGCCCATAACTGGAATCGTGAGATCAAAGACAATAGTGGTGAAACATCCTTGGGTAAAATTGAAAACTCTTCCCCGGAATACATAAACTCGACATTGCCTCTTCAACTATATTTCCAGAAACTAAAAAATCAGAATATCCCTGTGTCTTACAGTAACGATGCTGGAGGATACCTTTGTAACCATCTTTTTTACCGCATACAAAGTCACTTATTAAACAATAGTTCGGTTGCTTCTGGATTTATACATTTGCCAGCTTGGCCCGTAAATGAAGGAAATACATGTTTGTATAAAATATTACAAATATTGCTTATGGAAATCCTTTAGTATGAGCAAGCAGAACCTTCCCATAAAGTCTTTTACCGAAAACCAGTTTATAAGTGAAAGCGATTCCTTGGGTGACTATCTTTTAATCGCCTTACATGGACGGGGCGACACCTGCCTTGGCATGCGCCGGGTGAGGCGGTTTTTGGAACTTCCCAATCTGGACTGGCTCTTAATCAATGCTCCTGACCCCTGGAAAAACCCCAACGGATTTGAGGGCTTTTCCTGGTATGAACGCCCGCCAATGCATGAATTCAGCCTCAAGCGCAGCCTGGCATTATTGGAAGATTTATTATTAGAGCTAAAGGATTTGGGCTGGGAAAGAGAAAAAATTATCCTGATGGGATTTTCTCAGGGAGCAATTCTTGGTATGGAGCTGATTTTTTCCAGTTCATGCCCCTTTGCTGCTGCAATTTGTATAAGCGGCACAATTCTTGATCCTGATACCATAAATCAAAGGATAAAATCCGGGGCATTCCAAACCCCAATTTTAATCAGTCATGGTACAAAAGACGAAATTCTGGATTACGAAACCACACTGGATCGCGTAATGACACTTCAGACTATTGTGCCTAATGTATCATTTCATGCGTTTGAGAAGGGACATGAAATGCAAAAAAATGAATTTCAATTGTACCGTGCTTTTTTGAAACACAAAGTATTGAAGTAGTCTCCAAATGGCTTCCAATATGGATTTTTCTTGATGTCTTTATCATGTTGCCTGTATGGTTATTTTAAACCAATCAAAAAAAGGTTCATTATGAGGATTGACACTTTAAATACTATTCAAACTAGCAACCCAGGGAACTCCTCCCCCATTCAGAAGACTGAATCGGGCAAGCTTTTGTCTGAAGTTTCCACAGTGGCCGCGCCTGGCATTGATGTTTCAAAAATCAAGTCGCAAAACCAGATACTGCAATCAAATGCCAGCAATGTGCAGTTGCAATCCACTTTAAACGAGCTTTTAGCCGAGTCCTATTCACTCAATTCCATCTCATCAAAAAAGTCTGAACCTGAGATCGAGGAAGTTTTTGGACCAGCCCGTGCCATAGGTAAAACCAGTACCCCAATTTATTCGTTTTCCGAGGACATGGTGTTTACTGTAGCCGATACCGATGCTCACGATGTCTTGTCCTGGAGGCTTTCTGATCACACTGAAAAGGCCGAGATACGGATTGCTGGAGGCAGAACCTATTCAGCCGAGGAGCTTGCAAAGGAGATCAACCGCAGTGTCTCTCAGCAAAGATCTTCACGCAGGGCAGATATCAAAGCCTTTGTTGAGGATGGAAGGGTACTAGTCACCACGGGTAAAGGCGGGGACAGTTCCGAGGTGAAAATCGAGGGCAATCGTGCTTTTGAGAAATTTTTCGGCTCCTCAAGCCTGATTCAACAGGGTGAAGGTGGGGAAAAATCCTATGCCATCAGTGACAATGTTTTAAATGATGGCAGAGTAGTTACTTCCGGTGGTAATCGGGTTGCGCTCAGATACTGGTCAGCAGATGGAGAATTCAACGATTTTAAAATTACCACCAAGACCCTGAAAAATCAGGACTTTGTGAGTGGGGAAGAAATACTTTCCATGTATAACCAGGCGTTTGAAGAACAGATTGGCGGAGCTTTAACAGCCCGTTTTAATGAAAGCGGACAGATTGTATTTGAAAGCGCAAAAGGTGGGAGTGATTCTGGATTTCGTCTGATTCGTATGGGTGGAAATTTTTCCTATGGTACCAATCAGTCCAATCTTGGTTATGCCACAGGTGGCACCGGTGGTACTGCAGCGACCCTGGACTTTCAGACAAAAAGCAGCCCGGGAGGGATTAGAGTTGAGGGTCAGATTCGTTTTCGGATTGAGGATCTGGAAGGAAATTCAACAAAATCGGTAATTCTGGGTGAAGAAAACCAATCCATGTTTATAGAAAAATCCGATATTTTAAAAGCCTTTGAAAAGGCTGGCATAAAAAAGATCGATGTCGGAGTTCTGTTTAATGAAAACAACCAGCTTGAGCTTTATTCTTTGAAGGAAGGTAAGAGCGCAGGGTTTTCCCTGCAAACAGAATCCAGTGATATGGATAAAAAACTAGAACAGAATCTAGGGTTTGTGGCCGGAATCAAGTACCTAGGTACTGGCTACGAAGATGAAAAGCCTGGTAAACCAGATAAACCCGGTAAACCTGAGGAGCCAGGTAAGTCACAAAATCCGGGAAACTCAGGTAATGCACCGGGAAAAAACAAAAATCTGCAAACCGATGATTCTTTAGCCCGTCGTCAGGCTGAAATTGAAGCGGAATTAAAATCAATTCAGGAAAGGTTAAAGGAAGTGACACAGACCAAGGGAGCACAGATTCCAGATATGAGCTGGATTCAGGGAAGCCTGTCTGACACCATAGCCATGATGATACTTAAACCTGAAACGGCCCTATTCTCCCAGAGCCTTAACATTCTCCCATCCAGCCGCCGCTTCCTTGAAGGATGAGAAAAACTGATTCCATGTTTGCGAGTGGTTTGGAAACGCCAGTCTGAACTGCTCGTCAAACTGGGTTAATGTATCCCAGATCCATTTATCTGTGATTGGTCCTTTTTTTAGCTCCTGCAAACCATACCAGGCCTTTTTGAGAGCAGCTTCAGCGTCCTTTGTGGAACACTTGATAGCCGCCATTTCCAAAAGTACCAGTCCCAGCTGTCTTGGATTATCCAGAAGTCTTGACTGGCGAAGGCACCGGTTTAAGTAACTCTCCGCCTTGGCGTAATTTTTTAACTCATGCAGATTTTTGGCAGCATACAACAACGAAGCCGTAGAACCTGCCAAATCCCCCATGGCTTCTTTTTGCTGGATGGCTTCTTCAAATAAAGGTAATGATTCTGAGTACTTTTTTAAGCGGCGCAAACACTCAGCCTCATTGTGAAACATTTTTGCTACCTGTCGCATATCCCTGGCCTTTTGAGCCTTCTGTCTGCCACACTCAAAATGCTTCCTTGCCTTGTCGAAATCTCCCTGAAAGTAAGCCAGGGACCCCGCCTCATTCAGTACGGAGGCTAAAAATTGAGGCGAACTGGAATCCTGATTTTGAAACAGACGAGTCATTAGCTCCTGAGCCTCATCCAGGCGATTCTGCATTCTAAAAATCATTGCCTTATGCAACAAAAACTCAGATTCAAGTTCCGGCAACATCATACTTTCAAGGTTCTTTAGATGCTCTTGAAACGCTTCGGGAGGATCGGCTTTTAACCTCTTTGGTAAATCACGAAACTGAAGCTTAAGATATCTGCCTACATCATGCTGCAAGAATGGCAACCATTTTTTCAAAAGCTCGCGGGAGTCCATAAATCTACCCAAGAGTCCCAGAGTATTATAAAGATTTTCCAGCACTTCATACAGTTGAGAACTATCAAGACCTCTGGCACTGCTGCCATACTGATCCAGAATCTCACGATATTCTCTGACCGCCCTATGCCACTGGAAGTTCTGAAAATGACGATTAGCCTGCTTCAGGGAATACACCAGTGCCATTTCCGGCTTGGCTGTGCGTTTAAAATGATAGGCCAGAGCCTCATCTGAGTACAAAGGATTACTTTCCTGATTGGCGAGCCACTGCCCAATCTTTTCGTGCAGTTCAAGTCTGGTCTTGGTTGTCATTCTGTGATACAGACTTTTGCGAACCATATCGCTTTGAAACTTCCACACAACATCATGGGGTCCCACGGATTCCTTCTGGATCAGACCCACCGATTCACAATGTTTTAGACATTGACAGATACCACCACTTTTTTTGAGTTGTTCCAGCCCATTTTGGGAAAATACCCTCCCAAAAGCCGAGGCTTTCTGAAGAACATCTCGTTGAACTGGCTTTAACAAATCCAGACGCTCCTGAATCACGAGTTCCACACTTTCAGGAAGGTTTCTGGAACTTTTTAAGGCATTAAACTGATATCCATTTTTGGTTTCCTCAATGACATTCACCCGTTTCAAATGCAAAATCAGTTCCTCAACAAAAAGAGGGTTGCCCTCAGCCTGCCTTATCAAGTGATCGAGAAACTCCGTGGGAACCCCATGCACAGACTGCAAAAGATCCAGAATCTGGCCACGAAGATGTTCAGCACTTAATGGGCCTAAATCGATCCTGCTGCCATTTTTTGTCTGGAAGTAAAAATCCTGAGCCTTACGAACCGGCCTTCCTGCCGCTAGGACAAAAAGCTTCCCGCTAAGACTGGATAAAAGAAAGTCCAGAAGCTTCAAAGAGCCTTCATCAGCCCAATGCATATCATCTATAAAAAAAACCAGGGGCCGGTTTAACGATACTTCAGAGAGCCAGAGTAACAGGGCCTGATATGCTTCCATAGCAGTTTCATGCAAGGAAACCAGTCCAGAAAGTGGAGGGTGTGGCAACTGTAGAAGACGGCAAATGGAAAGTGCCATTTCACTGATCACAGAGGGTTCTCTGCCCTTCAAATCACGGCTCATGCAGTGTGAGATTGCCTCAAAGTCCTGTAATCCCAACTGGAAAAAGAAGACACGAAACACACGGTAGTCTTCTGAGGCCCTGGAGTTAAAATGGCAAAGGGAAATCAAAACCTGCTGATCCGAGCCCCTTAGCCATTGTTCAAAATCTTGAAGGAGTCTGGTTTTTCCAAGCCCAGATTCAGCCTCAAGCAGTAAAAGATGGGGAATCTTTCTGGCACAAACCAGTTGATACTTTGTCATGATGGCCAAAAATTCGTTCTGCCGGCCCCGGGTGTCTGAAACCCGTCCCAGGATTTCACGACGGCTAGGCACATTTTTCCCCAAAAGGACGCAGGTCATAATTTCTTCATCCAGTCCTTTAACACTGATACTCTGAACCGGCCCAAAACGAAACCGTGAACCCATCTGCAATGACATGGAATGAGTCAATAAAATCCCCCCGGCCGGGGCATTCTGTTCCATCCGTTTTGCAAGATTCACCGCACTGCCAATCACATCCGTGACAGTACCAATTTCTCCCACTACCACCGTACCGGTATTTAATCCAATTCTAAGAGACAGCTCAATACCCCGGGAAGAACGAACTTCATAGGCATATTCTTCCATTGCCCGAAGCATTCTCAAAGCCGCATACCCAGCCAGTGAGGGTGCCATATCTGCTCCCCCACTCAAACCAAAGACTGCCATAATACAGTCCCCGTCGTGCTTTAAAACCCGGCCTCCTTCCTGAGTCACACAGGCACCTAACCTGCCAAAACACTCATCCAGAATATCTTTCACCAAATCCGGGGCCATAGTTGTGGACATTTCTGTAAATCCCCGCAAATCAGCAAACAAAATAGTGAGAATTTTTAACTCTTCCGCAGTGCTGTCAGTCGAAGGGGCAAAGGCTAGCCCACAATGAAAGCAGAAATTAGCTGCTTCTGGATTTTGGGTTGAACAGTTACGACAGGCTTTCACTAGCGTCTATATAGCATATATTCGACCAAGGGGCTATCCTATATCCATGCACAAACAAGGAAGGCAAAAACTGGGAAGATCCGTTAGAATAAAGTCAAAAGGAGCATCTTATGAAACATTTTTTTCTGTTTCTGGGAATACTGAGCCTCCCATTTGGTTCAGACCTTAGCGGTACCTGGCAGGGCTGGGTAAAATTTGAGTGTAAAGTAAATGCCTCTGTAACTCTTGAAAAAACCCAGGCCGGATACCTCGGCAAATATCGCTTGACTCCAGTTACTGGATGTTTTATTCCAACTCAGCTTGTAGCGGAGATTGGATTGTTTTCCCTCTCCCCAAAGGATGGGTCCCGAGTCAACGGATATACCAAAAGCGGGATTTTCTTAGATGCTCTTCAGGTTGGCAATGTCCTTAGTGGTACCTGGTCAAATCTTGTGGGCGGCCCCTTTGAACTAAGGCGGGTGTCTTCAGAAATCATCCCGCTTAACACAAACAGAAAAGGCGCAGCCAGTACAGACAATACCCTTATTTTTGACAAACTTACAAAACCGTTCAAACACTGATTCTGAGGATTTTTTATGCATTCGCCCGCCTTTTTGCCTGATCTATTGGACTACAGCCAGTCCTGTATGCCCGAATACACAAAACAACTTCTGGAAATGGTTTCGATTCCCAGTGTTTCTGCGGGAACAGAACATCATGCCGATCTTAAAAAAATGGCAGAATATGCCCGCGATCTTTTGGCAAAGTATGGATTCACAGCCAAGGTGGTACCCACTAAAGGCAGTCCGGCTATTGTAGGTCTTATGGAGGTTGATCCCAAAGCTCCCTGGATTACGGTCTACAACCATATGGATGTTCAGCCAGCCAAAGAGCCGCAATGGAAAACTAGTCCCTTTGAACCCCTGTTAAAAGAAGGTATTGTCATAGGTCGGGGCAGTACTGATGACAAAGGTCCGGCTCTATCCATTGTGCATGCTATCCACTATCTGAAATCCAGAAACATTCCCATGCCAAATGTTCAGGTAATTTATGAAACCGAAGAAGAAATTGGATCGCCCAATTTCGGGGCTTTTTTAGATGATAACAAGGGCTGGCTTAAAGATCCTGAGTCGATTCTGATTAGTGACACCATCTTTGAAGGAGAGCATCCGGCCATTACCTATAAGCTAAAGGGCATGCAAAGGGTGGAGCTCGAGTTAGTCTCAGGCTCCAAGGATTTACATTCGGGAATTTTTGGCGGAGCCGTAGAAAATCCCCTCTCTATTCTGATTTCCGTATTGGCAAAAATGGTGAATGAAAAAGGTGACATTCTGATACCGGAAATTGCTGCTGCTAACAGCTCCTTAAATCCTGAGGAAGAAAAAGCTCTTTCCGAGGTAGCCTCTATTTTTGATCTTGACAAGTTCACCAAAGACAGTGGAGAAGCTAAAAGATATGCGGAAGATATCCGTGAAATTCTGATGCGAATCTGGCATAAACCAACTCTTGAAATCCACGGTTTTTCCGGTGCCCAACACGAAATTGGTGTTTTAAAATCAGCTATTTCTCCCTCGGTGCGGGCCAAAGTAAGTCTTAGACTCATTCCAGGCCTGGAACCCAAAGCCATTGTTTCAGCGATTCAGTCCTTTGTTAAATCCATCCATCCTGGCATTGAAGTACATGATCTAGGTGGGCAAAAGGCCTCGTTTACTCCCTTATCCGATCCATTTCTCAAAGAAGCATCGGTAGCCTGCACCGTGGGCTTTGGCAGACCGCCTTTGTTCACAGGTTGCGGGGGTACCATCGGAGCCATTCCCCAGTTTCAAAGAGTTTGGCCCCAAAGAGCAGTGGTTTTGATTGCTCAAAGCCTGATGTCGGATGGGTATCATGCACCTAACGAACAGTTTGAACTGATTCAGGGCCAAAGAGGTATTGTGGCTTTAGCCACTTATTTAAACAGGGTTTCCGGTATGTTCAGAGCCTGAGCTGGTAAAATTTTGGTTTCTCCACCGTGATGGTAAAACCCAAAGGGCAGGTGATGCCCCTGCCTGTTTTGAGGCTCATCATCTTCCAGGGCATAAAAAATCATAACCTCAACCCCAAGCCTTTTGGCCTCACTGATGGCATCCGCAAATATCCTTGGTATATCGTTCGTTTCAACCCATCCCCAGGCTTTCTGCTCCTCACTTAAATCTGTGCCATGCGGCCAGCCAATTTCCGTAATCCAGATTGGTTTAGGATCCAATCCATTGTTTCTGAATTCCTGTAAGATCCATAAAATCCATTCGGCAAAGGTTCTTCCCCCAGCCATTTTAGCCTCGGATAGAAGTTTGGGATACGAATAAGGATGCAAAGCCAAAACATCATAGTCATCATAACTTTGTTTACTGCAAAGTGCCTTTAGCCAGGCCTCGACCTCACCTTCAAAAGTAAGTCCACCACTGACCAGTAATGTACCCTCCGGCCTTTGTGAAGAAACCTCTCGCAACAACTTCTGATAAAGCCCCCATGGTTTGACTTTGTCCGAATATCTAAAATACTGGGTCAGATTCATTTCATTCAAAATTTCCCAGTAGCGAATCTCGGGATATTTCCTAGCCATGGCACCAAATGCCCTTCCAAAGTCAGCAATCATGGCCTCATGAAAATAAAATCTACCCTCAGTTTGAGTCGGATGGCTATATGCAAAAAGCCCTAGAATGTTGAGATTTTTCTCCAGATACTCTTCAACAAAACCCTGAACAGGCTGCCTCGACACATCTTCATCCAGCCAATAAAGTCCTTCTCGGACCCATGACACCACGGGAGAAATTTTTTTTATATCATCAATTCTTTGGCCCTTATCCTTCATTACTGTAGGCGAACCAAAATGATGAACCAGGCCGAGTTCAATACCCAATACTAAGGAATTTACAAACAATGCCAATAAAATGATGCGGCTTACTTTTAACAATGCACTACCCCATGTTTACACACATTGGTTTGAGAACAATGATTTTGTTCCCTACCAATGGGGAATGGTTTAACATCACATGGTATGAGATGGCACCTTCCAATAAAAGTTTTATCGATTGTGGTTCTGGGTTTGGTATTTATGGGTTGTTTTCAAAACAAACCTCAGACAGAACCGGAGCAGATTGTAATCCCAAGACCTGTAAAAGCAATGGTTTTGCAGCCGATCAATACGGCACCTGTGCGTTCCTTTCCGGGCCGCACGCGAGCCCTTAGAGAAACGGCACTTGGCTTTCGTATTCCAGGTATGATTCTTGAGCTCAGAGCCAAAGAAGGTCAGGTGGTTCAATCACAGGAGATATTGGGGCAACTGGATCCCAGAGATTTTATATTAAAGACCGAGGAGCTTCATAGCAGGCTTGATGCAGCAAAGGCCCAATTGTCTCAAATGCGTTCGGGAGCAAGAACGGAGGATATTTCTATCCTTGAGGCCAGACTCAAAAGTGCAGAGTCAGGGGCAGCCACAGCGGAGCAGGATTTTTTGCGCTATGAGGGACTGTATGTTCAGGAGGCTGTGACCAAATCGGATCTGGACAGGGTAAGGCTTAATTTTGATCAGGCCAAAGCCCAGCTTGAGGCTTCAAAAAGAGAACTTCAGAAGGCTAAAGCCGGCAGTCGTGAAGAAGAAATTTCAGCCCAGGAAGCTCAGGTTCACAGTCTGGAGTCTGCTTTGAGCCAGGCGCAAGCGGCGCTACTGGATACAAGTCTTAGAGCACCATTTGCAGGTCATGTTTCCAGGCGGTTGTCCAATTCTTTTGAACAGGTTGCAGCAGGTCAGACCGTGTTTGGACTCGTGGATCTGTCCGTATTGGAAGTGGTCTTTTCTTTACCTGAAAATCTGATTGGAACTGTAAAACCTGGAATGCAGGTACAAATCAGAGTGTCGCAGTATCCCAAGGATTTGGATGCTGTTATTACTTCCATATCCCCAGCTGCTGATCCCAACTCCCAGACATGGCCGGCAATTGTTGAGCTCAACAACCCCAACAATCTGGTTTTGCCGGGAATGAGTGCCGAGGTACTACTGATTCCAGGAAATGAAGTGCCTGGTTATGTTGTACCAGTGTCCAGTCTAGTAAAATCCAGAACAGGCTCCGAGACCTTTGTCTATCTTGTAGATGTACTTAATAAAACGGTACACAAAAAAACTGTCAAACTTGGAAAAATGATGCAGGGATTACCGGTTATCACAGAGGGTCTGAAAGATGGAGACATACTGGTCACGGCCGGAACCAGCTGGCTTTTGGATGGACAATCCATTCGTGTAGATCCTGCCCTGATTCAAGGGTATAACCCATGAGTCACTGGTTTCTGAAGCATCAGGGAGTGGCTTTTTTATTCTGGATCCTGATTTTTGTACTGGGTTTAATGGCTCTGTTTCATCTTCCCAAACAGGAAGACCCGGAATTTCCTAACTGGGCAGCCGTGGTGACAACTTCACTGGCAGGAGCATCTCCTGAGCAAATTGATAGTCTGGTGACCAAAGAAATTGAAAAAAAGCTATTGGAAGTTGAGGATATCAAGGAAATCAAATCCATATCCAAGGCATCGGTATCCCAGATAACCGTGCGACTTAAAGAGCACCTCAGAGATACTGAGCCTGTCTGGCAAACCATCCGGCACAAACTTGAGGATGCAAGTCGAAACCTGCCTTCGGGGGCAAGCCGCCCCTGGCTGAATCAGAGTATTACTGGGGTTAAGACCGTTGTACTTTCCTTGAGTGCAGAATCAGGTTATACCTGGCCGGAAATCCGTGCTACAGCCAATTCCCTTCTGGAAGAACTCAGGGTTTTGCCTCAGGTGGGAAAAGCCGAACTTTGGGGAGAACAGGAGGAAGTAATCACCGTAGATTTTTCACCCGTGCGCTTGCATGCCCTGGGATTTTCTCCCAAAAATCTGATGGATATTCTGGTTCGACAAAATGCATTGCTGCCTTCAGGAAGTGTGGATAGCAGCGGAATGGTGTTAAGACTCCAGCCAAGCGGAAATCTAAGCACAGTAGAAGATGTAAAAAGCCTTCTGCTAACCGCACCGGAGGGAGAATCAACCTTCCGCTTAGGAGATATTGCCACCATTAGAGCAGAAATTTCGGATCCACCAAAAGAGCAGATGCGGTTTATGGGTCGCAACGCTATCGGGATTCAACTGGAAATGAAGCAGGGTGGGCAAGCCCCGGAGCTTGGAAAAAGGATCACTGAGTTTGTAAAACACAAGGAATCCTATATCCCCTGGGGAATGCATCTTGAGATTGTCAACCTGCAACCCTACTGGGTCAATCAAAAAATAGAGGAGTTTTCAGAAAATCTGGTTCAGGCTGTCCTCGTAGTTATTCTTGTAATTTTCTGGCTTTTAGGCTGGAAACAAAGTCTGGTAACTGCCATTTTGATTCCGATGGCATTTTGTATGACATTTATCGCCATGCACTATCTAAAAATTCCCCTGCACATGATTTCGATTGCCTCCCTCATCATTGCTCTGGGGATGATGGTAGATAACGGCATAGTCATGACTGAAGCAATCACCAATCGGTTACGGGCAGGACAGATACCTCTAAATGCAGCCCTAAATTCAATAAAAGAACTACAAATTCCCCTGCTGACATCAACCGTAACCACAATTTTAGCCTTCTCACCCGTAGCACTGGCCGAATCTGCTGTTGGTGTATTCTGTGAGACTCTACCCTGGGTAATTGGTCTGGTACTTTTATCCTCGCTTTTCATTTCCATAACCCTGACCCCTCAGCTACTGATTGGCTTTATAAAACCTGAGAGAATCAAGCCAATGCCTATACTGATTCTTAAACTTCTGAATCTGTATCTTTTGGTACTAAAACCAGCACTTAGAAAACCAAAACTTGCTCTGACGCTTTTAATGGTTCTATACATTCTGATACTGCCTTTAGGTTTTTCAATATCTAAAATATTCTTTCCGCCTAAAGACAGACATGAATTTACTATGGAGCTTTGGATGCCTGAGGGCACAAACTTCAAGGCTACAACCCAATGTGCAGTTCAGCTTGAAACCTATCTGTTAACCCATTACAAACCAATTCTTCAATCACTGGCCGTCTATATTGGAAGGCGGGGCCCCAAATTTGCCCAGGGAGTGGCTGGTGATCCGGGTAGTGCCAACTATGCCCAGATATTTGTAGCGACCACTAATATGCAGAATCACCACTTTTTAATGGGGGCACTTAAAGACTGGTTATCCCAGAACCTTCCCGAGGCTCATGTCACATTAAGACCTCTGGAATCCGGCCCGGAAGTAGGAGCTCCCATCCAGCTTGAAATCCAGTCCCAGCGGACGGATATTCTTTTTGAACTTGCCGAGCAGGTAAAACAGTTAATGTACAGTACAGATGGCCTCACACAGATTCGGGACGACTGGGGTAATCTGAGTCCCTGGATTCTATTAAAAACCGATCAGGAAAAGTTAAGACTGGCAGGTGTATCCAACCACAATCTCTCCACACTGATGCAGGCATTTTTAAGCGGGCTTAGTGTATCGGATCTTAGATCCTCTGATGAGGCCAGACCAATTCTTTTTCGTGCTGAGGCCCATCACCGCCAGTCTTTGGCTGGTCTTGAAGTCTTGCAAATGCCTGGGGTTCGTGGAAATGTGCCTGTGCTTCAGTTAGCCGAACCTGTTCTGGTTTGGGAATCTGCCAGGATATTAAGGAAAAACGGGCAAAAGAACCTGATTGTGGAAGCCTTTATGGATGGAAATAAAGATGCTCCCACCCTAGTGGCCGAACTACAGAAAAAACTATTGGGAGTGGCGGTTCCGCCCTCGGCCCAGATCCGCTTTTTAGGTGAAACAAAGACCGCTTCAGAGGCCCAAAAGAGCCTTTTGGACAAACTGCCTCTGGCCTTTAGTCTCCTGGTGATTACCCTGGCTCTGCAGTTTGGTTCACTTCGTTGCCTGATTTTAGTCCTTATGCCAATTCCTTTAGCTCTGGGTGGGGTGATTGTTGGTCTTTATTTAAGTGGGTTTCCATTTGGATTTATGGCATTTTTGGGAATCATCAGTCTCTTTGGAATCGTAATCAACAACTCCATTCTACTTATAGAAGCCGCCCGTTTGTTTCAGAAAGAGGGAATTTCTGCCCAATCTGCTGCCCTGAGGGCGGGGGAAGAAAGGCTGTTCCCTATTGTTCTGACAACCGTTACTACAGTACTTGGTCTTATACCTCTGGCAATCGGCGGGAACTTCTGGGGGCCAATGGCCATAAGCATTATCGGGGGGCTTATCGGCTCAACCATCATGACCCTGATTAGTGTCCCATTGGCCTATACAATTCTTTTTTCACGGCCTAGGGACGAATCACTACATCAGCCGCAACACCTGGGGTAAAAGAAAAGTCACTATTATCAAAACGGGCCCGCACTAAAACCAGACCACTGGCCTGATCTGCTACCGGGGAAACAAAAACAACTGAAGCAGTACGAATGACTTCCCGACCCTGACTCAAAGTTCTATAATGGGCGAGAAATCCAGACCAAATTCAAGCCACCTTTAATTGCATTTCCTT
>JACFNL010000088.1:10315-14394 GCA_019454875.1 Candidatus Cloacimonadota bacterium | reverse complement strand
TACTCTGATTCTCTAAAAACTCAGAAATCAGTTCGGTTTTATCTACATAAAGAAAGTCCGGATCAGAGAGAATCTCTTTGAAATCGCTAAATCCAATTGGGATTTTTTTCATGCCTACAGTCTAACATATCCCATCGTGACAGATGTCAAGCCGTAAATGAAACAATAATTGCGAGAATGACTGTAGCAGCAGAAACGACTACTGAGGATTTGAGGGGAATTGCATTTGCATGGCCCTGCCAGCAAAACTTTCTTTGTCTACCATGCCCTTAGACACCATCAGGGTCAAAAAGAAGGATGTGAGCATAAAAACTGTTACCAGTCCGGCAGTAAAACGGGCTACAGCACCTGCTGCGCCTTTTTTACCAAACATTCGGCCCTGTCCACCACCACCGGAAGCAGTACCAAACGCACCAGCCAGTCCCTGACCTTCATCAGCCTGAAACAAAACAATGCCTATCAGGGTCACAGCTACAATCACATGAATAATTACGACTAAAGTATACATATAAACCTCGCGGGGGCAGATTAAACCACATTCCCTGGCACTACTGCAAATTATTCCTTGTCCTGCAAAAAACCCAGATAGTGTAAAAGCTGCCTGCGTTTTGTTCCCCAGTATCCTACTAGATGATAAGTTTCCTGGCCCTGCAAAGAATGCAAGGACCATTCATGTAACTGATTTATCATCTGTTTTAAAAAATCAATCAGTACCACATCCTGCAAATCGGGCAGAATCTGAGCCAGACGACGACTGTAAGAAAAACTTCCAGATTGAACCAGATATCCCATCAGGGTAGTAAACTGCTCATCACTAAGTTCCTTAAGCTCCTGATTTTTTTCACTATGAGCATTGTTCCAGTCCACAATATGCTGAAAGTCCATCAGAACGAGGACAGAGTGCAACCGTGAAATGTTTTCGGCTGACTCCGTTGTACGGGCTTGTTCACTTACCATATACATTTCTTCTATCGGCAATTGGAACCATGATTCCCCAATCTACTCCACTTTTGTTATTCTGACAAACATAAACAGGAGACAAAAAAATGCAGAATTTTCAATTTTTTAACCCTACCAAAATCATCTTTGGCAAGGGTCAGATTGCTTCATTGCCAAATGAAATCCCTAAAGGCAGTCGTGTACTGGTTACCTTTGGTGGCGGAAGTATCAAAAAAAATGGGGTATACACCCAAGTCATGAATGCCTTACAAGGCTATGAGGTTTCTGAGTTTGGTGGTATTGAACCAAATCCTACCTATGAAACCCTGATGCTTGCTGTAGATATTGTCAAGGCCGAGGGAATTGACTTTCTTTTGGCCGTTGGTGGTGGCTCCGTGATTGATGGAACCAAGTTTATCGCAGCCGCTGCCGTTTATGAAGGTGAGCCTTGGGAAATTTTGACCCGACATGGTGCTGGGATCAGGGAAGCCCTGCCTTTTGGCTCTGTTTTGACTCTACCCGCTACTGGCTCAGAGATGAATATGGGTTCCGTAGTCACCCGCCAAGCCACCAAAGATAAACTGGCATTTTTACATCCGGCTGTATTTCCCAGGTTTTCCATACTGGATCCAGAAACCACCTACACTCTGCCCCCAAGGCAGATAGGTAACGGGATTGTAGATGCTTTCACTCATATCATGGAACAGTATATGACGGTCCGCACAGGTACTGATGTTCAGGACAGACTGTCTGAAGGACTCTTGTTGTCCCTGATCCATGAGGGGCCAAAAGCCTTAAAAGACCCACAGAATTATGAAGCCAGGGCCACATTGATGTGGGCCGCCACTCTTGCCTTAAATGGATTGATCGGTGCTGGGGTCCCACAGGACTGGGCCACCCATATGGTAGGACATGAAATTACTGCTCTACATGGTCTGGATCACGCTCAAACCCTTGCCATTGTCCTACCAGCCATGCTGACAGTGAGACTTAAGGAAAAATCTCCAAAACTGGTGCAGTACGCAGAAAGAGTATGGGGAATTACATCGGGAACTGATGAAGAAAAGGCCCTTGCTTCCATTCAAAAAACCAGGGAATTTTTTGAATCCGTCGGGGTTAAAACCCACCTCAGTGACTATAATCTGTCCCCGGATTCAATCCCTGGACTTTTAAAGCAGTTGCAGAGGCATCAGATGATATCCCTTGGAGAAAATCAGTCCGTAACTCTGGAAGTCAGCCAAAGAGTTCTGGAAGCTTCCATCTGAGCATCCAAAAATTCAGGGGGCTAGACCTTCCATTCTGGGTTCTGGTCCCCTTTTTTCCCGTTTTTCCCTATGAATCATACGAGTCTGAAACCGGCTCAGCTTTTCTCTTTGTTCCGGATTCAGATCTACAGCTATTTCATTCAGAAATTCCTGAGTTTGAGCCTTGAGCCGATCGCGCATTTCTTGCCTTTGTCGCGACCACTCTACCTGCCTGTCACCAAGTTTGGCCTTAATAATTTTTTTCTGCTCATCGGAAAGATCCAAAGCCTTGGAAAAACGGCGAATCATATGTTCTACATCCATTTCTCCCCTACCCATTTTCTCCATTCTTTTTTTCATTTCCATGCGGGAGTAGGTCATACCCGCCACAAAACCAGCACCTAGAAGTACAAGAACCAAAAAACTCAATTTGGCGAATCTCACATCCCACCATCCAGAATTTCAATCCCAAATTCCATTTGAACTGCATAATCCAGATAAAAAAAAGATTGATCCATACCCACTTCACCAATGCCCTCCGGCAAAGAAAGTATCAGGATCAGAAACATGGCAGAGGCCGGTGTCATCAACTTCCAGAATAAATTATCCAGATATTCAAAAAACTGCTGCTCCCTCTCAGGCAGTCTTCCTAGAACCTGGGACGGGTCCATCAGTTTAGGCATTCCACAATCAGAATTGTGTAAAACCCTTAAACTTTCTATAATTTGATCCTCTGTTTTCATATCTGCTCCCGTTTGAGCCATTCCTGAATTCTTGTGGCAATTGCCGTTTTCATCCTGTGCAGACGCACCCTGGCCCAGACCCCGTTCTGGCCCATTGCCTTTGCAGCTTCGGTAGGTTTCCAGCCATCCAGAAAAACCAGCCTGGCCAGCATCTTGTCCTCAGGCTTTAATGTTGCAAAAGCAAAGTCAACAACTCCATCCAAAACAACCGCTTCGGAATGATTCAAAAATCCCTGCTTGTCCTGAGCCTCCAGAAGTTTCTGAAACACTTCGGAGGCATTCGGACCCAGCCCTGATTCTGTGATAGGGTTTTGTCCGTTCTTTCGCCACCAGTCATGGCAGGTTCTCACCGCAACAGTACGACAAAACCCCAATAACTTACCCTGATCCCGGTAATTTGGCAAAGACTGCCAGAGGCGAATCCAGGTTTCCTGCTGTATATCTTCCCAGGCGGGTTTGGGCGCATGACGACCAATCACACCCAACACCGCCATAGAAGCATATTCCATCAGCCTGGCAAAGGCCTGTTTGTCCCCAGACAAACAGGCTTCTACAATTTCGGTTTCCTGAGTCATGTTCATACCCAGAGGGCATCCTACTCCTGACTTTCCTGTCTTTTCCCGGCTCTTTTTTCAGCCCATTTAGCTTTTTTTCCCTCTTTGGAATCCTGCCTGCCCTTGCGTCTTTCAGCCATTTTTTCCTGCATTTCCTGTCGTTTTTCACCCATTTTAGCCTTACGGTTTTCTGCCATCTCCATGATCTTTTCTCTTTGCTCGGGGGTCAGCAGCGCATCAATGTCATTTCTGGTTTTAATCATTAAAACCATCAGCTCTTCATGCTGTTTAGCTGCCTGTTGAACCGCTGTTCTAATCTGTGATTCTGTGGTGTTGCGATCCCACAACAATTCATGTACCGCCTGTCTGGAACTGTGAGCAGCTTCTCTTAGACTCTGCCCCTTTTCCTTGCTTGCCTGCATAATTGCCTTTACCTTGGAGGCTGTTTCCTCATCCAGATCCAGTTTCTTAATAATTTCAGGGCCCATTGGCTTCGGAAAATCATTTGCCTGCAATGGAACTACAAACAGACACAGTGTAACCAACAGTTTTTTTAGACTCATGACATACTCCTCTTTTGAAATTTGTCCGGAAACTTT
>JACFNL010000088.1:6745-10305 GCA_019454875.1 Candidatus Cloacimonadota bacterium | reverse complement strand
CCAAAGACAAAGCGTTTCAATTATTTTTATCAACCAGAACAAACAGATTTCCGACAAAACAGGTATGAAACAACAAATTCGTTTCGTGTTCTGCCTGATACTATTTTTGTCCACGATTTTTTCAGAGGACAAAGCCCTGCTTTTGCAAACTCAAAGAATAGACAGACTCCATGAAATGTACTTTCAGTCCCTGTTTTCCCAGTACACCCAGATCAGGGATTTTTACCGCCACTTCATCAGCTTTTTAAAAGAAAGCCCAGATCTTGGTGTGGTAGACTTTCGCATTCGTACACAACAGTTTTACAGTATGCTCGGCTCCAGTCTTGAGAATCTGAGCCTGACCCGTAAACATTTAGAAGAGCTAGAACAAATTCTTGGTACAAGGCTTAAGTCGGTAGAACAGCTGAGTATGCAGTATATGGACACCAGTCTGTCTCCCTCCCTGACAATTGCTGCACAAACCATCAAAAGTCAGTTGTTGGGGTACCATTTCCTGCTTAAGGAAATTTTAAAAAGACAAATTGATGTTCTTATGGAATTACAGATCAACCTAAACTCGCTTCAGAAACAGGCTCTTTTAATAGAAGAGAAGGTATGGCAGACCTCAAAAAACCGTATCCCGCTTAAATCTGATGCGGATATCATAAAACAGATCCGTAAAACTGTATCTGAGGCTGCTTCAAGACTTCAGGAAGTCAGAAATGCCTTCACCTATGCGGAAGCCTCTTTAAGTGCCCAGTCCTCCAAAAAAGCTCACCTAACCCCTGTTGGCTCTAAAGCCATGGATCCTACCCGCCTTAAGGAATCCAAAAAGGCTATTGCCTGGGAAACGGAGCAGTTAAAGAACTCTATTGAATCCCAAGCTCTTTCACTTAAGGTAATCCAGAGACTTACTGCCCAGGCTTCAGAAGGAGTGCCCCCGGATCTTCACCTGCCTGTACTCTCAGCACATCTGTTTTTTTCCCACACCAATCCAGATCAGAAAATCCTAAAGGATCAGCCAAAAAAGGAAATCAGCTCTTCCGCTTTTGAAAGTGAGCCTGAAAAAGTCGAAAAGACTTGGGAAGCCCCACTGCCAGACTGGATTTGAACCTCTGGTTAAAATTCAGCTAAAGCTTCTTCTTCAGTTTTATGAATACTTAAAATGCTGGTTAGCTGTAAAAGATCAAATATTCCGTATACTTCCTCGGTAAGATTGGTAAATTTAATGTCCCCGCCTTTGGACTGGGCAGTTTTGTAACTGGACATAATCACGCCAAGATGGGTGGAAACAATAAAGTTCACTCCAGAAAAATTTAATACCAGCTTGTGGTTTCCTGAAGAAAATTCTTCGGTAAACAATGTCTTGAAGCTCTCAAGCGCGCCCATATCCAGGCGACCTTCCAGCTGCAAAACCACTGCGCCTTTGTCTGCATTCTGTTCTCTGCGAATTACCAATGGATTGGACATAATTCTTTCCCTTCTTCGCCTATGATACGACTACCAAAAAGTATGCTAACATAGCACTCATGTCCAAACAAGAATACATCCTATGCACTCTTTAGGCTTATTTATATTTTCCTGGTTTCTTCTTCTGGGACTTGGCGCACCTGGAATCTACTTCTGGGAGGAAAATCTACGGCTAAAATCGGTAAATGACCTTCTTTCAGAACAGGAAGCACTGGAAAAGAATTTTCTTCTGGGGCTGGAAACTTACAAACAGGAAATTCTGGCTGACTTAAAATCCGACTCTGTACAGAAATTTCGCCGGGCTGAACTACGGAAACAGTATAGCTTTGACAAAAAGGAAGATGCTCAAAATGCAGTAAAACGGGTTTCCTTTTTTACCGCCTCTCAAAAAGAAGATGGTTTTGAGATTCGTGAGGTTTATGAAACCCATAAACCCAAACTTGTATGGGAAAAAATTCTGGATCTTCTGGCCAAGGAAGCCTTTAAAAGAACCAGGGAATTAAACACAGAAGAAAAAGCCGACAAAATGGGCGACATGATAGGCATGTTTATGAAAGATAGCGGTTTGGGGGCACTGAATGACCCCGGCAGCTTTCATCGTCTCAATCTGTTGGGACAGAATGTCATATTCTTCTGGGATATTCTTTACCGCCGATGTCCTGACAACATCCGGTCTGTGACTGGACAGGATGAGTGTGTACGGGGGCTTTTTCTGGCAGAGATTGATCTTTTGAACTACAACAGGGAGTTTACCTATCTCAACCTGAATCAGCCTTCCAAAAACCAATTGACCCTAGGCTTTTTCAAGAAGGAAGGAGCTGAGTTAAACTACCATGCCATTCACCCCACCGAGCGGGAAAAAAATCAGTCCCTTGCTGACGCCATGCACGAGTCTTTAAAGCTTGAAGCCCCTATACTTCGTGAAGACAAGGAAGAGATTCATTTAATCTGGCCTTCCCACAATTTTACAAGCTCAATTCTGGGCTTAAGTCAGAAAAAGAATGAACAGGATTCCTCGATCTGGATAATACTGATAGTTGCTACTTTGGGGGCCTCACTGTCTATAACCTGGCTGGGAAGATTAAAAACGAAGTGATTTAAATCTGTACTTCCAGGCCCTCATACGCGCCTGTCAGTTTCAGATCGCGATTGCCCGCAACAGCCCTGTACTTAAAAGCTTCTTCAATGATTTGATCAATCTTGGAGTCGTCGTAACTAGGTTCATGATGGAATAGAAACAACTCTTTAGCATTGGCCGATGTAGCAATGTCGATGCCAGTAAACACAGAAGAATGCCCCCAATCCATTTTGGAAATACAATCTGCAAATGTAAACTGACAGTCAAAAATAAAGGCATCCGCATCCTTACATATTTCTACTGCATCCTGTATCAGCTGCATATTGGACAGATTAAACTCGGAATCAGTCATATAAACCACCTTCTTCCCGTTGATCTGGGTCACGGAAAAGGCATGGGTAACCTGGGGGTGGTATAACCTCTCATTGTGTACCACCACATTTTCACCAAGCTGAATCGGCTTTCGCTCCTCAAGCTCGGTAAACACAAAAGAGGCAGCGAGATGTTCAAACAGTACCGGAAAGTACGGATGAATCATCTGGTTTCTGAATTTTTTTTCTAATTCCTGAATGACACCGTAGATGTTGATACGATTCCCGGGAATATAAGCAGGGACAAAAAATGGAAACCCCTGAATGTGATCCCAGTGTAAGTGGGACAAAAACAGATGCAGCTCCCCCTGCCCCTTGCCACAGGGACCTCGGAGCAAATCACCAGCCAGACTACGAATTCCTGTACCTGCATCAAAAATCAATTCATGCCCATAGTCTGTAGAAACCTGCACACAACTTGTGGAACCCTTGTAAGTGCCAACAGAGCTATGGGGCTGCCGTGACAAAAATGCTTCAATGCTTGCTTCATCCGCAAGGTCCGCAGGCGTAGCCTTAGACAGCAGATTTTTCATCTTGCCTCGGATTTGCGCCGAAGTACAAGGGGATGGAATCGATCCCGATACGCCCCAAAACTTGAGTTTCAAGTTAAATTCCTTGTCAGCTGTGTCAGACACACTATCATTACCCGATCCAATCTGGAT
>JACFNL010000088.1:0-6735 GCA_019454875.1 Candidatus Cloacimonadota bacterium | reverse complement strand
CAAAGGCTGAAGTCCATTATAGGCAGGTTTGTTCATCTGTTCAAGAACTTGCAACAAGATGTTGGGGCGAAATGAGATGCAATTTGGATCAGCATGAACAGAAAACCACAAAAAACCTGTAACCCTATCCTCATTTTCCCCAACAAGAGGATGATCGTCGGAGAAAACTTCAAAAATCATATGCACTATGTTTCTGGAACCGTCGGGAGCAATACTTTGGGCGACCATCAACAGATCCCCCACAGTTATTTTCATCGAAAGCTCTTCTTCAAACTCCCTGATAAGAGACTGATTCAGGGATTCCACTCCCCCTTCAGCACCACCACCGGGCAAGAGATAATAGACCTGAGAATCTTTGCTGTGTTCAATAAGCAAAATCTCATCGTTTCTTCTTAAAACTCCACTCACCCGAATTCTTGGACCCATCAGAACTTATCCACAATGGCAATAATGGCTGCATCGGCAGCACAGACTTTACCCAGCCCCATAGTGGCTTCCATGGCAGTTTCGATAAGAACAATCTGCCCATCATCGACCCCAATCCTATCCAGGGCTACAAAAGGCTTTCCCAGTCTTTGGCCATCGCTTCCGAGCTTATAAAGAATTCTGAGGCTCGAGGCATTAAAGCCTATGTCCTGATGACAGGTAACAAGTTTTCCAGCAACAATGCACACATCCATACTATTTACCGGATTCGAGAGCCATAATTTTTGCAACTCTGGCCGCATGCCGACCCTCTGCCCAAGGCGTGGTAACAAACTTTTTTACAATAGCTTTGGCCAGAGTATCACCAATCACCTGCCCACCAATACAAAGCATATTCGCATGATTATGCTCTCGGGCATTGTTGGCTGTGAAATCATCCCAGCACAAGGCACAGCGCACCCCATGAATTTTATTGGCAGCCATTGTGGAACCAATACCGACTCCATCAATCATAATTCCAATCTGTGCAGAATCAGAGGCTACCTGCCTGGCCACAATTGCCGCAAAATCCGGGTAATCGACACTTTCAGAATCAAATGGACCAAAGTCATCCACCTCATATCCAAGTTCTTTTTTGAGATAGTCAATTAGAACACCTTTTAAGCGAAATCCTCCGTGATCGGAAGCAATAGCAATTCTTGGTTTCATACTATGCGGAAATGTCCTTTTAACACACAACGGCGGGAGCGCGTAAATGAGCGGGCACTAGTCAGACCCTCACCTGTAGGTGACGAAATTGACATTGTGGCAAAACCCTCTCCATGCATACCAAGGCCGGCATAAGATGGACCATTTTTCACAAAAATAGAGCAGTTACAGGCAACTGCCATAGCATGCAGATGATCCAGATGCCTGGAGTGCATGGTAGCCGTATGGAAATTACCTTTTTCAGCCTCAACTGCCCAGGCTATAGCCGTAGCCACATCCTTACATCGAACCACCGGTAAAACTGGCATCATCTGTTCCTTCTGCACCAGAAAGTGATTTTTATCCGTCTCGATGAATGCCATCCGAATGGAAGCAGGAGCGTCAATTCCAATTCCTTTAAGGATTTTGTCAGCGTTTTGACCAATCAGATCGGCATCAAAATGTCCATCATGAAAGATATGCTTTTCCAGCCTGGCAATATTACTTCCAATGACCTGATAGCCACCATGTCTCTTGAGGGCAGCCATAAATGCATCGGCCACACTCTCCACAACAAAAATTTCCTTTTCAGCAATACAAAGAATGTTGTTATCTAAAGTTGCCCCGGCAATAATATTTTTAGCAGCCTCATCCAAATCGGCCGTTTCGTCCACTACAGCAGGAGGATTTCCTGGGCCAGCGGCAATGACCTTTTTACCGGACTGAAAGGCGGCTTTGACAATTCCCGGGCCCCCGGTAACCACCAGAATGCGAACACCCGGGTGATTCATCAGGGCATTTCCTGATTCCATTGTAGGCTCTTTGATAATACATGCCAGATTTGCTGGCCCACCAGCACTCATCACAGCCTGATTGATCAAATCAACGGCAAATGCACAACATCGTTTGGCCCTGGGATGGGCATTAAACACTACGGCATTACCAGCGGCAATCATTCCGATGGCATTATTGATGATAGTTTCTGTAGGGTTTGTAGTAGGAGTGATGGCCCCGATTACCCCATATGGAGCACATTCAGCCAGAGTCAGGCCAAAATCTCCTGAGTAGGCAACTGGTTGCAAGTCCTCGATCCCCGGGGTTTTTTCAATTACCAGGAGATTTTTGTTTACCTTGTCCTCGTAGCGGCCCAGTCCAGTTTCTTCAAAAGCAGTCCTGGCCAGACTATGAAGATTCTCCGTGCAGATGGCCCGAATGGCATCGATTGCCTTGCCTCTGATGGCGAGGGGCACATGCTGCCATGCCTCAAAAGCCTTGCGAGCAGCACCTACAGCCGAATCTACATCGGAAAAAACTCCCCGCTCTCCCACAACTGCAGAAGCCGATCGAGCCACTGTAGCCCGATTGTCAGATGTTTTGATGGAAGACAGTTCATCCATTACGCGACTGACTATTTCAGCCACATCCTGAGGGGTAAAAGACATTTCAGCTCTCCCACTTCTGTATATTCAGCCCAAGTGATTGAGCCACAAGGCCCGCTTACTCAAGCCAGCTTTAATACAGCTTCATTGAGATGGATAGAATCCACTATTGCAATTATGGTACAGTCCACAGCCTTATTGGAGGTCTTGTCCGTATTACGGGCCGAAGAGCCAGAAGCAAACAGAACCAGATCTCCAGGCCCGGCCTGAACCGTATCAGCAGCCACATGGAAAGCCTGAGTTGCTTCCTGCAAAAGACTATACTCCTGCACTACAAGCAACTTCAGGCCTTCTAGCCGTTTGTCCTTAACAGAACAAACCACTGTGCCAGTGACTTTACCAATCTTCATTCAACTACTTTTTAGAACCTGTTGCTGAACCGGTCAGACTAAAAACCGATTCCAGATTGGAATGAGGACGAGGTATTACATGTACGGATACCAGCTCCCCTACTTTGTTAGCAGCAGCAGCCCCTGCATCTGTAGCAGCCTTCACCGCAGCTACATCGCCACGAATAATTGCTGTGACCAGACCGCCACCCACTTTTTCCCAGCCGACCAATGTAACATTAGCAGCCTTACACATTGCATCTGAGGCCTCTACCAGACCAACCAGACCCTTTGTTTCAATCATTCCCAGTGCTTCGCCCTGTCCTTGCATATTTCCCGCTCCTTTAGGGGGTCAGAATATGAAAATACCCGCAGTACCGTAGTTCCGGTGTTTGAAGGCCTGTTTTTAAACAGGCGGATAACGGCTCAGAGAACTGAAACTCGCTTCCTCAAACAAAAAATTGTAGGCCCCAAAACGATCCAGATTCACGCATACCGCAGGCGAGAGATATCCTATCACTCACGGCATTAGGATGCAAAATCAAAATTCATTGCTGGACTCCAGCCAAGCCTGAAGCATAAGGATTGGCCAAAGCTTATACTGCATTTCTCCCTCTCCCTGAATGTGTCGATCCCAGGCTTTACGAACCATCTCCACATTCAAAAAACCTTGCCGGCGCATGCGCTCGGGCTCCAGAAGACCTTCGGCCCAGTCCCGCAAATCTTTACGCAGCCAATGCTCTAAGGGAATCCCAAAACCCATTTTCGGGCGCACAAATAACTTTTCCGGCACATATCGAGCCAATAGTTTTTTAAGAATAAGCTTGCCTTCCCCCCCACTGATTTTATGCGACAAGGGCAAGCTCCAGGCAAATTCCATCACATCCCGATCTAAAAACGGAACCCGAGTTTCCAAAGACACCGCCATGGCTGCCCGATCCACCTTCACCAAAATGTCATCCGTCAGATAGTGCTGCATATCCATGAGCATAAAGCGTTCTTCCAGAGACCAGCCATCAAACCCTTCCGGTAAAGAGTAATAACGAGGCTCGGGTTCGGGATTGTGGACCATTTCCCAAGGATCCATCCACTGGGACACAAAAGATAGAACTGCTTCATCTCCTCGATTGCTTCGCAAAAGCTTAACAAATTTTTTGGCCTTTTCTGCCGGTCTTGATGCCAACTTTCTTTTTGGAAGAACAGAGCCACAGGCATTCCAGAATGCCCCAGGAGTAGAATCTACCAGTTGCGCCACACCCTGCCGCAAAAAATATGGAACTTTTCCGAATTTATTCCAGAGCCCAGCTGCCAGAAAATAGCGGGCATACCCTCCAAAAAACTCATCTCCGGCATCGCCGGACAGAGATACCGTTACATGCTGCCTTGCCAGTTGAGATACCAGAAAAGTCGGGATCTGACTGGAGTCGGCAAATGGTTCATCGTACATGGATGCCAATTTTGGTATCACACCCATTGCCTGTTTGGCGGTAACTATCATTTCTGTGTGATCGGTACCTAAATGTTTTGCAATTGCTTTAGCCCAAGGAGACTCATCGTATTCGGAAAATTCAAACCCCATGCTAAAAGTTTTTACGGGGCGCGAAGACTGAGCCTGCATGAGGGCTACGACTAAGGAAGAGTCAATCCCTCCAGATAAAAATGCCCCTAGCGGAACATCAGCCAGCATTCTCTCAGAAACCGAAGCCTTAAGTAGGGTATCAAGCCTATTCACATTTTCATCCAAACTAGTTGATAGTGGGTTACTAACCCTGGTTTTGGCAACCTGAGCAATATCCCAGTAACACTTGGTGTCCATCAGTATTTGATTGGAATCCGAGGCATAAATCTTCGTGAAGTGGGCTGGGGGCAGTTTATTCACCCCAGAATAAATGGTGTAGGGTACAGGAATGTAGCTGTAACGCATCATTAGACCAATAGCGGTCCGGCTTAAATCCGCTTTAAAATGCGGGTTTTCCCTGATAGCCTTCAATTCAGAGCCAAAAATCAAAGTGCTGCCAAACTCCCCATAATACAGAGGCTTTTCCCCCAACCGATCGCGAGCCAGCCACATTTCTTTGTTCTTCTCATCCCAGGCCGCAAAAACAAACATGCCATCGAGTATATCCAGAGTTTTTTCAACCCCCCATACCTCAATTGCCTCAAGCAAAATTTCAGTATCCGAAGTGCCTCTCCAAAAATATTCCCTGCCTTGTTCCAGACGGGCCCTGATTTCAGGAAAGTTGTAAATTTCTCCGTTAAATGAGATCTGCCATCGGCCAGAATGAGACTGCATGGGCTGGTAACCGGTAGGGGTCAGATCCACAATTGCCAGACGGCGATGCCCTAAAACACATGCCCCATCGGCAGATTGCCATGAGCCCCAGGAGTCCGGCCCACGATGTATAATAGCAAGGCACATAGCCTCAATCAGATTCTGAGCCTTCTGCCTCGACCAGGGCACCTTGTAATCTAGCCAGCCAGTAATTCCACACATAGTTGATTCATTCCTTTCTGCGCCATTTTCAATCAGAAACCTTTATTTCGCAAGTGTTGAGTAACTTGCTGACCCTGACGAATACTTACTGTAACAGACTCATAAGTTGCTAAAAACCCTGTAATTTGAGATAATCGGCCCGCTTTAGGTCCAAGATAAAATTTATGCTTATACTCGTATTTATATTCAGTGCTCTTGTAAGCTGGTTCGCCTGTCCCAGTATTTTTAAGCTCCTTGAGCGACTCAAAATTTACGATATCCCCAAACAGCGATCGGTTCACCGCTGCAAAATTCTCAGAATGGGTGGATTTATTTTCATCACTGGTTTTATGACGGCCTCAATCATGCTGCCCCTGATTAAAAATCATGGTGCTCAGGACGACTGGTTTAAGCTCATTGGAATCATGCTAGGGGCATTTTTTATCGCCTTACTTGGTGGCCTGGATGACTATTTTGACCTGCGGGCCAGGACCAAATTTTTGTATCAGTGGATTATTGCCGGAGTAGTTTGTGGTTTTGGTGTTCAGGTTACGGAATTCAATATTTTTGGACTCGGCACTGAACTTGGCATATTCTCAATCCCTTTTACCATGTTTTGGATTGTGGGTGTCAGTAATGCCGTCAACCTTTTGGATGGACTGGATGGCCTGGCAGCTGGCACAGCCATGATTGCCTGCATTTTTATGGTTTTTTTAGGTAGTGGGAATTTGGGCATGGCGTTTTTACTGACGGGACTAATGGGTGGATTAACTGCCTTTTTGCGCTATAATTCTCACCCAGCCAAGGTATTTATGGGGGATGTGGGTTCTTTGTTTTTAGGCTATAATCTGGCTGTTGGGTCCATAGAATTATTGCCATGGAAAGAATCATTTGCGGGTTTTGCACTGCCCCTTCTGGTTTTGGCACTGCCAATCGGAGACACATTATGGGCCATCGGCAGAAGGCTCAGCGAGGGCAAACCACCATTTAGTCCAGACAAAAATCATATTCACCACCGCCTGATTGGAATTGGTCTGACACAAAGACAGGCTTCTACATGCCTCTACACCATCAGTCTATGTTCGGGGCTTCTGGCTGCTATTCTGTTACCCACAACAGGAGCCACCCTAAGCTATATTATTTTATGTGTTAGTGTTTTTGCCTTGTTTTTTGCCCTCCCCATAACCAGAGGACAAAGAATCAGCCAAATTCACTACCTCAAACTATATAAATCTGCCAGAACCCACAAACCTGCTTATCAGGCTCAGGAATTTGCTAAAATGAGGCCATGAAAAAAATCCCCATTGGCTACAGCGACTTCCATACAATACGCACAGCTTCAGATTTTCTTTATGTGGATAAGACGGAACTGATTTCTGAG
>JACFNL010000087.1 GCA_019454875.1 Candidatus Cloacimonadota bacterium | reverse complement strand
CAGCAATTTTGTATTCATTTTCTGCTACCTGAGGCTTGAGTCTGGCTAAAAAGGCCTCCAGCTCCTCATTACTTACTTCTGTTAACAGATTGTCCCGGCACATAACAGGTGCAGGAGATCATAAATTCCCTAAAAATCTCAACAGATTTATTCAAAAACCTCCCTGATTTGTCTGAAAGATGGTTTCAAATACAGATTGTTGATTCTTCCTCCCCGCAATAAAACAGACAATTCAGCCTCCACCAGGGAGACAATAGAAGCATCGGTCTTGCCCCCACGGGGCCAGTTACGAAACCTGCCTGAAGACAGTCGTTTCTGGCAAAGCCAGAAACCCTGGGAGTCATAAAACAGAATACGAATACTTTTGTGACTGCGGTTGATGAATACAAACATGCCACCATCCAGAGGATTTTTAGAAAATCTTTCCCGGACTATCCCACAAAGACCATCAATCCCTTTACGGAAATCTACGGCTTCAGTGGCTAGCCAAACCTTTAGCGATGAGCCAAAACCCAGCATGAAACCAGCTTTTGCATAAGGGACTGTAACTTTACTGATGGCTCTAAAGGGAGATGAGCACGAAGTTTTGCACCACTAGAACTTTCAATTTCCAGATGCGGTTTAGTTGATTCGGGTAAACATTCATACTTGGCAATGGAATCAGCTAAAAAGCTACTGCCCAATTCCAGAAACTTAGGGCCAGCTTTCACTGGGTGGTTCCGTTTTGTAGATTTCTGTAACCGTTGCACAACGGTTCTGGATTGAACCTTTATGACTTCTGAAACCTGTTTTACCCCCGTTGTTTTTTGGTAAATCAGGGACAAAGCCATATCCCAGATACAGTCTGGATACCTGCCAGACTGCGACTTCCAGCCCTCACGGCATTTGGACACCGCCAATGCCAATTCATCCAAGTTCATCAAAACCTCCCATACACATTTCAGATATGGGAAACAGCTTAAACTCATACAAAATCTAAATCACGCAGCCTCGCTGGAAGGACACGATCCATGATTCTGATTTAACTTCGATCCAAAATTGTGCTGTGAGGATTCACTGGTAGACTTGATTAAGATGATTAAATATGGACCGAAGTTCAGAATCGCGGATCGAGGTTATCCCAGAACTCTGGATCGAGGTCTAGCATAATATGCACGCGTGGATAGAAACCTGCGATTGAGATGTCCTGACAGGGGAATCCTGCGTCGCGCCCCTCGTGGGTGAATTGTACCGGGTTTACATTGAATCTGATGATAAGTTTCTTAGAGTTGTTTATCCTGAAGATGGAGAAACGGTTCATAGCGCATTTTTTGACCGTGGATATAAAGGAAGTAAGCATGAAACTAAGCTATTTTGAGGATACCGACACCTTGTATATTGAACTGTTAGGTACTCCTTCAACAGAGTCTCAGGAAGTGGCTGAGGGCATTACTTTGGATCTCAATGACTCAGGTCAGACCGTTGGAATTGAGATTGAGCAAGCCAGTAAAAGGGTGAATCCTGTTCCTTCCCGCTCATGCTCTGCCAGACTGCCCCGATTTCCTCCGGACTCATCTCTTCCAGTTGCTGAATCGTATATTTGCCTAGAAATTTTTCCATTGCGATAACTCCAGTCCAAATTTACCTTGCCCTCATCCAATCTGTTTAACAATCTGCTCCACCGCCTGGGGGTTCGCAGCTATCAAAGCCAAAAGGATTCTGGCTGACCTTTCCGGCCTTCGTCTTTTTTGCTCCCAGTCTTTAATGGCACTCAAGGCAAAGCCGAACTTTTCGGAAAATCCCTTCTGGGTGTAGCCGAGCTTCTTTCTAATTAAAGAAACATCAACAGAGTCGGGTACATCGACAACCCTGCTGGGCAAAGCAATTTCCCCCTTCACATGAGCCAGGACCTCACGGGTGGCCAGGATCAAATCATGCTCCTTTCCACACACAAAAACCTCCCTTAATCAGTTTAACAAGATTTTTCAAAACTTTTTTTTACCGGATCCACCTTTGGATGCCCTGGCTTTGCGAATTCCACCTGTACCCTGAACAACTGGCCACTTATCTGGATTTAAAGACAGCTCATCTTCAAAATTCCGAATTTCCTCAGAACTCATAAGCTTTCGGGCTTTCTTGATAAATACCGTGGTTGAGACAATTTCCATATTATCAATATACGGCAATGCCTTACTTTGATCAACCCTTAGACCAAATGTATTTCCAGTTGGTTTGATTCATAGTTTCCTTCATCAATAGATGTTCCCCACAAGCGTGGGGATGAACCGGTTGGCTGGGGACATAAAGATGATTATAACAAGAAACACCGCGCTGGCCGTTTCTCGGAAAACTTTGCAAATCTGTTTAATGCCCTAACCAGAGGAGAAAACAGCCTGGATTGGAAATTGGCTCAAAGGTTTGCTCCAAACTCAGCTAGGGAGTTAAGATTAAAGCTAAGGGAGATTGACGATGAGTGAAGACACAAGCCTTTGGGAAGAGCTTAAGAGGCTCGATGACGAGTATTGGGAGCGGTTTATCCACGAGCCTGATAAAAAACGAGCTGAAGCAGAAATTGAATGGGAGAGACAATGGAAAGAGCATCAAGAAAAGAATCCCGAAGTCCCTTTTGATAAACCATGGCCAAACATAGAAGTACAAAACGCACCGACTTTTAAGTTCGGACTGATGATGTTTGATCATGAGCGTGAGCAGGAGGCTATTGATCTATTAAAGAGCATTCTGGCTGGAGAACGGGGGCCCTTGACTGAAGCTGAAGTAATGGGTTTTGCCTGGACGGATGAAAAACTTGAGAAATTGGAGCAGGAGCTTCGTGAAGATGGTATTGATCCCAGTAATGTACTTATCTGATAGGCTCATTGCTTTTAAGCCACTCAATCCAGTCTTCCCAGCCCCGTATTTTTAGCTCACGCAGAAACCATGCCTATTCTGGCAACTTCGATCCAAAATTGTGTTGCGCGGATTTCCTGAAAGACTTGTTTAAGATGCTTAAATATGGGCCGAAGCTCAGAATTGCGGATCGAGACCTAGCATAATATGCAAGGCAAAACAGTACAGGTGTACTGGTTGTAGTATGTGGCTGTTTATGCCCATAAATCCCGATTATTTGAACCTTACTCCACTTGAGCCTGTTTGAGACAGGTTGGGTCGATGTGCCATGCTTGGGGGAAATGCAGGAGGTTTACTGGTGCAGGAAAAACAAGTGGCAGAAGTTGAACTGGTCCCTGATTTGGCTCACCCTACGGATGAGTGGGCCGGTATCAATCCCAGCCCCAAGGAGATGGGGCTTGTCAGTTTTACTCTGGATAAGGGGGTAAAAACTACAGTGGTGGGAACAGTGTACGGCATGGATTTTGATATTGAGCATGAAGGCTACAGAGTTAAAGCATATTTTGATCACTACAACAAACGCTTAAAAATTGTGGATTACGAGGCCAAAGATTACCGGGCCATGTTGTTGAGGATGGCATGGTTAGCTGATCAGAATGGCTTTACCAAGATTTTTGTAAAGGCCGTGCATGAGGACTTTCAGCAGTTTTTGTCACATGGCTATATGATGGAAGGGCTGATTAAATACTACTTTCAGGGTCAGGATGCTTATATTCTGTCCCGATTTTCGTCCCAGAAGCGGGTTCGTTCGGATTCCCTGATTGAAGAAGCCAAAATGGTGGAAAAGCTGGTATATAACGCACCGGTACGGGATCCCAGGACTTTACCCGCAGAATTCAGAATTGTTCAGGCCAAGGAGCAGGACATCCCGGATCTGGTAGTAATTTATCGTCAGGTGTTTGAGACATATCCCTCACCTCTGACTAATCCGGATTATATCAAGGCATCTATGGAAAGGAATGTGATTTATCGTCTGGCATACCTTGGAGACAGGGCAGTGGCAGCGGCCTCGGCTGAAATGGATTTGAAACATTCCAATGCCGAAATGACAGATTGTGCCACAATACCTGAGGTTCAGGGAAAAGGACTTATGCAGCATCTTTTGATGGCTTTGGAGAAGGATCTGGTGGATTACAAGGTGCATTCAGCCTATACCCTGGCCAGGGCTGTGAGCTTTGGTATGAATCGAGTGTTTTTTCGCCTTGGATATGAATTTTGTGGTCGCCTGATCAATAACTGCGATATTTTTGGTCAGTTTGAAGATATGAATATCTGGGTGAAACGCCTATAGTCCTCAAACCGCTCAGGGGACAATTTTTATGGCAATCAGGGTATTGTCATCCGAAGGCTCAGTATCCCTGGTGAAGCTTTTGAGATCCAGTATCAGATCCTCGATCACTTTTTGTGGGCTTTGGTTTTGCGGGGGATTATTTTTGAGGTGAGTAAAAAGCCTATCCATTCCGTAGAGTTCCTGACTGGAGTTTTCGGCCTCGTTCAAACCATCGGTATATAAAAGAAAACCGGAACATACGCTGAGTGGCTCTGTTTTTTCAGGATACTGCATGGCATCAAAGATACCTAGTGGCAGTCCCTTACCACTGAGTTCGACCACTGAATTCTCCATAAAACACAACATGCGGTTATGTCCTGCGGATGCATAGGAAAAGGTTTGATTTTTCAAATCGATGGACAAAAGAAATGCGGTACAGAAAAATCCCTCCACAGATTCACGGCAGAGTTCCTGATTTACACGGATCATCAATTGTGACACATTTTGGCAATGCGGCCATAGTGCATCCATGAGTGCATGCACTTTTGCCCCATAGAGACTGGCAGCCAGTCCCTTGCCAGACACATCTGCAATTACATACAACGAGGGTTTGTCTGGAAGGCTCAAATGAAAGTAGAAGTCACCACCGAGATAGCGGGCAGGCTCATAGTAGAAATAGGATTCAATTCCTGAAGCAGTATTCAAAGACTGTTCGAGCAGGTTTTTCTGAACCAGTGATGCCAGCTCCAGTTCATTTCTTTGCTGTTCGGCCTTAAGAGCGGTTTCTTTAAGCATCTCCTTTTGTTCGTCAAAAATCAAGGTTCCCCAGAAGGCGGGCAATATCTGTTCACGGGTTAAAATCTGGCTGGACTGGGATGCTTTCAAAAGCAGGCGGATCAAAGAATTGGAGTTTAAGGAATTGTCCCTGGATGGCAAATCAGGCACTGCTTCGTGGACCCATGCCTGATTGCTTTTTGGAGTTTCATTTTTTTGAATCCGCTTTTGCAACTGCATCAGGGTTTCCAGGATTTTGAGTTGTTCGGATACGGCAGTGGAATAGCGGTTCAGATTTCTGGCCAGAATGTTGACTTCATGAAATGGTGTATCTGTGCTGACGGGGTCGGGTATGTTGTTCAGATCTTCGCTGATTCTCTGGGCATGAATTGCCAGGCTTCTTAAGGGACGAATCAGATAATACAAAAGTGTGATGGTGAAAGCAAAAAACAGAAAAATCGGAATAAAGGTCGCCTGAAGCCAGATCAAAATGGTTTGGTAGGCGTTTTCCATCAGACTGTCCATAGACACTTCAAACATGTGAACCAGTCTTTTGTGAATCGTATCCTGTATGGCAATTGCCATTATGTAGCGCTGGTTTTTCAAATATCTGAATTTGGTAATCTGGACCCGTTTCATCCTGTCGTATAGTTCCTCCCGACTCAAAAACTCACCGGTAGGACCATTGTTTACCGCATGCAGAAGTTCCACCTGTGATGGAATGTGTTCTGGAATTGTGGCCGAATTCTGAAGTAAAAGGGGGAACACGCTCCATTGCATAGCCTGGTTTTGGGTGCGTTCCTCCAGAAACTTTAAAAGCAGCCTTTGTGAATCCAGCAGGGAGAAGAACCAGCCCATGGCCGGGGTAGGGGATAGATCTGGGTAAATGGTGTCAAGTCTGTCCTGGGAGGGGGGTATCCTTAGAATCTGAAGGTGACCATAGGTGTTTAAAATCGTAATCGGAAAAAAGTCAGGATTGTTGCCTGAGGAATCAATGTTGTAAAGGGTTTCAGCCGGTCTGAGAAACTGTGCCTGAATTACGGAAACCAGTTCCCCTCGGCTTACCATACTGATTAAGGTATTGGTTAAAAAGGTTTCATTGGCGGGCAGGAGATTGTTTGTCCACAATTCAGCTTTCATGTATTCACTCAGTCTGGAATTGGGTGCGCTCCCAAAGTAGTGATAGTACTGAATCATAAGTTCTGTTGAAAAGAACTGAACCCAGAACAGCTGTGGTTTGTCATCTCCCATTTCAAGAATTGGAAATTGTTTTATGCATTCGCGGTGAAGGTTTTTTAACCTCAGGAGATATCTTTGTCTCCAGGGCAGCATGATATCGTTTTCCCGATGTTCCAAAAGGTCTCTGAAGTTTGTGCCCGTGTCCAAACCCATCCGAACTGGAAAGTCATCCTTTGCTCTAAATACTACTTTAGGGGCCCTCCGGAGAGTTTTTGAGAAGTCCAGAGTTTTTTTGCTGATGTGACTCAGAATCTGGGATTCCATAGCCTGAAAATCCTGTTCAGCAACCTTGGAAGTATGCACGGACTGCTGCATAAAATTGCTTACCTGAGTCTTGGCCGTAATTTCATAAAAATAGTTTAATCCCAATAATACAAGTATCAATGTCAGGGAAAAGGATATAACTCCTTTAAGGATTCCCTGGGTTAAAACTCCGGTTCTCATCGTACGGAGATCTCCAGATCAAAATTCTGATGATTACTTTTTACATGAATGGTCTGATTGGTTTCGCTGATTGCAAAAGGCTCGGTACCGTAGCTTTGATAGGCTTGTCCTGTTTCGATAAAAAATCCGGCCATGAGGTCGAGTTGCTGGGGGATTTCCTTGAATGAAAAGGGTTGAAGCAGAGAGAGAATGGCTTGAATTCTGGCCTTCAGAGCACTGGCCATCAATGCAGTGCCCAGATTGGGCCTGGGGATTTCCAGAAGACAGATTCGTATGCAGGTGCTGGTATTGATAACAATCAGAATGATTTGGGTACAGATGGAAAGATTAGGAAGGTGCCTGTAATTCCATGCGAGGTGCAAGCCTTCTCCCTGGGTAGTATCTGGAAGTAGTCCCCGTCTCAGTACTTCGGCCAGGGCCATTTCCTTTTCGATCTTCACAAGCTCCAGGGCTTGAGCTTCAAGCTCGGATTTACTTCTGGCCGCCAGAGCCAGTTCTTCAAGCAGGGCTTTTGTGGAATCTGCTACGGAATCTGGAAACACAATAGCAAGAGATTGATCGGGACTGAGTTGTAACTTCCATTTCAAAGTGTTGGTGTTTTCCTTCAGGAAATACTCCATATCTTCTGCATACTCCCAAAGCTTTTTCCCTGGCTGATTGAGTATTTCCTGAATACCCAAGGCTAGAGCGAAGTCCAGATTCCGCAGGTTTACCGTGGATTTTAAATCAAAAATACTTTTGTTTAACTGCACAAATTCCCAGGGGGTGTTTCTGGTGACCTGGTAGGATTCATTACCAATCAGACTTTCAATGCAGGAGTTTAATATCAGATTTAGCTGGTTGCCCCAGGATTTTAAGGGTTTGTAGGCCAAAAATATTGCTGCGAGAATGAGCAACAGAATTACCCTCCATTTATTGGAAAAACCAAGTTCAGAGGGACTCTGATTCTTACCAAAAACCCTGGGTTCTAAAGATTCGCAGATCTGGATTCTTGATTTAGCCAGGGAATGGGAACGAATGGAAGTACACAGGTGTTCCCTGTCTTTTAAATCAAGCATAAACTGAAGGGGCAGATTGTTATTGATGGCCAGAGAGTCTATATCTTCCGGAAGAGGGGCCTCGGAATTTTGATCGGGAAACTGGTACCAGATTTGGCGATATTCCGTTCGGGCATTGTCAAGGTGAGGGGGAAGAAGGGAGCGAATCAGTCTTGGCTGGTTGATCATCACAGCCAGAATGCGTTCTGGAAGAATTGGTATGATTTCCTGATTGGGGGAGGTCATAAAATCAAGAGGGAAGATTTCCCAGCCTATAGATACATTGAACATGGAAAAGAGCTTGCCCCGTGCTTCCAGTGGCTGGAACTCAGGATTGGCTTCCAGCATTTTATGCAGAGGATGTAAATTGGGACCAAACCTGGATAGACGGCTGAAAAGATACCCTGTAATCCACAATAAGGGCATTTCTTCATTGTCATCTATCTGTTCTTCCAAAACCCGATGTTGTCCCAGAAATTTCTCTTCATAAGGTGGGATTGGATACCGGGAGGTGATGTGGTCTTCCGTACTTAAAAACAGTTGCCTGCTGATAGGAGAGATCCCTTCCGCTGGCAAACCTTCCATAAAAATTGGATGTAAAAATGCGGGTGTGATTTCTCCAAGAAAGGGGACATCGCTTTTTTCAGAAAGTTTGGACAGATTGTTCCAGTCATTAAGAGTCAGTCCCATCTTCTGTGTTTCATAATCGGAATGAAGAACAATATTTTGCTTTCCGATGCGGTTGAGTACTGGATGAATGTCCTTGGAAGAATGGGCAAGCCGTCTTTGTCTTCCATCAAAAAGTTTTTCCAGACGGTTTACGGTTTTTACGAAGCTTGGGGCCTGGAACCGATATACTCTTAAAATGATGGGTTTGGGTATTTTTCCCTGTTGCAGGGATTTCCACTCCGATGGGCTGAGGATTTTTCGTGTCAGATTTTGAATCACTTCATCCTGATTCAATTCCAGCCAGCGCAAAGAGCTTGTTTCCTCGACTTTGGCGATTGACATTACCTCTGTTCCAATGCCTTCCAAATCCTCGTATATTTTTTGTTCTAGCTCTCCCAAAAGAGCTTCGTGGGATTCAAAAACACGGGTTTTGATAAAGTCCAGATCTGCTTTGAAGATGTGGTAACCCACCCATAGAAGCAAAAGACAGCAGAAGGTAGCCAGAATTTTTGGAATCCATTCCAAAAGGATTTTAATGGAATGTTTTTGCATCAGGTGTTCTGTGTCATAAAAACTGTGTGTCTGTTACTTGCATAGATGGAATAGCCATGACTGTGAATCCATTCAAGCATCATTTTTAACCGTTCATTACGGATTTCTGGGGTGTTTTCCTCCCCAAGGTACCAGCTCTCTGGCTGCCTTTGGTTGCCTAGCTTCAAGCCGAGTTCCTGCCTTTTAGTGTGGATTTCTGATCCAGGGATCAGGATACAGGCATTTACAGAGGTAAATCCGCTGATGTAGGGTTTGTTTTTTTCTAAAAAATTCAGCGTCTCCAGGAAATCTTCGTGGGTTTCTCCTGGAAATCCAACAATAATATTGAGCTGGGTGTTGATCCCGGCTTCGTGAATGCGCTTCAGTCCATCGGTAGCTGCTTTTTTGTTAAATCCCTTTTTCATCAGGCGCATTACCTTTTCAGATCCACTTTCTAATCCCAGATTCAGGGTTTTTAAGCCTAGCCTTTTTAAGGTCTTTAAATCCTCGGAGCGCAGTTGGGCATTAGGGGTTGCGAGAGCAATCCACCCCATTTTTCGTGATTGTTTTTCAAGACTTAAAAATGCTTCCAAAAGCTCGGAGATGATCCCGTTGATTAAAAGATCGTTAAACCATAACTCACGGATTCCCTGACGATATAGTTCCGATAAAATATTGTAAAGAGCAGGAGAAGAGAGCTTGCGAAATGTGCCCATGGATGGGTAGTCGGAACAGAAACGGCATTGAAAAATACAGGAGCGGGTTGCAATCACGGGCATGGCCGAGGTGGCATACTGTAAATAACTTACATCGGAAAAATCTGGGGCAGGCAGGCTTAGGAGGTTTTGAACCTGCCGAAAAGGTAAATCCCTGTGCAGATCCTGGTTCATTAAATAAAACCCATTGGGCAGTGGTCTTTGAGACTGTTTCAGAAAATCTACAAACTCAGGCAGGGCTTCTTCACCCTCACCAACAAAACAGTAATCACAGACAGGATCAATTTTGACCCGCATTTCTTTAAAGGTTGTTTGTGGTCCCCCAGAGAGAAGGATGGTATTGGGGGCCGAGGATTTAATCTCCTGCATCAACAGATTGGCAGTATGAATATTGGAATCCCAAAGAGTAAACCCGACGATGTCGGCCTTTTCGTCCAGAATCCGCCGGATGATTTTATTCCAGAGCGGTTTTAGAACCAGACTATGTGTGTTCTGATACAGGTCTTCATTACCCCAGTGATGCATCTCGCTCTTGTCCCAAAGCCAGTGATGTTCAGATCCCGTATTTTTCCAGACAAACTGGTTGGCATCAAAAACGGTACAGGGGATTTCTGAGTGTATCAGTGCGGCTTTTAACATGGCTGCACCTAGTGGGGGCATTTCTACCCCCCAGGCTGGGCAGACCACCAAAAGCACTTTCATCTGGATAAAAATAGTTCCCTGACACAGGGGTCAATCTGTATGGATACATGGGACAGACCATGAGATTCCAGAAGCAAAGCGAGTTTAGCCAGGTATTCCCGTTCGGCCAGGGAATAGATACAGTCTTTGGGAAATTCGGGAATATATGCCACAAAGCGCGGATTGATTGTGGCAAAAACACTTCGCAGGATTGTGGTACGGTTTTCCCAGTTCTCACGGTTAAAAACAATGGTAAATGGTCTGGATACCTCGGGAAGTTCTCCCCCATAATACTTGATGCTCATGCCATAATCTTACATCAGCTTCCTTTAAGACGCGAGACATCCATATGATTTAATGGATTCACAGCCTGATTCAGTTTGCGGATTTCAAAGTGTAATGTGGGGCCAGCATAACCGATAGGACTTCCCTTGGAAACTGTAAACCCGTTTTGCAGATTTTTCACGGATTCCATCTGGGCATACACGGTAAAGAAATTATCCAGATGATCCAGAATCAAGGTCTGACCATAGCCCTGCATGGTTCCTGAATACACCACTCGTCCTTCTCGAGCTGCCAATACTGGCTGTTTGGGCTTTGTCAAAAGTTGCAGGCCAGAACTTGTAGTTCCATCGGTACGGGGGCCGAATTTGCCCTGGGGTGCAAGAACAGGATTTTCCACGGGCCAGGCAAATAGCCCGGAATCAGCTTTTTTGGCAGGTACTACAGTATTTTTGATCTGTGGTGTCGCTTTGGGTTTGGTTTTTACAATCTGGGAAGGCGGGTTTGCAGGCTGCTTTGTGATGACTTTGGGGGGTGGCGAAACAGGTTTTTGAACTACAGGCTTTTTTTTATCGGGGTGGGGAGGGGCTTTGGCCGTTTCTTTGGGATTGTATGTACCCCGAGGTACATATAGTTTCATGATAGGGAGGTTGTTGTTTTTCAGGCGATTTGCCCGTCTTAGTTCATCAACACTGACCCCGAACTTTTGGGATAGAGACCAGAGATTATCACCTCTCTGAACCTGATAGTAAAAGCCTTCCCTTTCTCTCACGCCCCGCCTGGAACCAAAAAGATCCCTCAAAAATCCCAGGGACTCAGGGGTAGACACAAGGAATAAAAAACAAAACAAACACAATCTAGGCATTTTATAGGTCTTATCGGATCTATGTTATAATCCCGCCACACTTTCACTACACTTGATACAGGAGTTGATCTATGGTTCGTCCCGAGCATCGTGAAGATTGTGACTTTATTACCCGTTCTATCTGGCAGCACGAGTTAAGTACCAAAAAGGTGTATAATGAGCAGGATCTTGTTCGTGATTTTTATCGCATTAAAATCAAGATAGAAGCCATTTATGACGGCATCGACATCAACAAGCTGGTCAGTAGCGGTATATTTTAACCATTGATTGTGAAGAAGCGCGTGTATTTCTACTTTGCTCTAATCCTGATAGTCTACGGGTTGCTTGTTGGTGTTTTCTATGTTTATCAGGAGTCGCTGATCTATGTGCCTTCCACTGAAATGTTGTCGCATCCCGGCCATTATGGAATGGAGTATGAAGAAATCCGCTTTCCTTCTGAAGATGGAACCATCCTTCACGGGTGGTTCCTCCCTCATAAATCTTCAGGTCCAGTTGTCCTTATGTGTCACGGGAATGCTGGTAACATTTCCTACATGATTGACTCAGCCAAAGTCCTTTGGGATATGGGATACTCAGTTTTTGTGTTTGATTACAGATCCTATGGGCTAAGTCAGGCAAAACCTCTGAGTGAAGAAGCTACTTACATGGATACCCGTGCGGCTTATCTCTGGCTCAAAAATTCCAAGGGTTATGCTGAGGATCAAATTATTGTTCATGGTCGTTCCCTTGGTGGTCCTCAGGCCGCACATGTGGCTCGTAGATTTTTCCCCAAAGCTTTGGTGCTGGAATCTACATTCACCAGCCTTCCGGAGTTAGGTAAACAACTGTACCCATGGTTACCGGTTCTTTTATTAAGCAGGGTTCAGTATCCGACCCTTGAGGATGTCAAAGCAGTTCGCTGTCCTGTACTTATTGTGCATAGCACCCAGGATGAAGTGATTCCCTATCCACATGGTCAGAAAATATTTGAAACAGCACCTGAACCCAAGTCTTTTGTAACTATCACAGGAGACCATAACGAAGGTTATTTCACCTCAGGCAAAACTTATGTTGATGGTCTGAAATCGTTTCTAATGGGGCTGAATTCGAGTCAAGCAGAGGGTGTAGAATGAGTCTTTTAGGCAATATTCTCTGGATTATTTTTGGAGGGGGATTCTTGATTGCCCTTCAATATCTTTTGGGTGGACTCATCCTTTGTATCACCATCATCGGCATTCCCTTTGGACTCCAATGCATTAAATTGGCAGAATTCAGCCTCTTCCCCTTTGGTCGCGAAGTGCTTTCCACTGGCTCAGAAAACTCCACTCCTTCAGTCTTTCTAAATATAATCTGGCTGATTTGTGGTGGAATCTGGATTGCAGTATCGCATTTGATTCTGGCCGCCGGACTAGCAGTAACCATCATCGGAATCCCTTTTGCCATTCAACATATCAAAATGGCAAGTCTGAGTGTAATGCCTTTTGGCAAAACCTTTTCTTAGGGTCTGAATCTAATATCCTCCACCGGATGTGGCTTTACCACTGACAATCTCAACGCTTGAACTGGCACCGACCCGGTTGGCACCGGCTTCAATCATGGCCTTGGCTGTGGCGAGATCACGGACACCACCTGAGGCTTTTACCCCGATATCTGGACCTACGGCATTGCGCATCAGACGGATATGCTCGACGGTGGCCCCACCTTTGGAGAAGCCCGTCGAGGTTTTCACGAAGTGTGCTCCGGCATCTTTACTTAATTTACAGGCAATGATGATTTCCTCGCGGGACAGAAGGGCAGTCTCAAAAATTACCTTTACTATATGTGGGGAGGCTGCTTTTACCACTGCCTCAATATCTCGCTTTACCAAATCATAGTCCTTGGATTTTAAAGCCCCGATATTAATCACCATATCAATTTCAGTGGCACCATTATCTACGGCATTTTTGGTTTCAAAGGCTTTGACTTCTGGGGTGGTAGCCCCCAATGGAAACCCAATTACGGTACAGATCTGTACAGGAGTCCCTTTTAAGCGATCCGCACAGAATTTTACCCAGGCTGGATTAACACAGACGGAAGCAAAGATGTACTGGGCTGCTTCGTTACAGAGTTTTTCAAAGTCAGGTTTAATCGCCTCGGCTTTTAAAAGAGTATGATCAATCATACGGGCCAGTTCAGCACTGTGGGCAGGAACCGGAAATTTGTCCCTTACCATAGGATTGATTTTGGCCGTGGTTGGCATGGCGGCTGTACCACTGAATGCCGATGGTGCAGTTGGAATCTGGGCAGGAGTTGCACAGGCTACGGCAGCATCACCTTCAAAACAGTAGCCATAGCGGGTCAGTTTTTGAAGAATGCTGTTAAATTCATCCATCATTCCAGCTGGAAGACTTGGAATTTCCTCAAGAAGAATTGTTACAGGTTTTCCCCATAACAGACATTGTCTGGCAGTTCTGGCCACAATGTTATCTGCTTGTAAAGCGGCCATTTTGGATAAGGTATTTAAGGTAGGATTTAAAACAAAGACATCATCAAAAACAGAGAGTCCGTCAATCCCTGACTCGTCCATGGCATATTCAAATCCGGCAAAGGGACGGGATTTTGAGGCAAACACCTGTTTGGCATTGTCTGACATCAAAACTCTGACCTGACGATACCTGCTTTTGATTTCTTTAAAATGGGCAACTGTCTCCGAGGCCATTTTGCTGTTGCCACAGGTCAGGATGAGGGCGGAACGAACTTCTTGAGGGCCAGTGTCTTTGAGAATGGCGGCGGCACGATTTCCCTTTACTGTGCCAGTACGACCCGCGACCGATGAGGCATCAGGAGTCTTGGAAGAATCCGGGCTCACATTGTATATTTTCATGACTTCCTGGGTAACTCGATGGATCAGTTCTTCACGGGTGCCCATACCCTACGCTCCTTTAACCTTGTCTACAATCCCGACAATTACACTCTGTACGGGACTATCTTTCAGGCCTAAAACCTCGAGGCTGCCTGAGCCTTCCTTGTTGACTAAAACCAGACTGCCTATTCTGGCCTTGACCGTATCAAT
>JACFNL010000086.1 GCA_019454875.1 Candidatus Cloacimonadota bacterium | reverse complement strand
ATTGGTGTGCAAAATCCTGTCAAGAAAAATTTACGATAAAATGTGCGTGACAGATTGTTGTGATTAAAGATCAACAGCCCCTATCACATACTCACAATTGCTTCTGTCTGGATTTACCCTTAAACCGCTTCCAACTGCCAATCTCAATCTTTAAATCCTCATCTTCAGCCAGTTCATCAATCAGGGCAATTATCTCGGGCTGCCGCGAACGACGAAGCTTGCCAACCATTAAAACCCGGGACTCCCGATGTTGCTTATCCTTTAACAAAGAAATGTATTCATCCATGGTCTTTTTACTGACCAAATCAAAAAGGGCACAGGCAAGACCATCCTTAAAGTTAGGATGAACCAGCCGATCGGTCTTACAAAACAACTCAACCAGCATATTCCAGCACTCCACAGCCTTGAGTCTTCCCAGGGCACGGGCCAATGTTTCGTTGATTTGATCATGATAAAATATCTGAATATGTTTTACTAAAACCGGCACAGACCTTTTATGAGGGTCTTCCTTACTACCCAGATGCCAGAGCGATTTTGCAGAAACTCCAACGGATTCCAGTTCTCTAAGAATAGGTTGCTGCAATGTGCGGCGCAATTCAGTCATTTCCCGAATTCTTTTTTCCCTCTCCTCCCTCATGGCCACTGATTCAATAATTTTGTCTTGTATTTTCATTACGGAATCTCCCTAAAAATCTTAATCCGGCCCGCATCTATCAGCTCCTGTAAAGATTTAGATAACTTTGTGCCATCATCTTTTCTTACATACAAATGAAGTTTTCTGCCAGACGAATCAGCAAAATCCAGATAATCCCGAAGCTGCTTGGTTAGGCTGAGCTTCCTTACATTCTTGACTTCACTGATAACCTTACCCTGGATTCCATCAGGAATACGATCCCGGATTTTGTTGTCATGTCTGTAAGAAATAATCTTTGGCAAGGGTGCAGATGATAAGGCATGCAAAAAGCAGTTTTAGCATGAATTGGTGGATTTTGTTACGATTGTTGTTTTGGGACTAGGAAGCCAGAAACATTCCGGCGATAGTTCCTGTGATGCAGGTTACGAGCATTCCCCCAAACATGGCGGAAAACCCCATGCTAGCAATCTCACCACGCCGTTCCGGAGCAATGCCACCAATGCCACCAATCTGAATCCCGATACTGGCAAAATTGGCAAACCCACATAAAGCGTAGGAACAGATAATAGCCGAGCGAGCACTTAACTCGTTACGGGCAATCATACCGCCCATGTCTGCGTAGGCCAAAAGTTCTGTCAAAACAATCTTTTTACCTAATAGCTGACCAACCACACCACATTCTGCTGCCGGAACACCCATCAAAAATGCAAAAGGCATAAACATATAACCCAACAGATCGGTAAACGATTTTTCATAACCCAGAAAGGTACTGATGTAGAGGGTGAGCTGATCAAGCATCGCCACAATAGATACAAAGGCAATCAACATGGCAACAATGTTAATTAAAAGCTGCATCCCTTCAGAAGCCCCTCTGGCAGCGGCCTCAATAAAGTTGTTGTCCACCTTTTCCACATCCATCTTGACATCGCCCATAGTCATGGACTCTTCGGTTTCTGGATACAAAATCTTTGACATGACCAGGGCACCGGGCGCAGCCATAACACTGGCTGTTACCAGATGTCCAGCAATTCCTGGCAACACATCCTTTAAAGTGGCAACATAAAGGGCTAAAACCCCACCGGCCACTGTTCCGAATCCACCTACCATAACGGCATGTAATTCCGATTTAGTCATTTTGCTGATAAAGGGTTTCACCAATAACGGTGCTTCCGTCTGCCCTACAAAAATATTTGCTGAACAGGAAGTAGATTCAGAACCAGATGTCCCCATGGTTTTTTGCATAATTTTGGCGATAAATCGAATCACGGGCTGCATCAAACCAAAATGATACAAAAGAGTCATAATCGAGGAAAAGAACACTACCGTAGGTAAAACCCAGAACGCAAAATTAATCATGGCTGGTTCTACCTGATTGGAGACAAAACTCTTAATCACAAAGGTTGCCCCCTGCTGGGAAAATCCCAGAAGAGTATTTACAAACGAATTGATGGGATTAAACAGATTGGCCTGCACCCACTCCGATAAAACAATTTTTGCTAATGCGACCTGCAGCAATAGCCCCATGCCAACCAGTTTCCAGTTGATCGCCTTACGATTATTAGAAAATGCAATGGCAATAGCCAAAAATCCCGCCACACCTAATACACCATACACTAAATTCACAATGTCTCCAATCACCGATCAAAGTCACGGTGGTAGCGCCTGACCATTACTTCCTGCTGGTCTGCCTGTAACAAATCTGCCAGTTTCTCCACTATAGCCACAGAGCGATGATGTCCACCGGTGCAACCAATGGCCACATTTAACTCCCGTCTGCCCTCGTCAATAAAATTGGGTAATACCCAACCCAAAAAATCGCGCATTCTTTCCACAAACTCATGAGCCTGAGGGCCATGAAAAACAAAGGCAGCTACATCAGGATCCGTGCCTCTACGGTCACGCATTCCCGAAACATAATAAGGGTTTTGCAAAAACCGGACATCAAACACAAAATCCGCATCTTTAGGAATGCCATTTTTGAAACCAAAGGAAAAACACACCAGACGAAACTTCTCTTCAGAATGATCCCTGATAGTCAGATCAAGAATGTGCTGGGCCAGATCCTTGGTTTTTAATTCGGTGGTATCAATCAGGTGCAGGCGGTTGGGACTTTCAAGAAGAGGTGCGAGTAAGCTTCTTTCTTTAGGGATAGCCTGTGCCAGTTGGGAGTCCTGCCCTAAAGGATGTTTTCTTCGGGTTTCTTTATATCGCCTCAAAAGCACAGCATCATCACAGTCCAAAAAGAGAATCCGGTAGGGAATCTGGTACACATCCAGCATCTTGAGGGAATCTGAGACAGTATAAAATGAGGAGCCGGAGCGAATATCAATGGCAATCGCTACTTTGCTTCTACTCTCGGAAGCCCCCACCATCAACTCGAGAAACTTGTCCAAAAGACCCACAGGCAGATTGTCCACACAATAAAAACCACTGTCTTCAAGACAATTGAGGGCCGTGGACTTACCAGCACCAGACATGCCAGTTACCAGATAAAAAATGCGTCCTGAAGAAGTAGCCATTCCCATTTAACGCAAGAAGTCTAACAAAAGACCTTTAATGTTATCAATGGATGCAGCCAACATTAAATTTCCCTTCTCCCCATCCATTACATTTTTTTGCAGTTCTACCAGGGATTCATCTACCCGGCGAGTCAGTTGTAGATGCTTGTAGGCTCCTGAATGTTCCCCGCCAATGAGGGGTAGATTCTGATGGGTCTGTTGACTAAGAAGGGACATGATGGCTCCCAGCTTCTTTTTATAGGCATCCAGACTACCCAGAGAACGGCGCAGCAATAACTCCTTGCTCAATTCATCCAGTTCAGCCAGTTCAGATTCCAGCTTATCCAGATCAGATACTGGTTCCAGTTCGGCTTCCTGCCGTTTCAGAATAGATTCAAATAAAGGTCGAACCCGGCTTGACGCCTGGGATGAATCCTTTCTGGAGGCCTTAGTATCTTTGGAAAAACCCCGAGACTCAATTTTCATGCCCCAACCAGCTTCAGCACCCGGCCCAGAATCTCCAGATGGATTTTGCCAACCTCACGGGTAGCATCTACAAGATAATACTGCTCCCCTTCTTCACTAAGCTGTAAAAAACCATCCCTGACCCTATGATGAAAATCCAGTTTTTCCATCTCAATCCGATCAAGGCCTGCCTTTTTTTTAGCCCTTTCCAGCCCAACCTCGGAACTGACATCCAAAATCAGGGTCAAATCCGGATATCTGCCACGGATAGCAAATTGATTCATATCAGAAATAATTTTTAATGGAAGCCCCCTGCCATAACCCTGATAGGCCAGACTGGAATCAATAAACCGATCACAAATTACAATCTTTCCCTCACACAATGCGGGCAGAATCAGTTTTTTGACATGCTCGACCCTTGCCGCAAGCATGAGAAACAACTCCGTTTCTTCACACATTCCTACATTGTCTCTACTGAGCAAAAGTTCACGAATCTTTTTTGTCAGTGCGTTACCCCCGCCTGGTTCATAAGAACGCAATACAGAATAACCCCTGGAGACCAGGGCTTCCTCAAGCAGTCCGATCTGTGTGCTTTTTCCTGCACCTTCAGGACCTTCCAGGGTAATCAGATATCCGGGTTTCACAACATCCTCTGCATATTTTCCACCAATTTCTCCCAAGTGCTTCGTTCCAGGGCCGACTCAGTCAACTTCAGGTAATAATGATACGCCTTTTTTTTGTGTCCTTGTCGAAAATATACATCAGCCAGCAAAACATTGGCCTCATCCTGGGAAGGGTCCAGGGTTAATGCCTTCAAAAGATACCGGCATCCCAGGTTTTCATCACTTTTATCATTCAAAAGATGTTTTCCATATTCTAAAAGCAATAATGCCGAGTCAGGCCAGTGATTCAATTCCTTTTCCAGAAATATCCGTTTCTTTGAATAAGCCAGCTTCTGTTCCTGCTCATTCAGTTTGGAGCCATACTCCATTACCTTAAGCATCATAATCTGAAATGCTGGAGTACTTTCGCTTAAACGCAAAGACTTCTTCATGCTCTGCAGAATCTTCTGATAAGTGTCTTCCTGAGGCTTATCCTCAGTGGACAACAAAAGAGCCATGGCATAGTCAAAATAGGAACTCCAGTCCTGAACCCTTTGACACTTCTCCTGAAATCGGGCCACCAGGGTTTTGGTCTGCCGGGAACGACTAGCACCATCAAACTCAAGATAACTCAATTCCACAAGCAAAAACCGAAGAAACAAATCTTCAGGAAAGTCTTCAAGGAACTTACTGACATACCGTACCGCTTCCCTGTACCGGGATTGGGCCTTAAGTTCCAGAATCAGAAGGTTTCGCGAAACAGAATCAGGACTTCTGCGGTTCCAGTCTTCTAAAACTGGCAGTAACCGCTCATAATTTCTATCCATCAAAAATGCCTGATACAGACCCTTAAAGGCCAGAGAATACCATTTCTCAAATCCTGGCTCTTCCAGGATTCTTACAAAGGCCTGAGAAGCGGAATTGGCCCATACTGTCGAGTCCAGAAGGTGTGAGCCCAGCCAGAGGTAACTATACCCGTTCAAAAGAATAGCCAATCCTTTGCCGGAACCGGATTTGTCCTGATACGAGGCCATTCTGTCCTGGAAATATTTAGTCGGGAAAACTCTCTCCGTCAGAAGATGCCTCTCCACCTTGATTAATTGTAAATGAATCTGGGCCTCGTCCTCCTTTTCCAAAATTAAGGGGGTGGCCAGCTCATGTGCTCTTTCAAAATCATTGTGCAGATAGGCCAGATAAAAAGCCTTTTCCAGAAGTCTTCCCTTATCCGCTGGCTTACAAAATTCACGGGCCCTGGCAAAACAATCCATTGCCTCGGGATAAGACACCTCAAAAGAATATAGATTACCAAGCTGCTCCAGCCAGTCAGGATTGTCGGGAATTCGTTCCACGATCTCCCGGTAGCACTGCAAAGCCTTTTTGTAGGAATTGGATTCCAGGGCCTCTTCTGCCCGATTGAGAAGCCCAATCGTTTCTTTGTACCTTCGATCCTGCTCAATCAGTTTCTCTACCTGAATCTCAAAATTTTCCTTAACGAAGCGTTTGCGCATGGAATCAAACCATTCCATAGCCCGAGCATATTTATTCAGCTTAACTAACAGTTCTCCCTTAAGCAGATAATACCGGGACTGATTCTCGTTCATTCCAAGGGCTTTCTCAATAAAGTCCATGGCCTCTGCTGGTGAATCCGATTTGTAGAGCAATGCCAGCTGATAACAGATTTCAGGCTCGCGGGGAAAACGATCAAGCATTTCTATTAAAAACTGTTCCAGCTTTTCAGGAGAGTCTTCTTCATACAGATGAATCAAAGCTTCCACATTCTGCATTGTCTTCTGAAGCTCAAGAACCTTCAAAAGAGCAGACTCAGCCTCATCTCTCTGATTTAGCCTTATGGCCATCTGGGCCCGTATACGAAACACTTCCGGATCTCTAGGAAACAGAACCTCATACCTTGTTAATGTCTGATGGGCCTGATCATACTGACCCATACCAATGTAACATTTTACAATCAAGGCCAGCTTCTCAGAGGAAACCGAATCTCCTTCCTCCAAGGGAAGCATCAGTTTTACAGCCTGCGGATAAAGTCCTTCCTCAACATAGACCTCAGCCAACTGAATGCGTAAATCCAGTCGGGCAGGTTCCATACGATAGGCAAGTTTAAGATGTTCAATAGCTTTGGCACTATCCTTCATACCTTTCCAGGCCCGGGCAATCTTGACTAGAACATCGGTATTGTCCTTGTCCAGAAGTTTTAGTCGTTCAAGAATCACTAAAGCTTCCCGATCACGGCCCTGCCTTAAAAGAAGCTCAGAGTATTCATACAAGGCCTCCTGGTGGATGGCATTCACTTCCAGGGTCCGCTCATAAAACCAGATTGCCGATTCCACACGGTGTAAAGAGGCACACAACAAAGCCAGTCTGTAGTTAAGATTTGCATCCCGACTATAGGAATGCCAAAGCAGCAATAGCTCATTTAAAGCGGCTTCCCTCTGGTTCAAACTATCCAAAACATCCGCATAACAAAGGGCACATTCCAGATTTTCAGGAGCATGTACCCTGGCTAGAACAAGCTGGGTTGCAGCCTCTTCCAACCTGCCACTGGCACGAAATGTCTGGGCCATTTCCAGATACTGCTGATGTTGATTCAACGCTACTTCCTGCATATCATCCCCGGTTGAAGTTGGTCAGGTACTCTTCCCGCACTCCATCCTTGATTCCTAGCACCCGGTAAGTCTCCAATTGTCCTGCAATCCCTTTTACCTCAATATCCTCGCGCTCGGCAAGAAGAAAACTTTTGATTGGATGACAGGTTGTGGAATTAATTCTGATCCCATTCAGGGGAGCGTTGGATTCCATACGGGCTGCCACATTAACCGGATCTCCAAACACATCGTTATCCATACAGAATACCTTGCCAGTATTCAGACCAATTCTGGTGTTGATTTTTCTATCTTCGGTTTCCTCAAGGTTTCTGGTCTTCAAAATTGCCTGAACCTCTGTAGAAAAAAGCACTGCCTCCAAAGGAGTGTCAAAGGTGTACATATAACAGTCTCCAATTTTTTTAATCAGGGTACCTTTATATTTTTCCCCACAGGGCATGATGATTTTTCCAAACTCATCCAGCATGGCCATCAAGACTTTGATATCTGTAGTGGCAGATTTTTTGGTATATCCGGCAATATCGATAAAAAATATGGTTTTTTCAGCCATCTGTTTTTCAGCTTCAAACTGGGTGCGATTGCTGTTGCCCCTGGCTAGACGGTAGTCATCAAAAACCCTGGCCAGTCTTTCCTTTTCAGTTTCATCCAGTGCTGCACTGGCAAACAGCTCTTTGGAAGCCAGTTTTTTATTTTCATGCAACTGCAAAAGGTAGTTCATCAAAAGCACCTGGTCCAGTTGTGCCCGAATTTCCTTGAAATAAAGCACTACCTGCTGATTCAGTTTGACATCATTTTTATCAACATATTCCAATACCTTGGGCCAGACCTCAGACATCTGAATTCTGGTGGCATAATCTGTGGCCTTGGTTAAAACCTGAGGATTTTCACTCTGAAAAGCCTTCTTTAAAATTTTGAAACCCTCATTATCATTCAATAGATACAAAATATAACCAAGATCTGTAAAATAGAAGTCATTCTCCAGCTTTAAACAGCCAAACACCGTATCTTTAAGCTGCTCACGATACTCCTCCATGGCATGATCACAAATACAAAGGGTGTATTTAAAAAGTACATCGACTTCAAGCTGTTTTAATACATAATTGTTCTTGCGGATCTGATCTGAAAACAAGTCAAGGCTGCCCGGGTTTCCACTATCGGCCAGAAGAAACATGGCAGATTCTTCCATTTCCTCACTGATCGGACCAAAGTCGCGCTTATACATCTGTAAAAGTATTCTTTGCCAGTCCACATCTGTAATCCGGCCACACTTCTTTAAAAGCTCCACAATAAACTGAAGATTGGCCTCAGGTATAAACCCCTTGGTCACAAAGCTCTTTTTGAACTCTTCAAGCCAGGATAACTCAAGTTTCTCTACCTTACTCAATACCTGAGAAAACTCCCGTCTAGGAACATTCATGAGCTCCTTGATAGCAAACAGAAAACTCTCTTTACTTGGTTCCGTAAGTACCGTCATCAAAAGCTCGGTTTTTGTAGACTTATATTCTTCAAAAATGGGTGCCATTCTGTGAAGACTCTGGAGCTGTTTACTGATTCCTGGGTTCATCAAGGCACGGGCTACGGAAAAATAAAACCTTAGCTGCCGAAACAGGTTATTCACAGTGCGGCTCAAATCAACTTTACCACACTCATGGGCTAAAGAAGTTCTTACTCTGGCATCATCAAGCATCAAAAGCTTTAAAAATCCTCTTAAGGTCTCTTTTTGCCTTTGATTCAGATTGGGCTGGGCTCGGGTCACTACTGTCAGGATTACCTTTTTTAAAGTTTCATCCGGGGGGTTGGATTTAAAATAAGCCGTCACAGTTTTGACAAAAGAGGCATTGCCGAAGGATTCCAGAAATTCAATCAAATCAGCTTTAGGTTCACGGCCATGCTTCATTTCAATGACTTTTTTTCTCTCGCTAAGCTCAAGGATTATTCCAGCCAGAACCTTCTCCAGAATTGAACCTAGGGCTTTAAACTGAAGATTGTCCTTAATACGGGGATAAACCAGCCAAAAATAACCTTCCTTTAACTTCTGTAGTTCATCGCTACCAATTTTGGATAAAATGAGATTGCGGACACAATTGACCATAAACTGGGCATCTCGATTAGGAAGCTCCTGCAATGTGCCAATCACAAAAGAAACAACTTCCTCGTCTTCAGATTTACAAAGGCTTTCCAAACGGGCCTTTAACTGCACAAAAAGCTGCTGCACACTATGATGATCTTCGTAGGTACAAAACAGGGCACGGATCAGCTCCTTGCCAAGTGGAGTGTAAAACCGCACTGGAATATCCACAATCTGCTTTAAGGAACGATACAGATTAGCAAAGGATTCATGATCTGCCTGATGCGAAATGCCTCTTAAGGCTTGAATCACCAGATCTGCCTCGGGCTCTACCTGAATATTGGAACTTACAAAACTGCTCAGAGTTTTAAAATCCTCGGCAATTCCAAGTCCCTCCATAGCTCCTAGCCTCTGGGCCGAAGAAGGGTTCTGGTACAGAATCTTCTGTCGTAAAAACTCCAGAGTATCGCTACTAGCTGTGCCTAGTGCCCCCATAGTTTTTAAAACATCCCCTCTTTCCTCCTCCGACTGGGCAGCATTATAAAGTCTCATCACAAGATTGGGGTTCACACATTGGGGTACGGCCCGGAAATACTGAAGCAATCTGCGTTTGATCTGCGCATTGGATGCCGGATAAATCCGGTAGATTTTATCCTCCGATATGGGAATCTGAAGTTTCTCCAGTGCACCAATGGCAGATGTAACTACATTTACATCTGCGTTGACCAGATCACGGTTTAAAAGCGTGATCGCTTTTACATCACACGCTTCTATGATGCGATGAAGAGTGGAAAGTTTACGAATTTTATGAAGTTCTGACATTGTATTTTTTAGAATATTGTAAGAACCTAGTTAATCACAGGAATCACTTCAGATTCCATTCTTTTTGCCGGAAGTTGTATGGAAGAATTTATTGGAATCACTTTTATATGTGTTTTACTTGGGGCTTCAGGATTTTTATGGTTCTGGCCCGTACCCACAATAGTGGTACTTTGTACAGGAGCTGTTGGCAGCCTGTACTGGTGGAACAACTTCAAAAAAAAGAATGCCAGCCTGGAGTTCAAGTCCAAGCTGCAGGAGAAAATTGTTCAGGAGCCAAGGCTTGCTCTGGTATGGAAACCAAATCTGATGGAACAGCTCACAAATGGTCTGGAACAGCTGATAAAGGATTTGCAGACAAAGGATATCCCTACGGAAGTTCTGGCCAATCTCATTGAAATCAAAGAACAGGAATTGCCTTCTCTTAAAAATCTCGTCAGGGAGAAGGAGCTTTCTCTTCAGGAGTTTTTATATCATAACGAAATTGTACATCTAGCCACCATCAAGGAACTGAACCGACAAAAGCTTGATGGTTCCGATCCAAAAGTTGTGGACTCGCAAATTCACTCCCTGGAAATCAAGATCAAAGAAATTGAAGAACAAAGACGGGAATATGAAGAACTGTTTTTGGCGGTTTCAGAGCTGATTCAGGCTCTACAAAGTATTAAAGCGGGTAAAAAAATGTCCGTAACCAGAGAGAACTATCCCCAGGAACTGAAGTCAATTTACCGGCTTCTTCAGGAAACTGCTGACATTCTTAACAGTCTGAACAATCTGTAAAAAACCACCAGGGAACCAAACAATACCCATAACCAGGGGAATTCAAGAAAAGACCATACAACCCACAATAACCCCATACTGAGGTTTCTGAGGGTGCTTGATTCGCTGACATATCGGGCCAGGACTGGGGAAAGCTCATAATAAAGGCTGACAAACAACTGACCCAGATCCGTCTGCATCAATACCTGATCCCGAAGCTCAATCAGTTTTTGTACCACCTTGTGCTTTTCACTGCCAAAGGCAGCAGTAGCAATAAAACATCCTGATTTACCCGAACCTTCCACGGAGACCGCATTGTTTTCACTGCGGGAAATACTCACGGAGGGCTTCAAAAAACTCAAAAGCTGAGACGATTCTGAATTTTTATTTCTGATTGGCAACACCAGAGTGGTAAATGGGCTAACCTGGCGGGTGTCATTTATGTTTCCTAGTCCCGTACAGTCTGGTTTTATCGTAGTTGGATCAGAATCACACCAGACTTCAAAATAATCTCCCGCAACCCCGCCACATTCGTTTAACTGATTGCAGGGGGTAAAATTGACACTCACCAAAGAGCCCGTCTGGTTCTGCACCCGAAGTACCATGGTAGTGCGGCCAGGTACACTGACTGATTGCAGTAGTTGAGACGAGTTAGCAAAGCTGTTTTCCCCCAATAGAATTACCTGCTCCAGAGTTTTTTGGGTATCCACAGGATTATTGATAACTGTAGTTGTGACACTAGATACCTCAGCCGCTGGCAGATAATTCTGATCTACCCACAACAGAAGCTCCATAGGCACACCATCTGAGGATTGAATCTCAGCTCGAAATTTCAAAACTGCCGTCTTTTCCTCAATAATCAGAGAATTCAGATTGGATGAAGCAAAATTGATGGTCCGAAAAGAATGGGTATACTGCTGTACAGCATTAGGATCCAGACGATCTACAGATTCAATCACCTTTTTGTCCTTAAACTTCTCGATCCCGGAAACTGAAGCCAAAATACCCGAAGTCTGATTCACCGTTGGTCGAATCATAGGTAGAGCGGGAGGATTGGCCACAGGCTCCATAGTCACAGCACTGCCCTGAGATACACGGGCTGTCCCAAACTCCAGTCTGGTATTACCCAATCCCGCAAATACTGCTACTCCTGTGCTACTTTCTCCAATTCCTGCGGCCTTGGGCACAGAAAACACCGTTGAGCCTGGAGTGGCGGGACAGGTAACTGTCCTGCTGCTCTGGTTGCCCACAAACAATCTGGACATCACGGAAACAGGTGCACAATCGAGCAGGCCATCGGTCTGGAAATCAACACCATCAATAAAAATGTAGTCCACATTGGCTTTGGTATTCCTGTTTGTCAGACCAATAAAACTAAGCCCAAATTCAGCTACATTCACCCCGGTTGCCGGAGGGGGGGCTGTTGTCTGATTGGCAGAATTCTCTGATTCCTGGGCGATTGCAAGTAAGGTTTCACGATTAAAATCATCAAACAGGGAATCAGTAATACTAAAATCAATTCCAATCCGATTGCCCGTGGACAAATCGGGACTCAAACGATTATTTTCCAAATCCATGGCCCTAAGATCCAGATTACGAATCTCATATTTCTGGGCACCGTTATAACTTGTCAGCGGTGGCTGATCCAAAAAAAGTGCCAATCCCATGTCCAGAAAATACTGTTCAAAACAGGTTCTGGTTCTTTTTGTATGACATCTTTCAGCCTCAAGCTGTAAAAGAGCACCTTCAATCGCACAGACACGGGAACTGTTAAATGGTGCTGAACATGGATTTAATACCCCTGTTGTCACATAGGTAGGCAGACTACGACCTGTGGCTATGTTTTTAGTGGTAGGCCCTGACAAAAGGGTACGAATAAAACGATCGCCTAAATCATCAATTCTGTCTAAACGGGAACGGCCCTCGGTAGTCAATTGTTCCCAGAAATACAATAGTGTCATAAACCCAAGACCGTAGGAAGCCTGTAACTGATACCCTTCAGTCTCTGTCAACAAGGCAGGGACAGGGCCCATCACTCCCGAATTCAGTTTGTCAGCAAAAAAAAGCGATGGCCATGACTGACCCAGTGGATAATGCAAAAGAAAACTAACCTCCAGCGGTCCCTGGGTTCCAAGGCGGGAATCCATGATCAAATCACCAAGGGGCTGGTTGTTTTCAAACACTTTAAGGGCACTGTCTGCATTAAAAACTATTTCATTGCCCCGAGGAAAACGAAAGGAGGCAAAAATTGCCAATGCCTCGGTCAGCCAGCGGTCATCCTCAAGCCAGAATCCATTTTCAAACAGGGATTTTACATCAGCCCGATCCTTAGGATTTTGTTTCTGAAACTGAATCAGCTTGCTTAAGGCCCTGGAATACCGTTGATAAAACACCTGCTGGTTTGCATAAAGTGCGGCTGTACTAATCTTGGATACACCGCCAGATTCAATGACAGATCGGCTTAACAGAGGATTTAATGGATTCAGATCAAGATACAGTACATTGCCGAAGTTGGACTGACGGTTTCTGTCAGACAGGGAAGGTACCCTTAACTGATCAATGGGCGAAAAATAGGAGCCAATCTGAACCGAGGGATCGTCTGAGCCATCCTTAATATCATAAAGCACCACATTTAATGTATTATCCTCAGGGTTGGAAAAAGCTGGCTGAACCGACCCGTAATAACGAAATGCATTGCTGGCAATGGACTGAAGGGTCTGCCCTATATCCTGGATCTGAGCAGTGGTTAATGCCGACTGTACTCCACTATTGGCAAAAACCTGCGAAACCGCCAGCATACAAAGCACATAGGCAAATGCCAACCATCGTCGATTCAAGGCACAACCCACAATAAGCATTATGAATAACACAATGCCTCCCTCCACAAGTATCAGTCCTGTAATGGCCAAAAGAAGTAGCGGCAGCAATAAAATCTGAACCACATACCTAAGGCCCTTATTATCTGCAATCATCTGAGCGATGGGAGGACTGGTAGCATAGTACCATGCCACAAACTCCGTACCCCACTGAGTCTTTAGTAAACAGTTATCGCGGAAGCGACTTAAAATTTTTACCACCCAGGCTTCTTTGTCCCCAAATGCGGCTGTGGCTATAAAACAGCCCCCGCCCCCTCCACCGGCAATTCTTAAAAATTCTTCTTCAGTCTGGGCTGGTTGTGAAGGAGTAACGGTGACACTATCACCAGGAGCCGTAATCAGGCTGTCTGCAACTGTCTCAAACTGTAGTGAAAAATTGAGTGAACTTGCTACTTCGTGTATCAAAAGCAGTTTGATTGTACTTCGGGAAGCCTGAAAAATTCTTCGATCACTGCTTGAAGCCATGGTAGTTCCTAAAGAAAACAGAACAGGGCTGTATCCCTTCAGGGACAGGCCCGTAGTAGGAGCATTGTTTCCTAGGGACCAGGCTAAAGCGGAACTGGACAAATTGGTCACAGTGATTTCAAACATTCCTGCGCCTGAGATCGAAACATTCACAGGTTTGGTGGTAGTGCCCGTGGGCAAGTCTGCACCTTCAATTTCAATGGCCGTGGTGACTGAGCCAAACTCCTGGTTCGATGCCAGAAAAATCATGGAACGGGTAGCTACGGTATCCAATGCTGGTACGGATAAACTAAACTGCCTGCGGCTGTCTTCCTGGTTCAGTACAAAAATCAGCTTGTTGTCAGACTGATATAAGGGAATCTGGATTTCCTCTATAGTCTGGGTAGTCCCCTGCTTGGCCCTCAAGGACAAATTCTGCTCCGCATAGTCCACACCCCGAGCATCCCGATTCAGAAGAATCAGACTGGAATTGCCTAATCCACCTATGGGGCGAAGCAGTACGGTTCTTGTACTATTCAATCCACCTCCCAATAGATTTGCCATACCTGGCTGATACTGCTCAAGCTGCATTTCCAATTGAATCCCAGGGCCATCCAGAATAGAAAACTGGGATCGTTGAAGACGGTTAAAATTGG
>JACFNL010000085.1 GCA_019454875.1 Candidatus Cloacimonadota bacterium | reverse complement strand
GTCCAGGTAGATATACCGTCTCCATCCTCAGCAGTGCCGAACAATCCGGGCCAGAAGCTATTCGTTATCGTATTACTGTACAACAGGCCGGAAGCGATGTTGTGAAAACTATTGAAACTGCTGTCAGCCCAGCCTCTGGTTTGATTGAAGGGATTTCCCTGCATTTTGATCAACCCCCACCAGCTAATGCTGAGCTTCTGATTGCAAGTTCTGCCAACCATCAGTTTCCCCTGCCTCCAGTTCAGTTGCAGATGGAGAAACTTGCCAATGCCAGCAATGCTGAGGCAAAATTGATTCTTCAGGATCTGAATGTTCTGTTTTCTGAACTCAATTCTGGCATCAACAAACATATGCAGGAACTGCAAAATCGTTTCCAGGGCATGATGCATGCTCAGGAAAATCTGGCTTCTATGGAAGGCGGGGATCTTTCCTCAGTTCAAAAGGCAGTACAGTCTGTAACAGAGTCCAGAATGGCTATGGTTCGTGACAGCACTTCAGCCATGAAACTGTTTTCCGGAATCAGTTCTGAGCAGGCTGAAAACCTCTTAAAAGATTAAAAACTCAGATACTTTTCAAAAACGGATTGGAACGGGCCTCACCACTTAATGTGGTGTGGGCCCCGTGTCCAGGTACTATGTGGTAGTCCGTTTTTAAACTGAGAATTCTGGATTTAATAGAATGCAGTAACTGGCGGTTATCCCCACCTGGAAGATCGGTGCGACCAATAGATTGCTTAAACAGGGTGTCTCCGGTCAGCAAAAGATTTGCTGAAGGCACACAGAAGGAACAACTTCCAGGTGTGTGTCCCGGGGTATGCAGAACCTGCAATACCTGGTTTCCAAACTGAATTTCATCTCCCTGAATTAAAAAATGGTCCACTGGTTCGCCCATTGGTACCTCAAGACCAAACCATCCGGCCTGCTCTTCAATGGCATCGTACAAAAACACATCTTCCTGATGCAGTAAAATCTTGCCGTGACCTTCCCGTTTTAAGGGACCTGCCATACCTATATGATCAAAATGGGCATGGGTGTGTAAAAGGTACTTCACTGTATAACCTTTGGATCTTACTTTTTTTAGAATTTTGTCCTTATCATCACCAGGATCAATGATCACTGCCTCTTTTTTTTCTTCACAACCCAGGATGGTGCAGTTACATTGCAAGGCCCCTACCGGAAAACTCTCCCAAAACAACATTATTGCCCGTCTTTCTGAATGCGCCTAAGTTCTTTAAGACCCAAATCCTGTAAAATAATCAGATTTTCATCCAGCCTGGATTGGGTTTCAACCTCATGCAAATCTTCAATCTGGGTAATGGCCCAGTTTTTATCACTTAAAACCCGAATCACTTCCGGAAGACTGTCTGCCTCAGCTCCCAGCCATTTTTCAATTTCAACAAGTCTCGCCCTGCCTCCACACAAATCAAGGTACTCCAGAACTTCTGAGACTGGAAGCCGAAGGCCCCGATATAAAAATCTCAGTCCATAAAATAAAATCAACAAGGAAAGAGTAACGGAAGGAAGCCCGGTAATTGGAAACGGTATATAAAATCCTGAGTTCAAGAGAATGGCCACAGCCAATGCTGAAGCAATCACTCCCCGTTTTCTCCATTTAGGCCTGAAACGAATGGAATCTGGTACCGAGCTCACGCTAATCCTTTTTTTGACTCTGCATTTCTTTTAACATTTTCATTTGCAGGGCAGACTGCCCCGAACGCTCCAGATCCGTCCACAGGGTACCCTCCCCTGAGTGAATGATCTGAACCGGCAGTTTTTCAACTGGCAGAGCCTCGGTTGCAAAAACCCAGGCGTTATAAGCCGAGGAGCTACCAAAAGCACTGACTAGTTTTCGCGAAGCCTCAGCCTGTTTTTGACCACGCATACGACTTACTTCAGCCTCGGCTAAGGACAGAATGTCCGCAATTTGTGTCTCCAGCTTTTGAGTTTCCAGATCAATTCTTGACACCTGAAGCCTGGTGGCCGCCTCGTATTCCCCAACCATTTTTTCGGTCTCGGCCTGTATCGATGCTCTCAGAACCCGTGTGGCTGCCTTAACCTGTTCAATTTCCTGTACCACCAGTTTTTTCTGCTCCTCAAGCCTGGCTTCCATCTTCACACTTTCTTCAATCTCTGCGTTGGTGAGCATTTGTTCCTGCTTCAGCTGAGCCTGCATGATTGGAAGCTGTATCTTGATTGGAACATAAACACCCCTGGGTAATGCCGTGACAATATCAAGGGGAGCATCTTCAGCATATCTTCGCAAAGCCTCCGTAAAGTTTTTCTGAAACAGCTCACGGCTATCCCCCTGAACCATCTCCTTGGCTGAAACCTTGGAGCCCTCATTACGGCAGGCCGAATTCAACTTGGGATTGATCACCCGATCGACCAGATCCTTGACAGAACCATAAGCATCCACGGCCTGTACTGCATCTTCAGGGCTTAATTCCCAAAGTACAGTAATATCCAGACCAACATGAAAACCGTCTCTGGAAGGAAATGACACGGCTCCAGCCACTTTCTGGGTCGAGGCAGTCTCAAGATAGGCTTCATCCACCTCACCCATCAGCATTTCATCACTGATGGCAGGCATAATATCACTGCTTAATGTGTATTCATTCACACCAACCTTGACTATTTCCACCTTGTACATCTTTGGATTGATGTAGTGAGTCCCTGCGTGCAGTACACGATCCTTGACCACACCACCTTTTTCAAGATTGATAAGGACTCCTACATGACCAATGGCTACGACTGTCTGAGGAACAATATCCACCTGATAACCATAGGGATTTAACCTGTGGGTGCCTGGACCTAACACTCTTCGTCGAACCCCAATCTCATCGTCATTTGCCAAAAAGCGATTCGGAGACTGGATACTGCGCCCAAACTTTGCAGTTACCACCCCGATCTTCCCTGCTGGAATTTCCAATACAGGAAACTTTTTAACCTTCCAGAAAACCGGCATAACCCAATGATAGCCAGTACCTAAAACTTCCTTTTGAATGCCAATTTCACCGGGATCCGCTAAAACCTTGCCTTCAGGCAGGTTCTTCCCGTAATTGGCCGTTAATACCAGGATTTCGCCTGGACCTACGGACACAAGCCCAGCTACAAAAACTGAGGCACCAAGAAACAGAAGGGCACCCACAAACACAGTACCAGTTACAAGCTTCATTAGCGGGCTCCTTTATCAGCTGTGGCTCCAAACCGTTGCAGCATTCCTGCCAATGGAGAATTATCATTAGTAAACACCCTGTCTAAACGGATGCGTTTGTTGAATTCATACTCCGCGTAGGCATCTCCACCGCCCAGAGCCTGTATGCGCTTGGTCAATGCCTCAACCTGAGCCAGCTGCAAATTAAATTCCCTGACAATTTCAGCCCGTCCCTTTTCAATGACCGTGTCACTGCTGACTTTGGATACCTCAAGGTTCACCTTGGCAATAGCATGCCGTTTATTGGCGTTTTGCATGGCAATTTCCCGATCGCCCTCCACCTTGATTTTAGCCATATTTTTCTGAATATTTTCTTCGACTCTGGCCTGTGATTGCACAATCTCCTCACGACTTTTTGCAACCTGAGCATCCGATTTAACTTTTTCAATATCCTTAAGAAACTTCTCTCTTCTCTCCTTTTCCAGACCTCGTGTATTGATGATTTCTCGAAGCACGGTCGGGGGACGAATCTCCCGAATCATTACCGAAGAAACGGAAATTCCATATGGTTCCAGAGTTTCTTTCAACATTTTGGAAAAATTCTCCTGAATGGCCTGTCTGGTCTCTCCAGCAACATAATCCTTGGCCATATATTTTGAACCGATGATTCTAAACAGGGAACGGGCATAGGGATAAATCACACTTTCTTCTACAGCCTTAAGCTGGCCTATCCTTGTAAAGACCAGAGGAGCCTTATCCTTCTCCACTCTCCATTCAATGGTTGCACTAAGGCGAATTTCATAAGAATCAAAACTCATAAAAGTAATGTCTCCACCCTTAAAATCTGTCTTCTGAACCCTGATATTATAGGGAATCACCTCGTAGACATAAGGGTTAAGATAAAAGGTACCCGGTTCACGAACCTCTGCCTGAACTCCTTTTTCTCCTGGACCAGCAAGATATCCAAACCCGGATGAGTCCTTTCCAACCTTGTTGACCACAACACCCACATGACCAGCAGGAACTTCAGTAACCGGAAAAATCTCAACTTTGTAAGCATAAGGATTGATATTGTATTTTCCCGGTTTTAATTCTTCAGGCACCACACCCTTTAAATCATCATCCTGCATGCCAGAATCGTTGTAAGGGTTGGCCAGAATCTGGCCCTCGGGCAAGTCCTTACCATATTGCCTGACAAGCACACCTAATTCAGAAGCCCGAATAATGGTGGCATCATGAATCTCCCTCTCCCATACAAAAGAGGAGAACCAGTGCCAACCTTCGGAGAGTACATCGTATTGAATGCCTTTTTGTTCTGGACCTGTAGCCAATATCTGATTTGGGGGTAAATCCTGGCCAAACTTGCTGATGAGCACAAGGATCTTGTTTTGGGGAACAGAGATACGAAACCCCCAGATAATCCACATCACACTGGCAATTAATGACACCAGGAAAAGTATCCCTAGAGTCTGCCTGGCTTGTGCCCCAGAAATCCCAGAAGTTTCAAATTCCTGCACGAGTTCTCCTTTGTGATATTGCCTGATGCCCTGTAAGCCGGGTTCTGTCTGAAGACCCTCTCAGATCTTCGCAACACTCATCTATCTAGGACTTCTATCACTAAAAGCCTCAAGCGATCTACCCGGTGATCTGCGGGCCGCGTCTACTCACCTGTTCGATCTTGCTCCGGATGGGGTTTACCACGCTCCCGGTTACCCGAGATCACGAGTGAGCTCTTACCTCACTGTTTCACCCTTACCAGCATCTCACGAGGATTTGCTGGCGGTTTGTTTTCTGTTGCACTTTCCGTCGGATCACTCCGCCTTGCCGTTAACAAGCACCCTGCCCTATGGAGCCCGGACTTTCCTCAACCCTGGTTAAAGATTGCGAGTGTTCGGACATCAAGCATGGAGGATTTTAGTATGCATTTAAAATAAACACAACCGGAAAACCAAAAGAGTTACCCGTGATACACACGGGAAGCGTAAATCAGGCCGTTTTTTAACTCAAACACTTCGGCCACCAGCATATCTGACTCATTGGGATTTTCACGGACATACTCAATAAAAACCCTCTCCACACAGGGAGTGATGGACAAAAGTCTGTAATGCAGATCAGGCAGCCGCAAAAATGCATCGGCCCACCATGCCCTCAGCTGAGGCTTTGATGAAATCAGACCCTTGCTGTCTGGCAACCTTTGTTTCAACTTGGGGCTGTAGTGAGTTGCGTCTTCCGTGTAAAGGGACAACAAACCTTCCAAATCAGCACGGTTAAAGCAGTCCACCCATTTTTTAGCAATTGTCTCGGCAATCATATCAAAAAGGCTTTTGTGCCTATATACGAATGTCACCATCTCCATGTTTGGCTACGGCGTATGGATCTTTTGAAAATGTTGGATCCAAATCAAATGCCCTACCCCCGGCCATTCGTTTAAAATCAACAAAACCAGCATTACTGAGCTGTTCACATACCTGGGCATAAGTGGAATGTAAGTATGTGGCATTTAAACCATCGACCAGGTGAGCCATCTTGTCCCGGCCCACATTCATCAGCCCAAAGAGATCGGTCATAAACTCGGGCTTAACATCAGCCAGAATATTCACAGACATATCATAAATTTCACCGAGTAACGAATTGCCGTCCACATAGTACCAGAAGTAGCCACCCGGTTTAAGAATGCGATAACACTCACTTAAAGCCAAAGGAATATCCTGTTCGCGCAAATGATGAAAAACCCCGTTGGAGATCACAAAGTCAGCCATGTTATTGGGGTAACCTGAGTTTAACAAGTCTGCCTTCTTTAAATGAATCCGATCCGATAAGCCCATTTCGGCAACTAGCTCTTTGCCATGACTGATACACTCATCTCCCCAATCACAGCCATAGGCCATCTTAGCCCCAAGTTCTAATGCCGCAACCAGGTTCACAGCATTTCCACACCCAAGCTCCACCACCGTGGAACCCAGAAATTTATCAGCCAGATCATTGATTTCAAATCTGGTTCTTTTGATGTTTACAAAGTCCCTAAACTCATCAAGACTGTGTTTTGACCAGATAACCTGCCATAGCTCCTTATGCTTTTTAAGAAGATCAGTTTTTGCACCCAAAGCGTCGGCTACCCTCTTGTCCGTTTCAATAAAAGAAATGGCCAATAAACACTCAAAAAATGCATGTGTCTTTTGAACCAGTTCTTCCAACATTTCATAGGGGTGATTTTTTAAATCTTCGGGAATACAGATAAACCTCTCATAACTGCAGTTCAGATACACCAGACTCAAGGTCTTGGCAAATGCCGTATACCCTGTATTGGGAACGGAATTCATGCGAGTTTTTAAGGATTGCAGTAACTGAGTGGCAAATGCTCGAGTATGTCTATGATTTATTTGGTTCATAATAGCGAAAATATATATTCAGTAACGATACAAATGCAATTCAAATTATTTAATACATTAATGATCTTTATTATACAAATGGCACATAGATGACACTTATGACTTTCTTGGATAATAAAAATACCCTGGCTATATCAAAGCCAGGGTATAAATATCTAAAATCTTAATGGATCTTAAATTTTCTGCCTCAGAATTATGGCCTGAGATGGGTGTACAAAATAATGCTGGTTAGTGACTTTACCCAGGCCCCGGTCTTCTAATCTTTGACCATCTGAGACAATGTCCCAGACTCCCTCAGGAAGATCAAAGTCTGCCCCAGAAGCCACAGAACCATTGACCAGAACCAAAAACTGGTGTGTTGTACCCTTTATTTTATAGGCAAAGGCATTGGACTGATTCTGCCTTGCCTCAAAAAACCAGATCCGATCATCCACAATACGATTGGAAAAATGAAAGGCATCATAATGAGATCGTAACCGTTTTAGTCCAACGGTGAAGTCATTTAAGGACTGGTTTGTCTTCATCAGGTTGTAATCAATCCAGTTGATTTTATTGTCCTGGTTGTAGCTGTTATTATGGCCATTTTTGGTTCGGGCAAACTCCTGCCCAAAGTGGAGGATTGGTGTATGCACGGAAGTCAGAAGCAGGGTATGAGCCACTCGCATCCGGGCATGGATCTCAGACTCACTTAGCTGATATGTCGCCAGCCAGTCCCTAAGAGTAGGGCCGTCATGGACTTCAATCTCGTTGATAGTTCCTTCAGGGTGGGAATTGCCCCAGCTTGTATCAATGTAGGAGCCGGAACCACCAAAATCGGAATGTTCACCTCGCACCAGAATTTTCATTATCTCAGCATTGCCTTCACCATTCATAAAACCTGGGGAACCACCCCCGCCTTTAATGGCCTTGCGAAACTGATCATTCCATTTTCCTAACCGAATTTCGTTTAAATCACCGCGCATCCACTGTGGATTACCTTCAGCCACCCATGGCTCGCCACTTAAAAGAGCATCTTCACCCAGCATTTTGCGGGCCAGAACCAGAGTTTCTTTATCAATTGCTGCGGCAAGATCAAAACGGAATCCATCCACCCCGTATACCTCATAAAAAAACTTCAGGGAATCAAGAATGAGTTTTCTGGTCACTGGTTTTTCACTGGCCATGACATTTCCACAGCCGGCAGTGTTCAGATAAAAACCCTTTTTGGCATTCCACATGCGGAAATAATCATCCCGGGCCAGATTTTTATGGCTAACCACCGGGCCTCGATGATCCCCTTCAGATGTATGGTTGTAAACCACATCCAAAACAACGGAAACCCCAATTTTATGCAGTGCATCAACGGCATCCCTGAATTCCTCCCGGGACTTCAAAGGTTCGGAGGCATATGCCTCATGCATGGCAAAAAAACTCTTGGTCATGTAACCCCAATAGTTAATCTCCCCAGGAGGGGCTGCATTGCGATCAAATGCATGTAGAGGCAAAAACTCAATGGTAGTCACAAACATGTCTTTTAAAAGCTTTAATGTTCTTGGATGGGACAAAGCCTTGTAGGTTCCACGGATTCCCTCAGGAATACCTGGCAAAAGATAAGTCAAGTCCTTGATGTGAACCTCATGGATGGTGTGGCCCTTTTTTAGACCCGGTTTAGCTGGCCTGTTAGCCAGTGAAAATTCCTTGCCAAAAGAAACTACCTGACAGCGATTGTTCTCAAGATTCAACTGATAACAATAAGGATCAGAAACCGCCAAATCATTGACTCTATTTGGAAACTCACCTTCGGGAACCACTTCCAGGGCATAGTCTGAAAAGGCCCCTTCTTTGAGGCTGAAATGTACCTGATCTCCAACCGTTCTTCTTTGAAGAACTGTTCCGGGATTTTCTTTGTAACCATCAGCCGTTGTATCAACCATATACCCAAACTCTGGGTGAAACAAAAAAGCATGGGCATTTCTGTAGCGGGTCGCGACTTCCTGACCCACCATCTGATAATCAAGACCGTTGTTGCCAACTGCTCGGAATTTGTACCAGGTTCCCGTGACATCACCCGATACAGTTGCTTCCCATGTGTGTTTTGCCACCTGATGATTGAGATCGGAATCGGTTTTTCCCTGGTATGGCTTCATGGGCACTACAGAGGCTACTGGACCAGTCTCTGAAGCATAAAGAAACAATTCAACTTTCTGGGCCGAGGTTGCATAGACACGAAATACAGTTTTTGACTGATCCGATGACACAAAAGAACCCATCTGAAGGGCTTTTATCTCGACCAGACTAAAACAAAATACCAGCAACAATAACAGAAACTGCATGATCTCTCCCGGTTAGAATCATTACTTATACGCTAAATATGCTGGATTTGTTGCGTCCACTCCATGCAATAATGTTTTTTATGAATCGCGTTCCAATTTTTTTAGAAGAATCTCAGACAAATGATGAGTATTTGATTGTGGACCCCTATCGAATCGAACATATAAAAAATGTTCTTCGGGGCCAGGCAGGAGATCCAATAAAAATCACTTTAATTAACCATGGGACAGGGGTGGCAAAAATTCTCTCGCTCAGCCCCCAGGAGATAAAAATCCAACTTCTGTCACTGACTTTGGGAAAACCTGAACGCTTATGCATGTTAATCGGAGTCTGCCGGCCCCCTTCCATGGAAAAAATACTGGAACATGCCACTACTTCGGGAGTTGGTGAAATTCATTTTTTTTGTGCCGAACTCTCCGATAAATCCTACCTCAAATCCAAGGTATTGCGTGAGGAACTAATACAAAAAAAGCTATTGGATGGACTGGCCCAATCAGCCTCAGGCTCACACCTGCCCAGGGTGAGCCTTCACAAAAATCTGAGGCTTGCTCTTGATGCCCTGCCCAATAACCCATCCCGATTTATGCTCTCACCCAAGGCAACAGCATGGTTTAGCGATTATCCACCCTGTGAGGAACCTGTTTTTGCAATTGGCCCGGAACGAGGATTCACAGAAAAAGAAGAAACACTTCTTTTACAAAACAAATTTTTACCTGTCTGTATATCACGGGGTGTTTTAAGGGTAGAAATGGCGGTATTTCACGCTCAGGCCCAGCTGGAATTATGTCAAAGGCTTTTGTCCCAGAAAATATCAGAAACACCTTTGAGGTGATTTTCCATCCTGGCAAACACAAACAAAGCATCCGATAGACGATTCAAATATGCCACCACCATCGGCCCAATAGGCTCTTCTTTGGAAAGTGCCACAGCCAGTCGCTCGGCCCTGCGGCAAACGGTTCTGGCCAAATGCAGATGGGCCGCAGCATTGCTACCGCCTGGCAGGATAAACTCCTCAAGGGGTTTTAACTCCTCAGCACAACAATCCATCAGCTTTTCAAGCTGAAAAACATGCCTCTCTTCGATCTGGGGAATCCTGAATTTCTGTTTGTCTTCCTCAAGAATACAAAGATCGGAACCAAGATGAAACAATTCATTCTGTATAGCCCGAATCCAATCCGCTATTTCGGCTGCTGGGCTAGCGGTAAGCACCATTCCCAGAACCGAATTCAGTTCATCAACAGTTCCGTAAGTCTCAATGCGAAGACTGTCCTTAGAAACCCTCTGTCCACCACCTAATCCGGTAGTACCCTTATCCCCAGTTCTAGTGTAAACCTTGGTTATTCTTGGCATAACTCACTTCATGTTAGGAAACAAAGCCGGAAGTCTCTTATCAAAAACCATCTCTCCCAAGGCACGGTGCCTGGGTTCCATTTGCCCCTGAAGAGCATTCTGAAGCATGATTCTAGTTTCGGTAATTATCTCAATCTGAGCCAGGGTAGTTCTGATTTTACCCGCGATAATGGTTTGATTACGGGTAGTTAAAAATACCTCAGATTTTAAGTTCTGCAAGTATTTGATGAAGTCCGTCATTTCGGCCAGCCACACCTGAGAATCCAGAATATACTTTTGGGCCAAATCACTCTTTTCATCTATGTTCTGGGTGGCAATCAGCTTATCAATTCTGGCCTCATGCTCTAAAGCCACTTTGAGAATCGAAGCCTCACGCAATGGCAGTTCCTCAGGCATACGGTCTATCAGAAAAACAAAACCAAGAATACCTGCCAGAAACAGAAAAAAACCAATCCAGTATTTATTGCTCAAATGTCTCCTAACCCAGTCGCTCCAACATCAGATTCAGTCTGTCAATCATTTCCTGTCTACCCATAATTTCGGCAAACTGAGCCAAATCGGGACCATGAACCACACCAGAAAGTGCTACTCGGACTGGCATAAACAAGGCCTTACCTTTGATCTTATGCTCTTTTTGAATCGTTTTCAAATGTTCCTTAAATTCTTCCATCCCCAATTCATTACTGCTTTTGGCCAAAAGATCCCTTAATGCCAAAAACAGTTGTGTATTGGTATCAATTTTTAGGATTTCCAAAACCTCTTCAGAGCCAAGATCAAACTCCTGTGGGGCTGTAGTAAAAATTGGCAGATGCACCAGAATATCCTGAGGCTTATCAAGATTTGGTCTTACTGCCATAAGCACTTTATGAAGCTTTGCTTCACCAAGGGAATCTAAAACTTCCTTGGGAATGTGAGGAAGAACCAGAGCCAGGTACCTATCCCAGGAAATCTGGCTTTTTAGGTACTGCCCATTCATCCAGTCCAGTTTTTCCCGATCAAATACAGCCCCGGATTTACTCACCCGATCCAGACTAAACTCCTGAATCAGTTCTGCAACCGAAAATATCTCCCTGTTATCTGATGGATGCCAGCCCAGAAGTGCCAAAAAATTCAACAGAGCTTCCTCAAAATATCCTGCCTTCAAAAAATCTTCGACGGCTACATCACCCTGTCTTTTGGAAAGCTTGGATTTGTCTGGATTTAAAAGCAGAGGCAAATGGGCAAATTTAGGCGGCTCCCATCCAAAAAATTGATACAGGAGCAAATGTTTGGGAGTGGAAGACAACCACTCTTCCCCACGAATCACATGGGTAATTTCCATTTCATGATCATCCACCACATTGGCAAAATGATAGGTTGGAAAACCATCTGATTTCATCAATACCTGATCATCCACCGTATTGTTTTGAAACCCAACCTTGCCACGGATCAGATCATCAACCACAACCTGACCGGAATCCGGTACTCTTAATCGAATCACATAGGCTTCTGTCGCCATTTTTTCTGACACTTCTTCAGGACTTAAAGTCTTACAGTGACCATCATATTTAGGAGGCAGACCTAAAAGTGTCTGCTCTTCACGCATTAACTCAAGTCTCTTTGCCGTACAAAAACAGGGATATGCATGATTCTTTTCCAGAAGTATCTTGATCTTTTCCTGATAAATATCAAGCCTTTGACTCTGATAATAGGGTCCTTTGTTACCACCACAGTCCGGGCCCTCATCATGCACAATTCCCAGGGTTTTCATGACCCCAAGGAGATTTTCAACCGCACCTTCCACATATCGGGTCTGATCCGTATCTTCAATTCTTAAAAGGTATTGCCCCCCATGATGACGGGCAAAAAGATAACAATAAAGGGCTGTACGAACGGAACCTACATGAACATATCCTGTAGGAGAAGGGGCAAAGCGGGTACGAACGGTCATATCACTCCAGAGTCTTATCAGAATTCGCGGGCATTATAAGTCTTTTAGTACCATATTGCGAGGTTGTCTTGTTACCTCAAGCACGGACTCCCAAAGCAGGGAATCAGGATGAATCTTGCGACGGGTGGATATGGCACAATGCATAGGCACATGATTAAAAATCCTGCTCCAGTATCCAGCCATCATCGCTGTTTTCCCGGCCATTGCTGCATGAACCGCTGCCTGTCCTAGCCTTAAACAGAACAGGGCATCAATGGCACTAGCAGGCACGGAACGAATCAGATAACTTGGATCAATATATTTGACCACCGGTCTTAGGGGATGTTCGCGGAAATGTGCGGAAATTCTGTCTTTAAGCAAAATGCCTATGTCCCCATGTTTTACATTGCCGGAAGCATCTTTTTGACCAGCATTGGCAAAAAACTTCTGACCAGCACCTTCGGCCACAGCAATCACACAATGTTTTTTGTGCTGTAACCTACGGGCCACAGTTTCAAAAAGACCATTTGGACCCTCAAAATCAAAATCAATCTCCGGTACTAAACAGATATTCACATCCATGGATGCCAAAACTGTATGAGCAGCAATATAACCAGAGTCCCGTCCCATCAGTTTTACAATCGAGATTCCGTTAAAGGCTCCCTTGGCCTCGGTGTGTGCTGAATCAATTGCCCTTTTGGCCTCCATCACTGCGGTTTCAAAGCCAAATGTCTTTTCCACAAAGTTGATATCATTATCAATGGTCTTGGGAATACCTACCACCGCAATTTTATGCCCTAACCGTTTCAGTTCCTGTGAAATTTCCAGAGCACCCCTGGTAGTTCCATCACCCCCAATGGTAAACAAAATATCAATTTTATTTTCCACCAGAAATGAGACCATCTCCGATACATTCTGTGGCCCTCTGGATGAGCCAAGCATGGTTCCACCCTGGGTATGAATATCGGATACACTGTATTCATTAAGAATTTTCAGATTGTGGCCAAATTTTGGTGTCAGGCCCTCATACCCATAGGGAATACCCAGAATATTTTTCACCTTGTACAGGCCAGCCGTAAACACAATAGCCCGGATCACATTGTTAAGACCGGGACACAAACCACCACAGTTGACCACTGCGCAGGTGGTTTTTGACGGATCAAAGTAGATTTTTCTTCTAGGCCCAGCCACCTCAAACTGTGGAACAGGATCGCCAAACTTGCGCCGGTATTCTTCCATGTGCTCCAGAAAATGGTAGTAGCTGATCATGTTCGCATCATCCACAAAATTTTTACCGTCATTGATAAAGGGTGAGTCAAACTCACAGGGCCCTAATGTTTCGATGCTAAAATCCAGTGGTTCACCAATATTGACCTGTTTAACTACCAGATTTGAACCGTGGGTTGCCGCCATTTTTTCTCCATAACTATTCGTGAAAACCAGAAAACAGGATAATTTATCCAGCTACACTAGGCAATCAGTTCAAAAACTTCCTCTTCTACCTGAGAAAAACTGTAGCTATCCTTTAACTCGGTGGCAATGCTCCGATCCACCAGGATTTTAGTATATTTCCCCGAAACTGAAATTTTTTCCAGCTCTTCACAACGGCGCACCGCTTCTCCAAATGCTAAAAACTCCATCTTATGTTCGTCCCCTACCATCTGAAAACGAACCTCTCCCAAAGCCAGGCCGCAACCATTGTTAAGCCGCATTTCCGGGAGGGACTGGGAAACTTCAAGAGCAGCCTGTAAAGCGTCCTGCATAAAGTGTTTGGATCGGGATGCAAAAAATACAACCCGGATCGCGTCTCCAACAAAGCGTTCCACAACCCCACCATAACGATCAATTTTTTGCTGCCAGAGAGAAAAGTAGCTGTTGAGCATGGCCACAACCTCTTCGGGCTCAGAAGATTCCGATATGGTCGTAAACGAACGAATATCTGAAAACAAAATCACTGCCAATTCCTTTTCCTTAAGTCTGTCTTTGCCTGAACCCAGGATTGCCAGAACCGCAGGTGAGACAAAGGGCAGAAGCTTTTGCATCTGTGATACTTCCTCAAGGAAACGATTAAACTGCACAATCGTCTCCTCTCCTTCATCCATCCCTGACTCAGGAATTCTATAGGCCCAGTCTCCCAGTGAAAATCGTTTAAAACCTTCCCTTAAACGATGTACGATATTTTGGATTCTTCTGGTAAGTATCATTCCTATGAACAAAAACAGAAAAAAAGACACCGTAAGAAGATTATGATAATGCCGCAGATTACGATTTAATACGGAAAGAACCTCACCATCAGGCCTAAGAATCATAATACGCATCCGCCGAAAAACATTACTTTCCCCAAACCACAAAAGCCAGTCCCTGCCATCTTTGTTTATCTTTTGCGTATTGGATATTCTTGCTCTGAAGTTCTGCCATAAAAAATCCACATCTTCTTCAAAAAATTGAAGCCTGGCATCACCATAAGACAGACTGTAGCCCCCAACCCCTAAATTCCTAAATACGGCCTGCATGGAATCTGGCATCATTTCCGGCCTATCATTTAAT
>JACFNL010000084.1 GCA_019454875.1 Candidatus Cloacimonadota bacterium | reverse complement strand
GTGAATCCTGCCTATCCCGAGAGCATGATGCTGGCAATTTTATTCATGAATGTGTTTGCTCCGCTGATTGACTATTATGTGGTCAAGGCTAAAAATCAGAGAAGGAGTCTGAGACATGCGTAACGATAATATTTATATCTTTGGATATGCAGGGGCAGTTTGTCTGGTGTGCAGTATACTCCTGTCGCTTGCAGCTACTAAGCTGCAGCCTCTACAGGCTGAAAATATGAAGCTTGATATTCGTAAGAACATCATGATTGCACTTGGAATCATTGATACTGAAGCGAGATTAAGCAAAGAAGAGTTGAATCAGAAGTATTCCTCGGTGAATGGAATGGTTCTGGATTTAGAGGGCAATGTTGTGGATGGTCTTAACCCCGAAAACTTGACGGAAAAAGATTTAGAATCCAAACTTCCGATTTTTCAGAAAATGGAAAATGGGGTAGTCAAGGGATATGCTTTCCCGATTGTGGGCAAGGGTCTTTGGTCAACCTTAAAAGGTTATCTGGCTTTGGAAGCGGATACTGTAACTGTGAAGGGACTGACCTTTTATCAGCATGGGGAAACCCCAGGTTTAGGAGCAGAAATTGAGCAGTCCTGGTTTACCAATAACTTCAAGGCCAAAAAGGTTAGAGACAATCTTGGTAATCTGGTCGGGGTTACGGTTGCTAAAGGTAAGGCTACGGATTCTGGCAGACCAATTGAGCATGTTGTGGATGGAATCAGTGGAGCGACCATTACAGCAAACGGGGTCACAGATATGTTTAAGGTGGGGCTTGTGAAGTACGATGCTTATTTTGAGCGCGTTCGCCAGGGAGGTCACTGATGTTAAGTAAAAACGACAAAAAGGTTTTGACTGATCCTCTGATCAGCAATAACCCGATTGCCATGCAGGTATTGGGTATCTGTTCGGCACTTGCGGTAACAACTCAGGTGAAGCCAGCATTTGTAATGTGTGTTTCCGTGACCCTTGTTGTTTGTGTGGCAAATTTTCTGATTTCCGTGTTGCGCAATGGGATACCTTCCAGAATTCGTATCATTGTGGAATTGTGTGTAGTTGCTTCACTGGTGATTCTTGTGGATCAAGTGCTTAAGGCCTACATGTTTGATTTGAGCAAACAGCTTTCCGTATTTGTGGGACTGATTATCACAAACTGTATTGTAATGGGTCGATTGGAAGCATTTGCTTTAATGAATAAACCATTTCCGAGTGTTCTGGATGGTCTTGGTAATGGGCTAGGATATTCCTTAGTGCTTATGCTTGTTGCCTGTATGCGTGAGGTTCTTGGGGCCGGAAAAATTGCCGGGATTCCTGTTATTCCCCAGGCACTTTTTGATGCAGGTTATGTAAACAATGGTCTGATGGTGTTGGCTCCTGGGGCATTTATACTTCTTGGGCTTTATATCTGGGCCCAGAATTCACTGTTTCCGCCTAAAGCGGGAAAATAAGGCAGGGGGAGAGTTATGACGGAATTATTGGGGTTGGCCGTATCGTCAATCTTTGTAAACAATATTCTCTTGTCTTCATTTTTGGGAATGTGTTCATTTCTGGCATGTTCCAAAAAAGTGGAAACAGCTATTGGTCTTGGTTGTGCTGTCATTTTTACAATGACTATCACTGGACCGGTGAACTGGCTTTTGTATCAGTACTTTCTTAAGAAAGGTGCGTTGGTCTGGGCATCGGAACAGTTTGCTGATGTAAATCTGGAATTTTTGACCTTCATCACTTTTATTGCCGTAATTGCGGCTATGGTGCAGCTGGTGGAAATGATTTTAGATAAACATTTTCCAGCACTGTATTCTGCACTTGGAATCTTTTTACCTCTGATTGCGGTGAACTGTGCCATTTTGGGTTCGAGCCTGTTTATGGTTGAACGCAAATATGATCTGGCTGAGACGACTGTGTTTTGTGCCGCCTCGGGGGTTGGCTGGGCACTGGCAATTGTGGCAATGGCTTCGATTCGTACTAAAATTCGTTACTCTCATGTTCCTGACGGGTTGCAAGGCCTGGGAATTACCATGATCATTACTGGATTGATGGCAATTGGGTTTATGGGATTTGCCGGGATTAGCCTCTAGGGGGAGATATGGTAATCGGAATTAGCGTATTGGTTTTTACCGGTGTAATTCTTGGACTGGTGGCAATTTTAAACATTGCCTCAGCTAAGCTTGTTAGTTCAGGCCCAGTTATGCTTGGAATTAATGGAGAAAAAAATTTAGAGGTGCCAGCGGGTACTACCCTTTTACAGGCACTTTTGAATAATGGAATTCTTTTGCCTTCTGCATGTGGTGGTAAAGGAGCCTGTGGTGTATGTAAATGTAAGGTCTTTGAAGGTGGGGGAGAAGTCATTCCCAGTGAAGAAGGCTGGTTGACCAGAAAAGAAAAGAAGGAAAATGTCCGTTTATCCTGTCAGGTAAAACTGAAGGGGGATATGAAAATCGAAGTACCTCATGAATGTATGGGTGTAAAACGGTTTAACTGCAAGGTTCGTTCTAATCACAATGTGGCAACTTTTATTAAGGAACTGGTTGTAGACATTGAACCGGGTAAAGAACTTCATTTCCAAAACGGTGGTTACATTCAGCTTGAAGTTCCACAATACAATATTGATTTCAAGAATTTTGAAATTGAGGAGAGATTCAGGGATGAATGGGACAAATACAAGCTCTGGGATTTAAAGGCAGTTAATACTGAACCGACACAGAGGGCGTATTCCATGGCTAATCATCCGGCTGAAAGTAATATGGTAATGTTAAATATCCGTATTGCAACTCCACCGCCCAAGGCAGGACCTGAAATTCCTCCTGGAATAGCCTCATCCTATGTGTTTAATCTCAAACCAGGTGATGATGTGATTGTTTCTGGACCTTACGGGGAGTTTTTTATTCAGGAAACAGATCGGGAAATGTGTTTTATTGGTGGAGGGGCTGGTATGGCTCCTATGCGCTCCCATATTTTCCATCTGTTCCACACAGAAAAAACCAAGCGCAAGGCTACATTCTGGTATGGTGCCCGTTCTAAACGGGAAATGTTTTATGATGAAGAATTTAAAGCGATTGAGAAAGAGTTTCCAAACTTTAAGTATCATGTTGCTTTATCTGAGCCAAAACCTGAGGACAACTGGACTGGCCTCAAGGGGTTTATTCATACGGTATGTCTGAAAGAATATCTTGAGAAACATCCTGATCCAGGTTCTATTGAGTATTATCTCTGTGGACCGCCCATGATGTTAAAGGGTGTTCAAAATATGTTAGATAGTTTAGGGGTGGAGAAAGACATGATCCGCTTCGACGATTTTGGCTCCTGATTGTTACTCGCGTTGGATTACCTGCTGTGAGCCGAATGCCCTCTGCCTTACCTTGGTATGGTGGGGGGTATTTATTTTAGGGGATTTATGAATATCCGAGTTCGTTTTGCTTTTGGAATTGTAATTGTTCTGGCCTTTCTGTACAGTCTGTTTGCATCGCAGGAATCCTATGTCCTGCTCTCTGGCCCTACTCAGGGTACAACCTATCAAATCAAGGCACTTTGTAAAGACAAGTCCGGTTTGTTACAGATTGTAGAGTCTTCGCTTGAAGAAGTTGATGCCTCAATGTCAACATGGAGACAGGATTCAGAGATTACAAAGTTTAATCAGCATAAATCAACGGAACCGTTTTTAGTCAGTACTGGCCTTTACTTAGTGGTTCTAAAGGCCATGGAAATCAGTAGAATCACCAGTGGGTTGTATGATGTTACTGCCAAACCATTGGCAGATGCCTACGGTTTTGGTCCTAAGGGAAAATCACAGGCACCGGATCAGGCTGAGGTTCAGAACCTGCTGAATAGAGTCGGGTATCAGAAGCTGATACTCTTGCCAGACAATAAATTACAAAAGCTGGTGCCGGAACTTGAGATTGATTTAAACTCAATAGCCCCCGGGTACACAGTCGATCTTTTGGCTTCCCGTATGGAGGCGGCCGGGATTAGAAGTTATCTTATTGATGTTGGGGGAGAATTAAAGGGGTTTGGTCTGTCTCCTAGAAACGAACCCTGGGTTATTGGGATCAACCAGCCTGAGGAAGGTTCTGGTCCGGATCAGTTTCATAAAATTATTCCCCTTAGGGACATGGCCCTCGCAACCTCAGGAAATTATCGTTCTGCCTGGAAGGATGGAGTCAGACAGGTTGTACACAGTTTAGATCCAGTGCGCGGGGAACCAGTCATTACGGATGTCTTAAGTGCAACTGTATTACATAAAAATGCAATGGAAGCAGATGCCTGGGCAACAGCCGCAATGGTACTTGGCTCCGAGAAGTTTTTGGAGATTGTAAACAACCAAAATGAGTTTTCTGCGTATTTAATTACAGCAGGCTCTTTACAGGATAAATATTTTGAAAAATGCAGCCAGAGATTTTTGGAAGTTACAGGCAGGGATTGTATTCGGCCTGAATGATAGTATTGATATGCAAAGAAGTGAGAAGTGATGGCAGAACGCAAGGTTCTTACAACTGGTGAAATAGCCAAATACTGTGGTGTTAATTTTAGAACAGTCATTCGTTGGATTCAGAAGGGCCATCTACGAGCATATAAGCTCCCTGGGCGGGGCGACCACAGGGTTGAGATCTATGATTTTATTACCTTTTTGACCGATTTTAAAATGCCTGTACCTCTGGAGTTATCCGAACTGGAAGTTCCTGAACAGCATGATAGCAATGCCCCCCAGGTACTGATAGTGGAAGATGAGCCTGTTATTGTTGACTATATCGAGACCATCGTTTTTGCAATGGGTTATCGCTCTTTGGTTGCCGACGATGGTTTTAAAGCAGGAGTCATGCTGGCTACCCACAAACCGGATCTTGTAACATTGGATCTTGGACTTCCTGGGTTAGGTGGATTTGAGGTCCTTCGATTTATACGGGATTCGGCCCAGTTTTCTAACACAAAAATTTTGGTCATCAGTGGCAAGGGGCTTGCTGAGATTAATATGTCTTTGAAGGCAGGGGCTGATGATTATCTTGCCAAACCATTCAGCATGGAAGATTTAAAACAGAAGCTACAGAATCTGTTAGAACAACAAGCCCGAAACAGGAATTGAACCTGCGACCTTTGCTTTACGAAAGCACTGCTCTACCCCTGAGCTATCCGGGCCTGAATTGCAAGCTCATTCTGTCATGGAGAAAAAAGTTCTGTCAACTATCTTGGCAGATACACATTTCATCATTATAGTTGTATCCTTGCACAAAAAAAAGATGAGGTATCTGATGTTACGATGCATGTATGGTTTGCTGCTAACTTTTGGAATGAGTGGTAGTTTAGCTGCTCTGGATGAGGAAAAGCTTCAGCATTTTGCAGACACATTCTGGCAACTGGATTCTCGCTCTTCCAATCAGATGGAAGATGTGGCGAACTGGCTGGAACAGCATGGCAATGTTGAAGTGATTGATGCGGTTCAAAACGATGCAGTTCGTTCCATGATTCGCAATTATTACTCTTTGTATTCCGAGATCGAAGCCTTGGATAAGTCCTATGATCGATCCTTTGTTAAAATTGGCTGGACGGCTGTTTTTGAAGACCTTTATGACGATGTGACAGGCATTGATGAAGAAGATGTATCAAAATACAGTGATGAACAGGTTATGGCCCTGCTTGTAGGAAGCCTTCTGGATCAGATGGTATTTGAGCATCTACGATTCTATTTTGTAGTTGCAAGTCAAAATGATTCATTCAAGAAAAAACTGGATGAGATCGAGGTAGATGGGGTTAAGGATCATTACACCAGACTTGTGAACAACTGGATGGGACGCAGCCAGAGGATGCGGTTTGCAAAATCCCTGAAATACCTCGAAGCCTCTCAGTCAAGGCTTGATACAGAAATTCAGGCAGGCAATCTGGCCTTACAGTCTTTGTTGATGCGTTTGCAGACCAGCCTTTCGGATGATATGAAAAAACGCTCAGCCTTTTGGGGCAGATTGTCAGGACATTTTCAGAAGTACCTGTTTAAACTTGAAATTCGCAATCATGAAAGGCTTAGCGTTGCTGAGTACTGGGTGTCACGGGTGTTTGGAAATGCAGTTGGTGCGGCCAATGTTCAACCTATCCTGAAATCCATCCCTAAAGCAGATCTGGACTATATTCGCGAGAATGTTCTGATGCCAGGGGATGTAATTGTGGAAAAGACCCCAGGAGCAATTACGGATACATTTATTCCTGGTCACTGGGGGCATGTGGCAGTCCATGTAGGAAGACCCGATCAGCTCGAAGGATTCATGCTTAAAGATGGTACTCCTTTACTTAATCACCCCTTGGTACAGAAATATCTGGATGTACTTCAGAATACAACTAAAACCACAGTTGAGGCTGTTCGGCCTGGAGTGAAGCTTGAGGATATTGCTCACTGGAGGATAGGCGATATTGCTGTCTTGCGAGCCGTAAACTATCCTAAAGAGCTGATTTCTGAGGCTATTGTAAAGTCTTTGAGTTATGTGGGAACCAAATATGATTTTTCTTTTGATGTGAATTCCGAGGACAGGGTTGTCTGTTCGGAACTGCCGTTTCAGGCATTCAAGGGGATTCAGTTCCGTACGGCCAAATCCGCTGGCCGTCATACAATAGGTCCAGACGATGTGGCCGTTCTGGCGGGGCAGATGGGGGCTAACATGCCTAACCGACCCTTTGAGCTGATTCATTTTATACATAAAACCAAAACGGTACCTCAGGAATCCCAGTTTGAGCTTTATCGCGAGCTTTTAGAGAAAGATTCCCGTTATGAGGATGTACCTGCAAACGATCTTGATTATTCCAAGTGGCAGTAGGTATTAAGGAGAAACTTATATGAAACTCTTAAAAATTTTTGCGATAAGCCTTGTGGTGGGAAGTTCTTCTTTGACTGCCAATCCGGAATGGCAAAAGGCTGAGGATGCATTTAGCGCGTATGCCTCTGGTTATGAGCTTGGTGAGGATGCTCTGTTTAGTTCCGTGGAACTGTCGGAGTTCTCAGGATCAGCAGATGAGGCTTTGCAAGATGAGCTTGAGCCAGAATACGATGCCTATCTTGACAATGTGCCTCTGCGATCCTTTGAGCCAAAAACCAGAGAAGAGCTTTTGCAGTCATTGGGTGAGGCCTACCGTGATGGCAAAGACCCCTATGCTAAGGAATATACTAAAAAAGATCCCCTGGTTCGTTTTGTGGAATTAAAATACCGAGACGATCGCCACTGGATGATCGATAATTTTCGTATGACCCAACTGGTTGCCCGCAAGGGTGAGGTTGGATCGGATGGTGAGGAAGTCAAAACCCATCAGGTGGAAATCCGCTGGACTTCAGCCCTGATTGATATGAGTAAATTAAAAGGGGCAACCTGGGTGATGACAACCTTTAATACCAAGGTAGGTCCTATCAAGATGCAGACCGGACATGCCCAGTTGTTTTTTGAGTTTGAACCGGGTGGAGTTGTAACACCATTTGGCGAGGCCAATAGCATTGTGAATTCTTATGAAGGATATCGTGATGCAGGAACCGTTTTTAATCCTCTTTTGGGCATGATGGATAAATATGACTCCATTTTTGTGATGGGTTCTTTCTCTGATGTGACCCTCAAGGCTTTGAAGGTGTTTAATGGAGTTGACCTTTATGATCTGAAACTCAGTGCTGAGGAAGCCTCGAAAATACTTCTGAACTCTTTGGCTTTGGCTACGGACCGTGAAGAATTGGCTCGCAGAAAGTATCATACTACAAGAAATTCCTGCGTAACCAATCAGGTACGGCTTATCAATTCAGGAGTGGGTGCTGATCGCCGTATTAAGGAATGGCATACACTGTTTGGCAAACGGGTAATGCGAACCTTAGGTTCCATATTCCCAAGCCAGATTCCTAAAACTCTTAAGAAGTCCGGGTTGATGCTGGCGGAAACACATTATACCGGTCGTGACAGGATTCTTGAACTGTACGATAAAACGGTTCAGAATCAGCCATTCAGGGCTCCTGCCCAGGTTAGAATTTTCTCGGCTCTTTATTCTGAGTGAAAAACTCTGGGAAGAGCGTTTAAAAAATCCAGTGGGGTGGGGGTATGTTCCCCCATCTCCTCCACCAGGATTGTTCCGGCCAGAATTTGCACCTGAACAGCCTGTAATGCAGCCATTTGTGGGGTGAACCCCTGGGCTAGCATGGAGGCAATCATTCCAGACAAAATGTCTCCTATGCCACCTTTAGCCAAGGCTGAGTTAGGTTTTACAAACAGAAATGATTCCCCATCAGGCATGGCAACCAGAGTAGAAAACCCCTTTAATACGAGTACACATTGGGCCCGACTCGCAAATTCTGTTCCTAAAGAAATGAGTTGGGCCTCAATCATATCCAGAGGTTTGTCCAAAATTCGGGCAAATTCCTTGCGGTGCGGTGTTAACACCGGAATTTGCGCGCTATTTTTGCAAAGAGTGATTAGCTCCTCACTGTTTTGTGAAAACAGGTTCAAGGCATCAGCGTCAAGAACCAGGGGTTTTGTGGCCGACTCAAGGATATGCTGAAACAAAATTTTTGTTTCTGTTTCCAGACCAGCACCGGGGCCAAGAAGTAATACAGAAGCCGGATGTTCGTTAACGGCTTTGATACAATGAGTCCCAAGATAATTTTTTGGCTCATCGGGAACAGTTACCAGCATAATTTCTGGTTCGGCTGTGGAAATGGGAACGGTCAAACAGGAGGGCGCTAGTATGGATACTTTGCCAGCACCAATTCTTAATGCAGATTTAGCCGAGAGGCGAATTGCTCCACCCATACCAGAACTGCCCCCAATACAGAGGACATGGCCAAATGTACCCTTGTGCCCATAAGGGGAGCGGGGAGGGGCCAAAAAGGATTCTTCCGTTACCAGGATTGGAGTATTTTGGGGAATAGGCTCCAATTGAATCCCGACATGCTCGACCACAATGGTTCCGCTTAAGAAGCAGCCGGGAAACAGAACATGAGCTGGTTTTAAACATTGCATGGCAATGGTCCAGTCCGCTTCAACAGCCGCTCCTAGTGCCTGGCCCGTATCACATTCCACTCCTGTTGGAATATCCAGTGATACAATCAGACTGGCTTCATTGATGGTTTCTACAAGGTGGACTAGCCCAGAGTCAAGATGCCGATTTAATCCAATTCCAAAAAGGGCATCAACAACCAGGGTGTAATTTCCTGGAAAAAATTCACCAAGTTCCAGAAAGGCACAGCCCGAATTTCGAGCCATTTCCTGATGTTTTATCACATCGGGGTTTTTGGGTTCGCGATAGGGAAACACATGAACGGGAAGGCCCATCTGTTTTAAATGTCTGGCTGTAGAATATCCATCTCCTCCATTTGCCCCAGGTCCAGCCAGGACTGCAACGGTGGCACCCTCAAGCAATGAGGCATCTTCCAGAAGATTAAAAATTCTCTGGGCCGATGCCGATCCTGCATTTTCAATCAGAAGCAGTTCTGGGACACCGATCCCGTGGATAGTTTTATGCTCACACTCTTTAAGGACCGCTTGAGACAAAATATGCATACTAAAGCCAGCTTGAAGTAAAATGGGGTTACAAGTGCATAGTAACATAAATGAGGTATGAGATGAGTGAGTCCAGTCAGATAGTAATGATCGTAGGTTCCAACAGGCCAGGAAGCAGCTCAAAACGCATTGCGGATTTGCTTATACCTATCTATGCTTCTTATGGAGAAACCCTCAAAGTGCTTGATCTTTCGGATCTGCCACAGACCATGTTTTCTCCCAATGCTTATTCTGAAAAACCCGAGGAGTTAAAAGATTTTACGGAAGCGGTGCTTGGCAGTAAGGGACTTTTGGTTTTAACACCTGAGTACAATGGCTCCATGTCCGGAGTTTTGAAATATTTTATAGATATGCTACCTTTTCCAGAAAGTTTTGAGCATAGACCTGTGGCATTTATCGGAGTAGCCGCCGGGATCTGGGGAGGGCTTAGGGCAGTGGAGCATTTGCAGGGGGTTTTTGGATATCGAAATGCTTTTGTTTATCCTAACCGGGTGTTTTTAGCCCGGGTGTTTGAGCATTTTAAAGATATACAGAAGTTTGAAGCTGGCCTTGAGTACCAGCTTTTAAAGGAACAGGCCCGCGGGTTTTCAGCCTTTTGCGATGCTATCACCGAAATGAAACGAAAGCTTTTGTGAAAACAAAAATGATTCTTTGTCTCTGCCCATCCTGGGGGCTGGAAATGCCTCCCATTGCTTTGGGAGTTTTAAAAACAGCCCTAAAATCTCAGGGGATCGATTTAAAGACTCGAGATTTGAATCTGGAAACCTATCTGGGACTTAGTGCAAATTCCAATCGGGATGTGTATTGGGATAAGTCCAATCTCAACTATTGGACGGATTCAAAACTTTATGCGGAAGAAATGTTTCCTAGCCTGGATCCCCTGCTTGAGAGATTCAGTGATGAACTCGCTTACGGACCCCATGAGTACATTGCCTTTAGTATCATGTCATCTACGGTGATTTTCACCAATCAACTAGTCGAAAGAATCAGATTAAAGACACCAGATAAGGTGATTATTGCCGGTGGTCCCTGTCTGGCATTTCATGAAGAAAGGCAAAGGCTTAGGACTGATTTTGACTATTTTGTGGTAGGTGAGGGGGAGGAAACTTTAGCCGAGCTTTATGCCTATCTGGAATGTGAGAGAAAAAGCCTGCCCAAAAGTGTGTACCAGACCCGCAGGTTAGGTGAGGATTTACCATTTCGCAAAATGGAAGATGAAGCCAGGTATGGGGTTCCAGATTATTCTGATATGAAACTTCCTCTGTATCAGGTTTCTGCCCTGCCCATTATTTTCACCCGTTCCTGCTTGTTTAAGTGCCGCTTTTGCGCGGATTACAAATCTATGGGTGATTTTCGTAAAACTTCATCCCAAAGAATGTATGAGAATCTCAAATCATTTTTAGATATGGGGTATCGTTCCTTCTGGTTTAATGACCTTTTAATCAATGGGATTATGTCAGAACTGGTGGATGTCTGTTTAAAACTGGAATCTGAATCCTATAAGTTTGAGTGGATTGCTCTGGCAACTCCAAACAGGCAGCTAAAAATCGAAGATTTGCTGATTTTGGCCAGAAATGGTTTGAAGACTTTGAATTTTGGACTGGAAAGTGGTTCGCCAAAGGTGATGCGACTAATGCATAAGGGTTTTAATCTCGAGTTGGCCGAGGAGGGATTAAAGCGGGTCAGAGATGCAGGAATCAATACTCAATTAAACATCATTGTGGGTTTTCCAGGGGAAACAGAGGAGGATTTTTGTTCTACTCTTGAGTTTCTGAGCAGAAACCGGCATAACATTTGTGGTTTCACTTCTGTGAATGCCTGTGTATTATTGGCAGGATCAGACATCTCAAGAAGACCGGAAAAGTACGGGATTAGATGGGATGAAAATCAGGACATGCAGACCCAGTGGTATATTCCTGGGGAGAACAGTCCTGAAATTCGTATGAACAGATTAAAAAGAGTATTGGAGTGGATTGAGGCCAATGGCTACAACATATATTCCAATAATCAGAAATCGAGTTAGGAGAAAAACATGGTAGCAGGGGATCTGTGTCTGAAAATCTGGCCAAGCCGGATTCATACCCCTATTCTAATCAGTGTGCCTCATGCCGGGGTCCGTTTGCCAGGTGGATTCCATGAAAGAGTAAACCATCCCGATATATTAAAGCTTCAGGACACAGACTGGAGTGTGGCCAACCTCTTGAGTTTTGTGCCTGAACTAGGAATTCCCTTGCAGGCAGCTTTGTATTCCAGGCTGGTCGTGGATCTGAACCGTCCGTTGCCAACTGAGGAACCACTGTATCCCGGATCGGATCGAATTTCTGGTGTTGTGCCCTTACATACCTTTGATAAACAGACAATCTATCGTGATGGCTGTGTACCCGATGAGGATGAAATTTCTGAACGGATCAGAGATTATTATCTGCCTTATTACCGGGGAATTGAAGATCACCTTGGTAGAGCACATCAGTATTTTGGTCGCTCCCTGCTTCTTGATTTTCACAGTATCCGACCGGTTGTGAAAGCTATTCGGGAAGAACCATTTGCCCATTTTAACTTCTCAAATCGAAAAGGATTAACCTGTCCTGATGTATGGCTTGAAAAACTCGGAGCGTTAGTTGAGTCCTATGGATATTCCTACTCGATCAATGATCCTTTCCTTGGTGGCAATCTGACGCGAAGGTTTGGAAAGCCCGATCAGGGAAAATTCAGCCTGCAAATTGAGATGAATCAGGATATATATCTGGATTATGCCAACAAGGTCTGCGGGGACAAACTCGTAATAATGAGGGTTGTGCTTGAAGGACTGCTGGATGTTATGGCTTTGGAGCTTAAATGAGATTTGTTGAAGCTGATTTTCTGTTTGATGGAGAGAATTGGCTTAGAGATGTCCGTCTGGAGATTGATGAGACCGGAAGAATTGTTCAATCGGTAAAGGCTATCTCAGACACCCCCCGTCATTCCGTAGTGATTCCGGGATTTGTAAACTCCCATTCTCATTGTTTTCAAAGGGCAATGGCCGGTTTTGCCGAGAAGAGTTTTGATGGCAAGGATAGTTTCTGGGGTTGGCGCGAAAGAATGTATGGGCTAGTAAACAGCCTGAGTGCCGAGGATTTTGCAAAAATCTGTCGATTTTTTATGGCTGAGAACCTTCAGTGCGGATACACCACCCTGGTGGAGTTTCATTATTTTCATAATCGGGCCGATGGCAGTGCTTATGAGCCTGAGGAGCTTTTATCCTTAAACCTGATTCACAGTGCTAAAACTGCTGGAATTCGGTTCACCCTCTTGCCTGTACTTTATATGATGGGGGGATTTGGAAGAACAGCCCTTTTGGAACAAAAACCTTTTTTGATGGAATCAGTCAAAGACTACCTCAGGCTGTTTTCCCGCTTAAGTGAAAAAAACAGTCCGTCGTTTTTATGTGGTATGGCTATCCATTCCTTAAGAGCCGTGACCAAAAGCGCATTGCAGGAGCTTGTTGAGAAGCGGGGAGATTTACCAGTTCCCATTCATATACATATTGCGGAACAGGAACTTGAGGTAACACAGTGCCAGAATTTTTATGGAAAACGGCCTGTTGAGTGGATTTTGGATAATCTGCCCGTGGATGAGCGATGGAGCCTGATTCATGCTACCCATGTGAGTGCATGGGAACTGTTGCACATGGCTAGAAAAAATGTGGTGGCTGGACTTTGTCCCATCACCGAGGCCAATTTGGGAGACGGCCTGTTCCCCTTAAGAAAATGGCTTGATCTGGATGGTTCAATAAGCATTGGTTCTGATAGCAATATCCGCCTCGATCCCTTTGAAGAACTCAGACTTTTGGAATATGGACAGAGACTGACAAAAAAATCCCGCTGTGTGGTAGCCGACCCCAATTGCCCAAGTACAGGTATGAGGCTTGTTCGCAGTTTATACAAGGGGTCTTCCCAGAGCAGCGGGTTTAGTGTAGGTGGGTTAAAGGTTGGGGACATGGCTGATTTTCTGGTGCTTGATCCATCCCATCCTTCCCTGATAAACCCCTCGATAGACACTTTGTGGGATAGACTGATTTTTTCTGGTTCAAGGGAAATGATTCTTAATGTGTTTGTTGGAGGGGAGCAGGTTGTTCATCAGGGCATACACAGTGATTATAAGGAAGCTCTCAAGGGCTTTTCTGAGGTGCTTTTGGAAAGGTGAGGTTTAAATTGCATAGCTATCGAAGCTTCATTGAAATCAGTGCTGCAAATCTTGTGCACAATTTCAGGCAGATTGCCTCAAGACTCCATAAAGATACAATTTTAGCCCCGGTGGTTAAGGCCAATGCATACGGACATGGCTTAAATCTGGTGGTAGAGGCACTCAAGTCCCAGACAGACTGGTTTTGTGTAGATTCAGCTTTGGAAGCATTCGAGGTCTTGTCCATAGCTCCAGAGGCCAATGTGTTAGTAATGGGTATGCTAATGCCTACGGAAATGACTGCGTTACCGGAGTCTGTGCGGCTTGGGGTATATAGTTTAGAAGCCCTGGAGGTTTTGGCAAAGCGAGGTTATCCGGCCCGAATCCATCTTAAGCTGGAAACCGGCTTAAATCGATTAGGCATTCAGCCCCAGGATTTAAACCAGATTCTACAATATATTAAAAATCATCCTTCCTTGATTCTTGAGGGAGTTTACACTCATTATGCCAATGTGGAAGATACTCTGGACTCCACTATGCTTGAAAAGCAGAATCAGAGTTTTGAAACCATGCTTTCTCAAACTGGTTCTATAGAGCTTGTTCATACCTGTGCATCGGCTGCGGCTATTTTACATCCCGATAAGACGAGACAGATAGCCCGGATTGGTATTTCATTGTATGGATATACCAGTTCCTGGCAGACCCAGTTATCCCTTCGTGAGAGAGGAATTTCTTTAAGCCTTCGCCCTGCAATTGGCTTTTATACCAGAATTGCCCAAATCAAAACGGTTAAGGCCGGGGATACGGTTGGTTATGGATGCACACACAGATTTTTAAGGCCAGGACAAATTGCCGTTTTGCCGGTCGGTTATTACGATGGAATGGATCGGGGATTATCATCTTCTGCTGAGGTTATAATCGCTGGAAAAAGAGCGCCAATTGTGGGCCGAATTGCCATGAATATGTGTATGGCAGAGGTTACTCATATCCCTCATTTAAAGCCTTTGGACAGGGTGATATTACTTGGCGGTGAAGGCCAGGAAATGGTCAGTGCCGACGAATGGGCATCAAAGTGTCTAACTATCAATTACGAAATTTTATCGCGTTTACCCACACACATTCCGCGCTTCATGATGTAAGAGTAAATTACTAGATTTTGTCTGATTTTTATTGCCAACAAGA
>JACFNL010000083.1 GCA_019454875.1 Candidatus Cloacimonadota bacterium | reverse complement strand
TGAAATCGGCCTCCTGAGTGAGTTCAATTAAGAGTCCTTCCTGTTTTCTATACTCAATGACGGTTTCTGTGATTTTTTGATGTAGGTTTTGCATACATTTATGTTACCACGGGGTTTTTGGGCTTGTTTAAACCTGGCAAAAGCGGGATGTTTTGGCAACTTTGGAATTTTTGGTCAGAGTGGCTAAGATCGGGCAGAAAATGAGAGAACAGAGGCGTTAAAGTAAATAATTTTTGAGTGGTTGGGGTAGCCACGAAAATAACACCAAAAAATCTGTCAAGAAAAATTTGCATTAAAGGGGCGTGACAGATGAATATTACTGGGCACTATAAAATTGGGGCAACCCCTACAGTAGCTGGAGAGGTAGGATTGAGATTGGTTGCATTGGCTGTTTCTGATAGAATCAGTCTCTATGAAACGAGATCAGCAATTGCAGGAAATTGAGGCACTGGAAAGTCAGATTCTTAAGGACTCTTTGAGGCTTAAGGAACTAAAACAGGCCGTGACACCTATACCAGTCACGGAGGAAAAATGAAACTATCTTTTGCAGACACCATGATCAATGCGAAGGACTACAAAACACTGGTTCAGTTTTATCTGAGTGTTGCCAACTTTGAGATCGATTTGGAATCTGATCTTTATACCCTGCTTAAAGATCCGGTTACCTCTCAGGTTTTATGTATCTGTAACGGGTCGCCCTTGTCTTCTACTGGTCCTGGATTTAAAACCAGTGATTTTGATGCCAGCCTTGCCAGTGCCAAAGCTTTGGGTTCTACTCTGATTCATCAGGGAGCGAATCAGGACAAATCGTTTCAGTATGCTGCTTTTGAAGATCCTGAGGGCAATCCATTTCTGATTTGGTTTGGGGAGCACTAAGAAATAGCTCCATACGAAAGCAGCGGATCTTTGTGTTGCCAATCAACACTGTGGCGGGTTCCTGGTATTGCTTAAATCCAAGTTTTTGGTAAAACTCAAGCGCGTTGATAGTTGATTCCAAGCCAATTTGTTGAACTCCGGCCCCTAGTAAATCTTCTTTTAATGCAGAAAACAGAGCCTTTCCAGCCCCAAGTCCTAAAACTTCGGGACAGAGATAGAGACCCAGGATCTGAGCCTTATTGTTTTCGTTAATCCGAGCATGTCCATATCCAGAAATTTTATGATTATGTTCCACAACATGAACAAAATCATTTTGAATTGAATAGTCCCATTTTGTTGCTGAATAGGATCTATGCCCCCATGCTTGAATCTCGGCCTCTGAATAGTAGGGAGCACAGACTTCACAAATGGAGCGCATATGAGCCATATGAATTGCTTCCCCATCTCCTGAAGTTGCGCGGCGAATGGAATATCTGAGCTTCATGTTATTATCATACCGCATTTATGGAAGGGTTTCTGTGGTAAAATTGGTCTGAAATGAAACACGCCTCAGCAATTACAATTCAGAATCTTGATTCCCTGATATCCGAGATTCGACTGTTTCCGGGGCTCAAAGAAAAGAAGCCAGGAACCTTTTATTTCAAGAGTCAGGCATTCCTACATTTCCATGAACATGGGGAGCAGCTCTTTGCAGATATAAAAATGAACGGGGACTGGGTGCGTTACGAAGTTAGTCACAGCGGCTTTTACCGACCATTGCTTGATGCAGTTCAGGTAGCCCTTGCCCCAGATAGCAAATAGGTTCAGCCTTCAAACAGCCTTTCCTGAGTCCATAAATTTCAGGGCCAATCTGGAAAGCTAGAGATCGGCCCCGATTTTTAGATTTTAATGAGAACGGACGGTAGCTACGGCTTGTTTATGAGCTTCAAGAATTTTGGAGCATATCTCCCGTACTGGCATCTGAATCAGCTCTGAAGGGTCGATTAGGTTCTGCATCCGGTAGGGAAGTGCCCGCAAATGTTCGGAAAGGACCAGATTTTTATTGGCAGTGACATCATCTACCCGCCGGATAGGAGTGAAGTGCGGAACTGTCAGTAATACCTCTGGGTGTTCATGCAAAAGATTGCGAATAGCCAGCACTACCTCAGAGAACTTGTCGAGTTCGGACTGAGTAAAACTTTCCGTTGGTTCGATCATCAGACCATAGGTTTCTGGCCAGGCAACGGTCGGGGCGTGCAGTCCAAAATCAAGAAACAGTTTACCAACCCTGCCTATGGCCTGAGCATGGCTTACCCCAGCCTTCTCGAGGGCTAAAAAGGCCGATTCTGGCAGAGTGAGAATAAATTCGTGCATTCTTGGTTCATTCGAGCCTTCGGGAAGACTTGGATAGGCATCTTTAAGTTTATTAAGCAGATAGCGGGATGATAATACGGCAGTGGCTGACATTTTGCGGATGCCTTCCTCACCTAAGGCCAGAAGATAGGTATAACAGCGAATTTTGTGGGCAAAATTGCCAAAATGCCGGTGAAATGAACCTATGGATTTTGGGGCACGAACCGTTTTGAAGCCACCTTCTGAATGGATGACCTGAATCCCTGGTAAATAGTCAATGAGCTTTTCACTGACCGCAACTACACAGTCTCCGGGCCCACCACCGCCATGAGGTATGGACCAGGTTTTATGCAGGTTTTGATGCACTGCATCCACGCCCATGGCTCCTAAATTCAACCATCCAGCAATGGCATTCATGTTGGCCCCATCCATATAGACCAGACCACCTTCGGCATGAATCAGGTCTGCTACTTCCTTGAAACGGGTTTCACTGATGCCACATGTGTTAGGGTTTGTGACCATAATTCCGGCAATACGACCACAAAACTGGGTTAAAAGGGATTTTAAGTGATCAATATCCATCTGTCCGCTTGAATCAGCCTCAATCAATTGAATGCCGCTAAATTTGTCGGTTTTGACCCCGGCCTCATATCCTGCAACTGTAGCTGTGGCAAAATTGGTGCCGTGAGCAGAACGGGGCAGAAGAATGATATCCCGAACAGTTTTGGAATGATCCCTATGATAGGCCTGAAACATTTTAATGCCTACCAGTTCTCCCTGAGCACCGGCTACTGGCTGTGTAGTAACGGCTGGAAGCCCTGTGATTTTAGAAAACAGATTTTGAATCCGGTATAAAAGCTCAAGGTTTCCCTGTACTGAGGATTCTGGTGCTTGAGGGTGGGTATCGGTAAACCCGCTTAAACTGGCAGCCCAATCATTAATGTATGGGTTGTATTTCATGGTGCAGGAACCCAATGGATACAGTCCCTTGTCCGGACTGACATTAAGAGTGCCTAAATGCTGGTAATACTCAATAATCTCGGACTCGGACAGATTGGGCAATCCCACAGGGTTTTGCCTCAGAAATTCATTGGGAGTAGGGGGTAGATGAACAATGGAATCCTGGGTTTCTCCATAAACCGAGGTAAACAGATGAATCAGTTTTTCCAGATCCGCATCATTTTGAATGTCGGTCACAGAGACTAAAAGAAGATTCTGTCCATAATGTCCACGGGATGAGATATCTACTCCTGGAAGAATTCCTTCGGAAAGACCCTTCTTAATGAGAATTTCTACTGGCTGTGGCAGACTCAGGCAGAATTCATGGAAAAATGGAGAATCAGGGAATGCCAGTTTTACCTGGGGAATTGATGCCAGTTTGCTGGCAAGAAATCTGGCTTTGGTGCTGGCCCGTGTGAGTATTTCAAAAAGACCATTTTCACCTCGGCCCAAAATGCCAGCTCCGGCAATGGAAGCCACAAAGGACTGGTTGGAGCAGATATTGGATGTAGCCTTTTCCTTGCGGATATGCTGTTCACGGGTTGATAAAACCATGACTTTGCAATCTACTCCATTTAAATCTTTGGCATGGCCTACATAACGGCCTGCTGTACTGCGAATGGCATTTTTATTGTTTTCATGAAAGCGAATTCCAAAGATTCCCAGACCAGGACCACCAAAATTTGGACCAATGGCGAGATGCTGACCCTCACCCACAATCATGTCAGCCCCACATTTTCCGAATTGGGCTGGTGCCTTCAATCCTCCGGTTCCAAGAAGCATAGGATCGATTATGGCAATAGCCTGTAAAGAATGTTCGTGAGCCAGATCGGTAATTAAATCGACCTGCTCCAGCACTCCAAAGTGGTTGGTTTGAGGGAAAAGTATACAGGAGGCTAAGGAAGCATTCTCGGAGACAACTTGTTTCAGAGTTGTCAGGCAGGTTTGCCCGGTGTGCTTGTCTACAGGAACAATCACAATTTCAGTACGGGTTTCCTCGGAAAGAGTTTTTAAAACTTCCAGATCTCCTGGGTAGATACTTTCAAAAACTATAGCCTGGGTTGAACCCTTTTTTAGTCTTAAAGCTGTCTGAATTGCTTCGTAGGCACAGGTGGAACGATCCCACATTGATGCGTTCACAGCTTCAAATCCGGTCAGCATTGAAATCAGGGACTGATAAATCCAAAGAGTCATCAAAGTACCCTGGGATCGTTCAGGCTGATAAGGAGTATAGGCCGTAGTAAGCTCACGAATGCCACAGATCGGACCAATTACAGAAGGTACTTTGTAAGCCTGAATCCCGTCTCCAGCAAAGGAAAGCAGGGGCTGATTCTTACAGGCAAGCTCATATACATCCTTGGCAATTTCCTGATGGTTTTTGTGTTTACCGACTCCTTGGAACGAGGAAAATCTGGTGTTTTGGGGAATGTGACTGTACAGGTCTTCCAATTGATTTAAACCCAGTTCGTTTAACATGGAGTGAATTTCGGAATCACTAAGCCCTATGTAGTGAGTTCTGGATTCCCGTGGCAGTTTCTCCGGTTCAAATCCAAATGGTGGCAGAACACTCATAACACATCTTCCTTTTTTGCGACTGTTTTGTAGCCTGTATATTACTTGGCTTCGAGCATGCTTGCAATTGGATTTGCGTTCAGCTCCTCAGAGTGACGGATCAGGCTTTCTGCGGAAACGGGAACCCCGCGATAAAATGACATAATCGAAGAATACAAATCGTAGACCGTCATATAAATTGCCGGGACTACCAGAAGGGTAAAAAAAGTTGATACCAGAAGCCCAAAGGATAAAGCGACCACCATCGGTTGCAGAAACAAAGCCTGCACTGAGCGTTCCAGAAGCATGGGGGTGATACCCAGAAATGTGGTGCATGAGGTCAAAAAAATGGGCATAAATCTTCGGGCACAGCCTTCCAGGATGGCATCAAGAATTGGAGTTCCAGAACGAATCAGAAGATTGATCAGGTCAAGAAGAACCAGGGAGTTGTTAACAACAATTCCGGCGAGGGCAACAAGTCCGAACATGGACATCATGGTGATATCAAATCCCATGACTAGGTGACCAAACATTGCTCCGATGAACCCGAAGGGAATTACAGCCATTATGATCAGAGGTTGCAGGTAGGAATAGAAGGTGGTGGCTAAAATGGCATAAATGCCCAGAAGTGCCATACAGAAGCCAGCAATCAGGGTACCCATGGATCTTTGGGTTTCCTCTGCCTGTCCACGGAACAAAAACTGAACGGTTGGAAACTTCACCTGTAAATCAGGTAGAAAATTTGCTAAAAAATCTGCCTGAAACTCACGGGCATTTCCCAATTTTTCATCGATGTCAGCCGTGATTGTGATCTCCTTAAAGCGTTTGGCATGATTCACAGTAGTGTAGCCACGGGCATATTCAAATTCGGCGACAGCTGCGAAGGGGATTTCCTGTCCTGCGGCAGTCCTTATGTTGATCTCGGTCAGTGAATCCAGGGTTTCTCTCTGATTCTTGGGGTAGCGGACATAAACCCGGATATCATCCTTGCCTCGTTGGATACGGATGGCCTGATCTCCAAAATAGGTCTGTCTAAGCTGATTTGACACATCACTCAGGCTAAGACCAATGGTTTGTGCATAGGGTTTTAATTTAAGTCTTGCCTCAAGCTTGCCTACTGCAAAATTGTCGGAAATGTCTTTTAGGAAGGGATAGGTTTTTATAGATTCTCGAACAGCCAACGATGCTTTTGCCAGATCTTCAATGTTTAGTCCTAGTAGCTGGATTTCCACGGGTTTACCGCCGGGCCCTCGGGACTGGGATCCAAAAAGGACTTTAGTAGCCTCGGGAATTGTACCAACATGCTCTCTCCAGACCTTAAAAATTTCGGTGTAGTAGATATTTCTTTCCTCGGATGGAACTAACTCTACTCTTAGGGTGGCCTTGCCTGAATCACCTGCCCCAATATTGGAGTAGACATTTTTTACAAAGGGAAACACCTGGTTGGGTTGTTTGGTTTTTTCCATTTCTGCCTGAGTCTCTATCAATTTAGTCTGTAGATACTCCGTCATTTTTTCTGTATAGGCAAAATCGGTACCTGTAGGAAACTCCAGTTCTACCATCAAAAAATCTTCGTCAATCCTTGGAAAGAAGACAAATTTGACCAGTCCACCTGCAATAAAACCGGCTGAGACAATCAGCAGGGCAATGGAGGCTGCAATCGCGGCATAACGATAGCGAATCACAAAAGCAACGGCGGTTTTCAGTACATGGTCACAGTGCCAGTCCATAAAGGCATGTACTTTTTTCTGAAATCGCGAGAGAGGATTGTTTCCTCGGGTCAGTTTGGCATGGTGGGCTAGATGGGCAGGTAGAATAAAATAGGATTCAATCAGGGAAAAGAAAAGGGTAGAGATGATGACAAATGGGGTCACGGCAAAAAATTTCCCCATGGTACCCTCAACACCATAAAATGGAAGAAATGCTACACAGGTAGTTGCTACCGAGGCCAAAACTGGCCAAAACATGGTGGTAGTGGCATTTACCGCTGCTTCTTTTGGGTCATCTCCTTGCCTAAGTCTTTGAAAAAAAGCTTCTCCGATCACCATGGCATCGTCTACTACCATTCCTAAAACCATAATAAAGGCAAACATGGAGAGCATATTTAAGGAGTGACCAAACAACTTCATAAGAATAAAGGTTCCCAGAAAACATACGGGAATTCCTATGGCCACAAAAAAAGCCAGACGGACTTCCAGAAAAACCCCTAAAAATAGAACCACCAAAAAGAGTCCCTGAAGACCATTGCCGGTTAATAGATTTAAACGGTCGCGAACCAGTTTGGACGAGTCATTCCAGACAATCAGTTCCAGACTCTGAGGTAACTCCTTTTTTTTCTTTTCTACATACTTGTGGATGATTTCGGCTAAGGCAATGGTGTCCTGGCTTTCTGTCTTGTCAATCTGGATGACCGCAGCCAGCTTTCCATTAAAGCGGGAGGTCACCTTTCTGTCCTCAAAAGAGTCCCGAATCACTGCCACATCCCCTAATCGAATCCAGGTGCCATCTGAATCCGTAATCAGGGGAATCTGTTCAAGCTCGGCACCAGTGTATTTCTGATCCATTACCCTAACGATGATTTCTCCCTGGTTGGAGCGGATGGTTCCACCAGCCAGGTTCAGGGAGTTTTCACGAATAGCCTGAGTCACGGCTGAAAATGAAAGATTGTAGGCTTTTAGACTGGATTCAGAGATCTCTACAGATATCTCTCTTTCTTTGATACCTAGTACTTCCACCTGAGAAAAGTCAGGAAGTGACAAGAGCTCATCACGGATTTTTTCAGCCTCAGTTTTTAAGGTGTCCAGTCCCACGGCACCGTATAGACCCAGAGAAATAATGGGCATTTTACGGATTACTTCAGCAATAATTGGCTTTTCTGCTTCGGTGGGAAAAGTCAGGATCGAATTGACTTCTCTTTCGATCTCATCCTTGATTTTTCTGACATCGGAATTGTTGTGAAGTTCTACATTGATTTGAGCTGAACCTTCCATGGAACTGGAACGAATTTCCTTGATACCATCAAGGGAAGCAATTTTTTCTTCAATTTTTGTAGTGATGCTTTCGGATATCTCATCTGGGGTCGCCCCCCGGTACACCATACGGATGGAGATCTGATCCAGAGTAAATTCAGGAAAGGTTTCTCTTGGGATCCAGCCATAGGCAATAATTCCAGCCACGATTAGCAGTGCCAGAAACAGATTGCCAGCTACGGGGTTTAAGATGGATTGTCGGATCAGGGAATTCATAACCGTTTTTCTTCTTTTACTGTGCGCACTGCTGTTCCGTCTTTGAAAACTTCCGTGGCATTCAGTACAAACTCGCTGGTATCACTCAGGGACAACTGGCCAACTATAAAGCTTCCTTCGTCACGAAGTGGGATAAACTCTCTCCAGCGCACCAAACCATCTTCCACAAGTTGTACCTGTGGTTCACGAATGGAAAGTCTGGGGATTTTTACCACAGCTTTTAGAGTCTGACCTGGAATTGTTATCTCACAAAAAGTCCCTGGTAAAAGAATTCCTGCTGCTCCGGCACCGCTCAAAGAATTATGAATTTCTAAAAAAAAACTTAGGGTTTTCTTTTGCGGGTCAAGCACAGGGGATACCCGTTTGATACTGGCGGGCAGAGGTTTGTTACCCGAGGGAGTCAGGGGGGTTATGATCGCTAGGCCCAGGGAGTGAATGGGAAGATTTACGGGAGAACTTTCTGGCATGCCCAAAAACTCGGGGCCATCTGGGAAAAGAAATTTTAACTCATGGGATGGCAATGGAACTTCTAGTTCCAGTCTTTCCAGCCCAACTAGTTCTCCAAGGTCTGTCCCTGGGCTAACATACTGGTTTTTGAAGATGGACTTTCTAAGAATTTTTCCCGAAAGAGGGCTTATGACCCTGGTTTTACTTAAATCATATTCGGACTGATTCAGAGAGGCTTTTGCATTCATGAGATCGGCCTGGGCCTGGGCAATCAGTGCAGGCTGGGTCAAATAACGGTTTAATGCATTTTGATAGGTAACTTCCTGCCTCTGTTTTTGATTGAGGCGGGCATCATATTCCTGACGGGAAACTGTTCCCTGCTTTAGCATGTCACGGTAGCGGATTTCCTCATCCGATATGATTCTTAGGCTTTCTTTTTCTGTGTTATAACTCTGAGTCAGGCTTTGTAATTCAACTTTTCTTTGCTGTAGTGTGGCCTGGGCCTTTTCCAGATTTGCCCGGGATCTGCTCAACTGAATTTCAAAGGGGGTTGGGTCTACCTCAAACAGAACTTCCCCCTCAAGAATTACCCCGCCAGCTTCCAGGTTCTGATGCATTGCTCTGATACTGCCTGTTACTTCCGATTTTATAATAAATCGATCCATGGGTCGCAGGGTTCCAAAGGCCTTGATTTGAATCTGGTGATCCACGATTTTTGCTGGCATTGTCCTTAATACAGGTCTAATGTCGGCTGAAGAAATTTTGGAAACTGGCTTTTTGAATGAGGAAAGGGTGATAAATCCTAATCCCCCCAAACCTAAAAACACCAGGGCAAAAACAAGATTTAATTTGGTTTCACGATTCATGATTTTCCTGCTTCGTATAAATGGACATCCCGTTGTGGGTAAGCTAGCCTGATACCCTGAGTACGGAATTCTTTGGTGATTTCAGAGTTGAGATAGTCAATAGAAATGGAAAAAAAGTTAAAGTCAGCCACAAATACTCTTAGCTCCAGATCAAGACTAGACTCCTGAATGGCCCTGAAAATTACAACGGGTTGTGGGTCACTAAGTAGCTGGGGATTGTCGGAAGCAATTTTAAGTAAAATGGCTTTGGCTTTGTCTACATCGGTCTGATGGTGCAGTTTCACTGGTACATCAATTCGGATTACCGGATCAGTTAAGGTCAGGTTAATCAGTTGCCCGGTGATAAACTCCTTGTTGGGTACAATCAGTTCCTTACGGTGAAAGTCACGAATTGTGGTAGCCCGCATACGGATTTTTGTGACAATTCCGGTTACATTGCCAATGCTGACTGCATCACCAATACGAAAGGGCTGTTCAAACAAAAGAATCAGTCCTGAGACAAAATTGGCAAAAATTTCCTGAAGTCCAAAACCTAGGCCAACGGTGAAGGCGGCTGCCAGCCACTGGATTTTCGACCATCCGATGCCAATAATGGAAAAGGAAATGCTGACACCGACAATCAGAATGGCATGTCCAATGATGGTAGTACCTGCGTAAATTTGCGAGGGGGCAAAGTCCAGTTTTCTCAAGACTAGAACATCAAGAAGCAAGGGAGCATTCTGGTTGGCTTTGATGGTAAAAAAAAGTACCAGCAGGGCAATGAGCAAGTGAAGAATGGTAATGGTCTCATATAGGGTGATACTTCCCAGACCATTTAGTGCCGGAACAAAGTCGGACCAGATCAGCCAAAGAGAAGCTAACAGAAGTACTGTGTTTAAACCTTTGACAAGATTTAGGGCCTGGGCATTCACGGTACTGATGTCCGGCTCCTCTTCTTCATCCTCTTTATTTCTCAATTCATAGGATATGCTGTGAAGGGGGGTTAAATTATCTCCCTGAAGTTTTTGCTCCTGCACCTTTTGTTCCTTAATCAAAGCCATACTGCGTCGAAACAGGATCAGCATCCGTTTACACAGATATTCAAAACTCAGAAGCAGCATCAGGGTAATGATGGTCAGTCCCATTCTTAAAAGCAGTTGATGGGCTGTATAGGAATAACCACTAAGGCTTAACCAGACAAAAAATGCAAAACAGATGGCGAAACCTATAAACAAAAGGGACTCAATTTTTTTTCTGAAACTTTTCCTCAGAGATTGTGTGTGCGGAAGCATCAATTCACTTTGCGGATGTAGCAGACGAACAGACAAAACCCCAAGACTCAGATTCAGAATCAGAAAGGCTAACCTGCCCAGGGAGTCCTGGTAGGCAGCCACAGGCTGTCCCTGAAGAACAGAGTACACAAACACACATAGGAGGGGAACTGGCGACAGGCGTTTGATGGTACTGACAGTAAACTGCAGGCTTTTTGTCTTCCATAAAAAATGTTTGTCGCCAATGCCTCCTACAAGACAAAGAATCAGAACCCAGTCAAGACAGAGCCAGAACAGGCCCAAATCCCAAAGTCCGTGAGCAATGGCTCGGCTAAACGAGCCAGGGGTAGACCAGATTGTTAGTTGCTGTCCTAAAAGCAGAAGGGAACCGCCTCGGCTGATGGCCCATAGAACACTTAAAAGATATGCCTGAATGGTAATTGTGAAAGAGCCTGTGTGCTGCCTCAGAACTACAACACCAAGCCCCAGAATAGATCGGATGATTTTTGGTCTTAGCCAGAATACAAAAATCAGAAAAGGGATAATCAGTACAACTTGTATAACTGAGCCTGAAACTTCAGATAAAATGGTATGGGTTAGTGAAACCCAGTTGGCAGGATGAATAAAATACTGAATTGATGCGTAGAGATTTTTCAGATCTGCAAAACGAATGCTGTGCGTGGAGCGAATCCACAGAACATGTTCATATATATAGTTGCGAAACTCATTGGAGAGTAGAATCAGTTCCTGATGGATAGTTTCCAGATCGATGAGTTTCTGAAAGTAAAGATTACAGTCACTGATTGCCAAATCTCTTAATTCTTTCTGTTTTGCCAAAAGAGCTTTTAACTCAGGGGAGTCTTCCAGACCTTCCCTTCTGAGAACAAGATTGTCCTCAAGTTCCATCAAAGTAAGCTGTACTTCAGCGAGCTGATTCTGCCGCCTTTCCTTGATTTTTTCCATTTGCCGGGCATCGGGGAGTTCACTTAGGGTTCGGCGCAGGATTACACCGATGGATTCACTACGCACCCCAAGTCTGGCCCGATCCCTTAGCCGGTAATATTGATTTTTGATTTGGGTCAGCTCTTTACTGGCCTCCTCAAGTTCTTTCGAGATAAGCTCGATTTTGCGTGCTAGTCCGGTATCACCTGCCCTGAGTTCGGCAATACGGGTATTTTCTCTGGCTATGGCCTGAAGGGCCGGATGAGTATGCCCCACATCAGATCTTGACTGCATGGCATCCAAAACCGCTTTTTCGGCCAGGGATTGCCTGGTCTGATTCACAAGCTGTCTAAGGATATTGACCGTTTGCTCCTGGATATTGAGTTTTTTGTTCCAGGATTCGATCTGCTGCCTGAGGATCTCTGACTTGAGATCAAAGTTTGCTATTTCCAGTTCCATGCCCTGAATTTGCAGCTTAAGCAGGTGTTCCTGCCTGACAGAACGATTGCGCAATCCAGATTGAACCTGCTCCAGAAGTATCCGGGATTCAGCCAGAACCTGTGGTGGATTGAGCCTTCTACTGGTTAGGTGACGGAATTCGTTCTGCCATTCATCCAGTAGTTTTTGGGTCAGTGCCCTTTCAGAATCGCGGTTTTTAAGCTCAGCTTCTAACTCGGTAAAGCTAAACATTTTGAATCTGTTTATATCTGGAGCAGTTTCTATCTCCTGGAAGGTTTGCAGCTGTTCCAGAATTTTGGGACCCTCTTTGTGAAACTGTTCCTCCTGTCTGATTTTTACCTCAAGAGCCAGGATCTGCTGCTCTACAGTCTCTAAAGAACTGAGTGCACTGTCAGACGGAACCGAGCCTAAAGGAGAACTCAGACTCATCATCTGCATCAGGGAGCGCGAAGGATTGCCATAGATAACTGCACAGGACAGAAACCAGATAATTAAGAACAGGGGCATGTGCGCCATATTAACACTTGATTTTCAATGCTGAAAAGATTTCTTCCTTTGTAGCTTGACGAAGTGTATCTGCCTTTTTATGATGGTATTACGCAATTGTTCCCGGCAGGCATTAGGGTACAGGACCATCCCCCACCCCCAAGTCCGCATTCTGGTGCCTGCTTTTTATGTCAGTTCCAACATTGTTTGATATCCGAGTACAACCCCACACCTTTGATTCTCTATGTGAGTTTTTAGGTGCTGCTGTGGCCTGTGCCGAAACGGAACAAAGAGGCCTGGAAATTTTAAATGTTAATGCTCATGCCATCAACCTTTGTTTTTCCAACCCCAGGCTTTACAAAATTCTTCTTAATGCCCATCAGGTGTTTTGTGATGGTGAAGGTGTCAGAATGGCTCTTGCCAAAAGAGGTCATTTTTTGCCTCATCGCATCACCTATGCAGACTGGTGGCCCCATCTTTTAAACTACCTCTCAAAAACGGGACTTCGTTTTTTTGTATATGGAGCGCGTGAACAAGTCTTAAATCAGGCTGTTATTAAGATGAAGGAGAATTATACAAATCTCAAACTGTCAGGCTATTGCCATGGATTTGTATCCAAAGAAGAAGCTATCCAAAAAATTCGCCAGAGCGGGGCTCAGGTGATCCTTGTTTGTCTGGGGATGCCAGCCCAGGAGTTTTTTATTCATGAACACAAGGATGTTTTGCCTCCTGCTGTCTGGCTGAGTGGGGGGGCTGCCCTGGATTATTATACAGGCACATCCATAAGGGCTCCGGCATGGTTTTGTGAAAGGGGCCTTGAATGGTTCTGGCGTCTTGTGTGTGAACCACAAAGACTGTTTTCCCGTTATGTGATCGGAAATCCATTGTTCCTTTGGCGTACCTATCGTAATATACCGCCTCAACTATGAATATCAATCCTAAGAACATACGAATTTTTTCAATTATTGCCCATATTGATCACGGAAAATCGACCCTTGCGGATCGGATTATCTCCATGACAGGCACGGTGGAAGACCGTGTAATGCAGGCTCAGCTACTGGACTCCATGGATTTGGAGAGGGAGCGGGGAATTACCATTAAGGCACAGGCTGTTCAGTGTATCTTCAAGTCAAAAAATGGGGAGACCTATTATTATTACCTGATCGATACACCTGGTCATGTGGATTTTACCTATGAGGTAAGCCGTTCTCTAGCTGCCTGTGATGGGGCAATTCTCGTAGTAGATGCGGCCCAGGGAATCCAGTCTCAGACCATTGCCAATTATTACCTGGCCCTGGAAAACAATCTGGAGATGCTGCCGGTGATTAACAAAATTGATCTGCCTGCTGCCAGACCGGATGAGGTTGCCAAGGAGGTCGAGGACATTTTGGGAATTGACAGTATGAACTCGGTTCAGGTTTCAGCCAAGAGTGGAATCAATATTGATTTGCTTCTGGAGAAAATTCATGAGATTTTCCCAGCACCTGATATTACGGAGGGCGCGCCTACCCAGGGTCTGATTTTTGATGCCAAATATGACACTTACAGAGGTGTTATTGTTTATGTACGGATGGTGGATGGGGAAATCAAAAAGGGAACCAGGGCCTACATGATGGGAACCGACACCTTCTATGAGGTGGTGGAAGTGGGTATTTTTACCCCTAATGAAACCAGGGTTGAGTCGCTTAAGGCCGGTATGGTGGGTTATTTTTGTGCGGCCATTAAATCCCTGGAGGATATTCAGATTGGGGACACAGTCACTGATATGAATAATCCATCCAAACAGGCTCTGCCAGGGTTTAAGCCTATCCGACAGATGGTGTTCTGTGGTTTGTATCCCGTGGATTCTGAGGATTATGAGCTCTTAAAAGTGTCCCTGGAGAAGATGAAGCTGAATGATTCGGCTATTTCTTACGAACCGGATACATCTTCTGCTCTAGGATTTGGTTTCAGATGTGGATTTTTAGGTCTTTTACATTCTGATGTGGTACAGGAGAGGCTGGAGAGAGAATTTAATCTGAATCTGGTGGCTACTGCTCCTTCTGTGGTGTATAAGGTTACTTTAAATGATGGCTCCGTGGTGGATATTGATAATCCATCAAAACTTCCTGAACCGAATAAGTTTAAGGAAATTCAGGAACCTTATGTTAAGGCGACTATCTATATGCCTAAGGAATACATTGGGGCAATTATGGAGCTTTGTGATAAAAAACGCGGCTCCTATATAGATATGAAATATCTGGATCCCTTAAGGGTAATGCTGACCTACGAAATACCCTTAAGTGAAATGATCATTGATTTTTATGATCGTTTAAAGTCCTATACCCAGGGTTATGCCAGCCTTGATTACGATTTGATTGGCTACAAACCCGGTAAGCTTGTACGAATGGAAATTGCCATATCTGGTGATCCTGTAGATGCGTTTACCATGATTGTACCCCATGATTTTGCCTATGCCCGAGGCAAAGAACTGGTGGAAAAACTGAAAGAACTGATTCCAAGACAGATGTTTGAGGTTCCTATTCAGGCTATGCTTGGTTCCAAGGCGATTGCTCGGGAAACCATTTCTGCCATGCGAAAAAATGTATTGGCCAAGTGTTATGGCGGTGACATT
>JACFNL010000082.1 GCA_019454875.1 Candidatus Cloacimonadota bacterium | reverse complement strand
ATGCAGAAATCAGAGCGGCTTCCAATGTTTTTGACATTGGAAGTTGCTCTGATTTCTGCATACAGAAAAAATTATAACTATGATGGAGAGCTTTTTATTGAATTTGGGGATAATGATACCTTTCTTGTGATGACCTATAAGCTGGTTGTGGAGACGGTTGTTGCTCCTGAGCGAGAAATCTCGATTAAAGATGCATTAAAAATTTCTGAAGAAGTAGAAATTGGCGATGAAATCAGGGTGAACATTACTCCTGAGCAGTTTGGCAGGGTTGCGGCACAGACGGTCCGACAGGTAATCATGCAAAAGATTTCCGAGGTAGATCGAAAACAGGTTTATGACAGATATTCCGAAAAAATTGGCTCGATGATCACCGGTAAAATTCAGAGATTTGATAAGGGTGATACCTTAATTGAGCTAGATGATGGAATTGAGGCCATATTGCCGTTTCGTGAGCAGATTCCTGCACAACGGTTTCGGCAGGGTGATTACATCAAGTCTGTAATTATAGATGTAAAAAAAGTCAGTAAGGGTCCTCAGATTGTATTGTCCCGAACTCATCCTGATTTTTTGAGGCGATTGTTTGAGCAGGAGATTCCTGAAATTCCCGATAAACTCGTGGAGATCAGAAGTATTGCCAGAGAACCTGGAATTCGTTCTAAAATTGCGGTCTGGTCTGCTGAAGAACACATTGATCCTGTTGGATCCTGTGTAGGACTTCGGGGCTCCAGAATTCAGGTTGTGGTCAATGAATTGAATGGCGAAAAAATTGATATTGTGAAGTGGAATCCTGATCTGACGGTTTATATAAACAATGCGCTTAGTCCGGCAAAACCCAGAACTATGCAGTACATTGAAGAAGATAAACGCATGATAGTTGTAGTTCCAGACTCCCAGTTGAGTCTCGCAATTGGACGGGAAGGACAAAATGTCAGACTTGCTGCTAAGCTGACCCATATAAAGATTGATATTGTTAAAGAGAGTGATTATATTAGGAGTCTTGATTTGGGGTAGAGGTTTTTTAGAGCCTGTTTCCCGCTATTTTTTACCCAAGGTTTTGGATTTTTATGAGAGTATTTGAACTTGCCAAGGAACTGGATTACGACAAAAATAAACTGATCTCCTTGTGCAAAGAAGCTGGTCTGAATATTAAGAGCCCTTTGAGCCCACTTGACGATGCTGCCGAGGCTGAAATCAGGCGGATTGTTCAGAAGGCATCGCGCAAAGAAGAAGCACCTAAGGACAATGTCATACGCTCCATGAAGGATTTGCCCTCGATCCGGTCGGATGATTTGGAGAAGGGGAAAGTGCGTATTTCTACGACTCAGAAACCAGCTGCTCCCCAGGCGCAGACACGGAGTCCTAGGCCAGCCACTGGCACCTTGGCTCCTGGTGGCAGAAGCCACGGTCACCGAAGTTCTTCATCTGACAATTCTTCAGGTGGGGGTCAGAGGCCACCGTACAATAGAGGAGAGTATCAGGGGCAGCCCCGTCAGGGTGGAGGGCATCCCAATGCCCGGCCCGGGAGTCCTGTAGTTCCACCTCCTGCGGGTCCGGTACCAACCAGTACCTATACTCCTCATTCTGGACAGTCTCACAGTCCTGCTTCGGCTGATGATGAACTCAAATTTGGCCGAAAAAGAACGGCCATGACTGAGTTTGAGCGGCAGCAGGCTAAAATTCAGAAAAAGAAAAAGATTAAGGAAAAACAGGTTTCCCGTGAGTTGAAGCATGAGGAAGAACAGGCAAGACAGGAAGCCCAGAGAAAGGTTTTGAAACTAGGTGAGTCAGTGTCTGTGAACGAGCTGGCTACAAACATGGGCGTTGCGGTTACGGAAGTGATTGGCAAACTGTTCAAGATGGGAATCATGGCAGCCATGAACCAGAGGCTGGATGAAGACACGGTGGAAATTCTTGCCAACGAGTACGGATTTTCTATCCAGCACGAGGCTTCGGACGCGATTGACCATTTTGAGCTTGAGGAAGAGGATGCCCCTGAGACACTAAAACCCAGAGATGCAATTGTGACTATCATGGGCCATGTGGATCATGGTAAAACCACATTGCTGGATTATATCCGCAGTGCCACAGTTGCCAAGGGAGAAGCTGGGGGAATTACCCAGCACATTGGTGCCTACAAAGTGAATACCCGTTCCGGCCACAGTATCTGTTTTCTGGATACCCCTGGTCACGAGGCTTTCACTGCCATGCGTGCTCACGGTTCCCAGATTACTGATATTGCCATTTTAGTTGTTGCAGCTGATGACTCTGTGAAACCACAGACCCTGGAAGCCATCAATCATGCTAAAAATGCTGGTGTTCCGATTATCGTGGCTGCCACTAAAATTGATAAACCCGGGGCAAATATCACCAAGGTTTACGAGGATCTGGGAGCAAATGGTCTTCTGGTTGAACCTTGGGGCGGCAAAATTCCTATTCAGGGTGTTTCCGGTATTACTGGGCAGGGTATTGACGATCTGTTGGATACAGTGGCCTTACAGGCAGAATTGCAGGATTTGAAGGCTAATCCTGACAAAAAAGGTGTTGGAGTTGTGGTTGAAGCTGGTTTGCATAAAGGCAAAGGAGCTGTTGCCACAGTTTTAGTACAGCAGGGCAAGGTTTCTATTGGCGATATTATGGTGGCCGGAATGGCTATGGGCCGGGTTCGTGCCATGCGCAATGAAAAAGGCGAACAGGTCAAAGTGGCGGGTCCCTCAACCCCTGTGGAAGTTTCGGGTTTCTCGGAAGTTCCTCAATTTGCCGACAAGTTCATGATTGTTTCTGAGGAAAAAATTGCCAGGGCCCTGATTCAGAAGCGGCAGGAGCGGGCAAAACGCATGAAGGTCAGTGGGGCCGAAAAGGTTGTGAGCCTCGAAAGTCTTTTTGCCAAGGTTGAAGAAGGCAAACTTGAGGAACTAAAACTGATTGTCAAAGCCGATGTTCACGGTTCCGTGATTGCTCTCACTGAATCTCTGTCCAAGCTGACTGCCAAAAATCTCAGGGTGAATGTGATTCATTCCGGGGTTGGTCCAGTATCTGAGAGTGATGTCATGCTAGCTTCGACTGCCTCGGCTATTATTTTGTGCTTTCATGTGCGAAATGATCCAAGGGTTGAGTCTTTGGCCGGGGATCACAAGGTTGAGATTCGCAATTACCGAGTTATTTATGAGGCCATTGAGGATATTGAAAAAGCCTTGAAGGGCATGCTTAAACCTGAGTTTGAAGAACATGTACTTGGTCGGGCTGAAGTTCGTGATGTTTTTGCAATTTCCAAGGTTGGGAAAGTTGCTGGTTGTTTTGTAGAGACCGGGAAACTCATTCGTGGCCGTGAGGCTCGTGTAATCCGTGATGGTACTGAGGTCTATAAGGGCAAGGTAGAGAACATCAATCGCTTCAAGGATCAGGTCACTGAGGTTCTTAGTGGTTATGAGTGCGGAATTTCCTTGAAATTTAATGATATCAAAGTCAAAGATATTATTGAGTGTTACGAAATTCAGGAGATACGAAGATAGTCCATGAAAAAACAGTCTGGTTTTCGCAAGCAAAGGCTGGCAAAAGACATTCAGAGGCTGATAGGTGAGCTAGTGATGCGTGAGGTCAGGGATCAGCGCATCCAGCGGGCCTCTGTAGTTGTCACCCAGGTTCAGCTATCGCCTGATATTTCTCATGCCAGAGTGTATGTGACCTTTGCTAATCCCGCAACTTCACCTAAGGATCGTGAAATTGCCCTGGGAATTCTTCAGGAATCAGAAGGATATTTTCGTTCCGTGGTCGGCAAACAGTTTTCGCTTCGCAGTGCTCCCCAGATTCATGTCCATTATGATGAAACTGGAGATGAAATTGAGAGGATCCGACGGGAGCTTTTGGAGGAGAAGGAAGAGCTAGAGGCAATCAAAGCCCGGTCTATCCTTGAATGAATGGCCTTTTCAGATACTCACGGAGTGATCAATCTGATCAAACCGATTGGTGTTGGTTCCACTGAGCTAGTAGCTTTTGTCAAGCGACTGCTTCGGGTCAACAAGGTCGGACACGGAGGTACCCTGGATCCTTTTGCCACAGGTGTATTGCCAATTGGTATCAACCGGGGAACAAAACTGTTACAGGCCCTCTTGGAGGGTGATAAGTCTTATACCGGAACAGCAGTTCTGGGTATGGAAACGGATTCTTTGGATATAGAAGGCAATGCTGTTCGGTGGCAGAATTTTTCACCTGGACTGGATTTGTCTCGCATTGAAGAAGTTTTACATTCTCTTATGGGCACTAGAATGCAACAGACTCCCTTGTTTTCCGCCCGTCGTGTAGACGGGAAACGCCTCTACCATGTTGCACGAGGAAAAAAGGAAATTTTGTCTTTGGAATTGCCAACGAGACTGATTACCATCCATGATATGAAAGTTCACTTTAGACCGGATGGCCAATCTTTTGATTTGTCTGTTCGTTGCTCCAAAGGGACTTATATCCGTCAGCTTGTTCAGGAAATCGTTCAGAGTATGGGTCTTGTAGCTTATCTGGATAAACTGTGCCGTACCGAGGTTGCATCATTGAGTCTACAAAATGCTATCTCCCTAGAAGGTCTTTTTGATGTAGTGCAAAATGGCCTGGCTTTGGAAGGGAAGTGGTTTCACAAGGTGCCTTCATGAGTTTTTTACCGGACTTTGATAAAGATTTAAAACGCATTCTGGTGATTGGCAATTTTGATGGAGTGCATCTAGGTCATCAGAAGTTGATAGAAATGGCCACAAAAAAGAGATCCGAAAAAAACACCCGAATAACAGTGATGACATTTGAACCTCATCCTTCTCTGGTCTTTGGGGTCAGAAATTTTTCATTGATCCAGGATTATGAGAGCAGGTATTGCTGTCTTAAATCCGCAGGGGCAGACGAGATTCTTCGTATTCCTTTTACCGATAGTTTCCTGCACTTAAGCAGCCTGGAGTTTATTCAAATTCTTAGGGACTTAGTCAAACCAGAGGCCGTATGTATTGGGTTTGATTTTCGCTTTGGTTTTGGTGGAGAAGGTACGGTTACAGAGCTTGAAGCAGAGTTAACAAAAGCCAATATCCCCGTGTATGTTTTACCAAGACATGAAATTTTGGGACAAAAGGTGTCTTCGAGCCGTATACGGGAACTTCTGAAACAGGGGAATCTGGCGGAGGCTGAAAAGATGCTGGGCCGTAAACATTTTCTGACAGGCTCTATCAGTCCAGGTCACGGGATAGGTAAAAACCTGGGTTATCCAACCCTCAATCTTAAATTTAAGGATCTCTCCCTGGCCTTTGGAGTTTATTTAATCCAGGTCTTTGAACTCAATGGGCCAAGGATTAAAGCAATTGCCAATTATGGGGTCAGTCCCAGTTTTCATAACAACGAGGAGCCTAGGCTGGAAATTCATTTTCCCAATCAGAGCAGCGGTTTTTGGCAAAACTGGGGATTAGGGACAATAGTGCGTGTAGAACTGGAGCAATTTATTCGCAAGGAACAGCAGTTTTCTGATCCAGAAGCCTTAAAGGCCCAGATCAGTTCCGATATTCGTTATTATGAGGAGTGGAATTGAAACAGAACAGAGATTTGGCCAAGAAGATTCAGAGTATGATTTGTGAACTGCAGAAAATGCTGGATTCTGCCAGTCCAGAGCAGATAAAAATATGGGAAACCCAACTGCGCAAATTCGGAGAACACAATGAAGAATCCTCAGGCCCAGTTCATTAATCGTATTGAAAAAGAAAGACTTCGGGTTGAAGAGTCTCTGAGGTCGGCCTGTACTCTGAATGTGACAGTTACCCCGGTGATCAAGGAGGCTATGGAGTACTCCCTATTTGCTAAAGGCAAACGCATTCGACCTATTTTGGCCATTAAGGCAGCGGAGTTGTTTTTAAAGGATACCCAGGCTGTTTGTGAATGTTCTGTAGTACTTGAGATATTGCATACTTATTCCCTTATTCACGATGATTTACCCTGTATGGACAATTCAGATCTACGGCGTGGCAAACCTAGCTGCCATAAAATGTATGGAGAGGACATTGCTACCCTGGCTGGGGATGCTATGTTGACCTTTGCCTGGGAAGTGTTGATTACTGTGGGGCGCAAATGGGGTTTTGCAACGGATTTGATACTGGACAGCATTTTGGATTTGTCCCAGTCTATTGGTGCAAATGGGATGATTGCCGGTCAGGTTCTTGACCTGCAAATGGAAAATAAGACAGTGGATGAGTCGGTATTACAGGACATTCATTATTACAAAACTGGATGTCTGTTTGGAGCATCCATGGCTTTTGGTGCTAGACTTTCCGGTGCATCATCCGATGAGATTCTGGCTTTAAGGAAATTTGGATATCGATTTGGCCGAATTTTTCAAATTACAGACGATATCCTGGATGTGACTGGAAACACTTCTGAGTTAGGTAAACCCTCAGGTCTTGATCAAAAAAATCAAAAATCAACCTACCCACAGGTTTTGGGACTCAAAGCGAGTCAGGATCTTGCCAAAAAAGAATGTGAGTTGGCCATAGAACTTTTAGAGCCATATACCAATCAGGCTTCCCTGGATCTTAAGGATCTTTTGTACTGGTTATTGAAGCGAAACACCTGATATGAAGTGTGGTCTGGTTCTTTTGCTTGGAGGAAGTTCCAAACGCTTTGGCTCGGAAATGCCAAAGCAGTTTTTGAATCTTTTGGGTAGACCGGTATGGACTCATTCCCTAATGAGATTTGCGGGTGCTGTTTCTGGTTTGCAGATAGTGTTTGTAGTTTCGTCTGTTTTTCGGGACTCTGTCATCAGTTATGTAAATCAGAATTACCCAGACCTGAGTTACCGTTTTTCTGAACCGGGGGCAGAGAGGCAGGATTCCGTACTTTCAGGTCTGAATGCCTGTGATGAGGATACAGATTTTGTTTTGATTCACGATGGGGCACGACCAAATCCATCCCAATCTCTGATATTGAGGCTGCTTAAACGATGTATGGAGACCAAAAATGGAGTTATACCTGGCCTATCTGTCACGGACTCTGTAAAGGAGGTGGATGAGTGCGGTATGATTCAAAACAGCTTGAACCGACAGGTGTTGCGGGTGGTTCAAACCCCGCAGGTGTTTGTGTACCAAAGGATTCTTTCGGCCTACAGGGCTCATGTGGGAGATTTGAGCGGAACTGATGATGCCTGGTTTGCCCTGAAGGGTGGCAATCAAGTTGAAGTGATTGAAGGGGAGCCCGGCAATTTTAAGCTGACTATGAGTGAGGATCTGGCCCGTATGGAGAAGTTGATGGGGGTTTGCAGGAAGACCGAGGTCGAAGAATGATCCGTATTGTGTTTCAAACCATAAGTTCGGCTCTGTACTGGATTTTGCACGCTTTGAAACGGTTTGTTCAATCGGTGTTTTTCACAGTGTTTTTATTGTTTATGCCAGTAATAGCCTTATTCAGCGGAGCATGGGCAGGCATACTGCAAGGGATTTGGGAAAGTTTGCCCGAGGTTTACGCCGCCGATTTATCTCCTGCTCTGACTACTCGTATCTATGATCGGAACTGGGAGCTTTTAGACACGGTTGCTGACATGACCTCCAGGCTGAATCTTGTGCGGATTGAGGATTTGCCTGAACATATACCCAATGCATTTGTGGCTATTGAGGATGAGCGGTTTTATTCCCACTTTGGAATCGATCCGATCCGTATCGTGGGTGTGATTCTCCAGAATTTGCAGAAAGGAAGTCTTACGGCCGGAGCCTCGACAATTACGCAACAGCTGATTCGTAACATTTATCTTTCTCCAGAGAAGAATTTCACCAGAAAAATCCGTGAAATGATTCTGGCAATGCGCATGGAATACCGTTTCACCAAACGGGAAATCCTGGAAATGTATCTGAATACTGTATTTTTTGGGCAGTCCTACTTCGGAATTGAGTCCGCAGCCTACAACTACTTTTCCAAAACTACCCGTGATTTGACGATTGCGGAGGTTTCGGTACTAGCCAGTATGATGAAAGCTCCCAACCGCTACAATCCCTTGACCAACCCTGACTTGTCGCGACGAAGGCAGAGAATTGTCCTAGCCAAGATGCTGGAATTGGGCATGATCAATCGCCGTGAATATGAAGATTCCATTCGTGAACAGATTGTGATTCGCCAGCCAGTAGAAAAACGCAAGGCCATTGCCGGCAAGGCACCTTATTTTGTGGAGCATGTCAAGAAGGAGCTTGTAGAGATATTAGGTTATCGCAAGGTCTACGAGGGCGGGTTAAGAGTTCTGACCACGCTTGATTTTCAGCTGCAAAGTATAGCCAGGGAGATCTTTCTGACAGCTCCCTTGTTTCAGACATATCCTCTGGAGCAGTTTCCTGATTTATCAGGAGCGTTTGTGGTTCGAGATGTTACTACCGGTGAAGTACTGTCCATGATTGGAGGGCGATCCTTTGAATCTTCGCAGTTTAATCGGGTAACTCAAGCTCGAAGGCAGGTTGGTTCTTCCATAAAACCAATTTTATATGCGGCTGCCCTCGAAAATGGAGTTCCGGCCAATATGGTTTTGAACGATGTACCTATTGTGTACAGGATGGAGCAGCTGAATCAGGAATGGAGTCCACAAAACTACGGTGGCAGGTACCATGGCCCATCTCTTCTAAGGACGGCTTTGGAGCATTCCTACAATGTAACGGCCGTGCAGCTCATCGAAAAGATTGGTGTTGCCAAGGTAGTGGAAATGGCCAGAAAATTAGGCATTACTGTACCATTTCAAAACAATCGCACCATTGCACTGGGCAGTACAGAAATTTTGCCCATGGAAATGGTTTCTGCCTTCAGTGTATTTGCCAACCAGGGTATTTATGTAAAGCCTGTGTCTATCCTCAGGGTTGAAGATCCTGGTGGCATTGTACTTTATGAGGCCAGACATCAGGAGTTTGAAGCAATGGCTGAGGAATCTGCCTATCAGCTTTACGATATGTTGCGCACCGTGGTAAATCGGGGATCAGGTCGACGAGCAAAGGTTGATGGCCTTGATGTGGCAGGCAAGACCGGTACCAATCAGGACTATATTGACGCCTGGTTTGTTGGGTTGACTCCCAAGATTGCCGTTGCAGTTACCTTTGGGTTCAACGACAGGATTTCGCTGGGAAAAAAAGCCTCTAGCTCTTTTGTCGCTGCACCGGTAGTAGGGGAGTTTTTAAAATCTGTGAAGGAGAAAATTCCAGGATACTTTGGCGGGTATGAGGTAGTTAAGCCTAAAAATATTGAAACCTCGCATATTTGTTCAGATTCCGGAATGCTGGCTGGAACGGGATGTAAAACCAGAATTTTGGAGAATTTCAAGAAAGGCAAAGAGCCAAAAATCCTTTGCCCGATACATCATCCTCTCGCTTTGCTTGAGGGGAATTAGGGTTCTCGTGTATGATACGCGCCGACTGGTATATGCAGTACAGGAGGTGCACCAGATGGCTATTTTTACCCGCATGCAGGAATTTGATTACGAACAGTTGGTATTTTGTCAGGATCAGGCCAGTGGCCTAAAGGCCATAATCTGTATTCATGACACGACACTTGGGCCTGCCTTGGGTGGAGTGCGCATGTACCCGTATGCATCGGACGAGGATGCACTGGTCGATGTCCTCAGGCTTGCTCGGGGCATGACCTACAAAGCGGCGGTTTCGGGTTTGAATCTTGGGGGCGGCAAGGGCGTAATCCTTGGGGATCCCAGGGCCATGAAATCTGAAACTCTTTTTCGTACTTTTGGGCGATTTGTTGAGAGCCTTAACGGCCGATACATTACGGCTGAGGATGTTGGTACCTCCCTTGAAGATATGACATGGATCAACATGGAAACCAATTATGTAACCGGTACAAATCCGACCAAAGGTGGCTCCGGTGATCCTTCTCCAGTAACTGCAAAAGGTGTTCATATCGGAATCAAGGCATGCTGGAAAGCCCAGTCAGGTATTGATAGCCTGAACGGGCTGACCGTGGCAGTGCAGGGACTCGGTCATGTAGGGTATTACCTTTGTAGCTATCTACATCAGGAAGGGGCACGACTGATTGTGACCGATGTAAATGAAGAGGCCGTACGCAGGGTAGTAAATGAGTTTGGTGCAGAAGCAGTCAGTCCAGATGAAATCTATGGAGTTTCCTGCGATATTTTTGCCCCCTGTGCTTTAGGTGCCATCATTAATGATAAAACCATTCCCCAGCTTAAATGCGCTGTAGTTGCCGGTGCTGCCAACAACCAGTTAGCCGAGGCCAGACATGGCAAGGTTTTGATGGATAAGGGGATTATTTATGCCCCTGATTATGTCATCAACGCCGGTGGATTGATGAATGTGTATGAAGAGCTTGCTGGTTACAATAAGGAAAGGGCATTTAGAAGGGTAGAATCCCTTTTCGGAACAATTTCATCTATTCTTGAGACAGCCAGAAAAAGTAAAATTCCAACCTCAGAGGCTGCTGATTTTATAGCTGAGGAAAGAATTCGCCGAATCAGACAGGTTCAGTCGGTCTGGGTACAGCCCAAGATCTCAAGCGCTGGCCGGTAATTGGTTGGCAAATAAAGATTGAATGAGGCTTTGAGAAATCAGAGCCTCATTTTTTATGCCTTGATAAGTAATAGATCGCGAGCATTGGAGACAAATTTTTTGCGTTCCCTGCTGCTTAAGCGGTTGGCATAAAAAAACATATCCTTGGGTCCTATTTTTTCTTCGCGAAAATCGCTGATCAGAGATTTGCTGTCAAGATACATACTGCCCCCTCATAATCTCAGTTTTGTTTTGTGTATTTTGTATCGGATGCTGTTGCCTGTGAAGTTTATGGTTGATTCAGGTATAATCTGAGTAAGGACTGGTTTTATGGCAAAATTTTGGATCGTGTTGGTATGTTTTTGGTGGGTCTGGTATCCCGCCTATTCTGAAGACCTTGGTGCATTGGAGCAGCATGTCAGACAGAATCCTTCTGATTTGAAGTCTGTTAATCAGCTGGCCGTGGGACTTTTCAGGCAGGAAAAATATCTGGAATCTCTTCGCTACTGGAAACATCTTGCCCGACAAAGACCTGATGATGCCAGAATCCGATTTTCTCTGGCTCGCTGTTTTTATATGGCAGGTCAGGTAGATGAGGCCTTGATCCAGTGCCATAGAATTCGCTCCCTCGAAGGTGGAGAGAAGTGTTCAGAAATGTTTTCTCAGGCCGAGACTGATTTCCCAGACAGTTATAATTATTACAAAGCAAGACTGGCTTTTGCCGAAAAAAAATATGAAGAATCCATGGAGCTTTTGACATCTCTATTGGAAAACGATGTGGAGCATGCAGGCTATCGCAATCTTCTTGCCAGTCATTACAGGATTCAAAAGCAGTATGATTATGCCTGGGACAACTATAACTATGCGGCCCAAAAGCTCGAGAAGGACGATGTTTCCGACAGGATTCGTCAGGGTCTGGAGCAGATTGGTAAATCGGCCTATGATTATGTAGAATCCAGGATGAGCAATCATGGTGATGAGTCCGTATTTTTTGAAAGACTTTATTTTGCAGCCAAACTCTATGAGGAAGAATCCCTAAGAAGGATGAGAGGTTTGTATACCAAAGCCATTGATTATTACAGATCTCAAATCGAGGCTGGATCAGGTAGTGATTTTGTCTCCAACTACCGTATTGGCAGTCTGTATATGGCTTTAGGAGATTCCTCAAGTGCTGATGAGGCGTTTTCCAATGCCTTAAATGATGCGCCGGATGATTTTCTTTATGCAACGGTTGAGTATTTACGGGAGCTGATTAAAACCAGAAAATCCAAGGAAAAAAGTATTGAGGACCTTATTGCTATGGCCGGTGGGGAGGATGTGTATAACACAATTCTTAAGGCGGCTGAGGAGGCAGATAAGCGCAAGTTATCCGAATTTGAAAATGAGCAGTCCAGGGCTGCCATGGATAAGGCAAAGGGGGCTTTGGCAGGGTTGAACAAGGATGAATTTATTGCCGAGTTTGACAACTTCAAACGCCGTATGGCCAATGCTTCCAGTGAAGCAGAAAAGCAGGAAATCAAAGCAGAGCTACAATCCAAATATGGTCATTTGATGAATGATCCTAATGCTCGTTCCCAGCTAGAGGCTTATATGTCCACGGAAGAGGGGAAAAAATTGAAGGATCAGTACTCCGGGCAGATTGAGGCGGCCAAAAGCCAGGCTCAGAATTTCAAATAAAATGTTAAGATTGATTGTTCTTTTTCTGATTACAATATCTGTTTTGGTGTCGGCATCCAAACCAGGCAGGATTCATTCCATGGATGAGGTGAATCGAATCCCTGTGGAATCCAAACCCAGGATTGTAATGCTAGTTCTTCCTCCACTTGTTCCGGCAGGCCGTGAAAAGTTTGGTAAACAGGCTTTTGACCAGATAGCTCATTTTTTAAGAAAATATGATTTTTTAGTACCATCATGGCTTCAGATACAGAATTTTTTGAAGGAACATTCTGTCAGCCCCGAGGATTATCCTAAGGTCATGCATGCCCTCGCAGAGGTGTTTGGGGCGAATAAAATATTTTTTCTCGATATTCAGAAGTTATCCTATCAAAAAAAAATCAATCCAGCCGGGCTTTTAGCCTCAGGGATTCTGTTAAGCGGTTATGGCCGTTATGTACAGGCTGAGTATCGGCTGGATATCTATGACTCAGCATCTCATGTTATTGAATCCCTGCCAGCTGTTGAGAGAACCAAGGACTATACACTAGGTCTTTTACAGACCAGTGAGAAGCTAGCAATGGATTCTCAGCGAGAAACGATTGCCGCAATGCTTACCCAGTATGCCCAGGCTTCCATTTTGCGTCCCAAGGGTTATATTCTGGAACCATTGGAGAAAACTTTTGTGGACTCCAAGGGCTTTCAGTAGGTTCTGCCCGAATTTCATTGCAAACCCGTTCCGGTAGGGTTATCCTAGCCCAAAAAAAACAGCCAGGAGACGGAATATGACAAATCTGGATTTTTCGGGGGGATATGACCTTCCGATAGCCGGGAGGCCTGTTAAGACTGTCGAGACCATAGGTGTTTCAAACACCATGTCTGTCAGTGCAATTGACCTGCACGGCTTAAAGCCAATCATGGATAAGCAGGAAGGCGAAGAAGTTCGTGCTGGAGAGGCTCTCTTTCACGATAAGAATGATGCGCGGATCAAAATCATCAGCCCTTACAATGCAGTTGTAAAGGAGATTCGCCGTGCTGAAAGAAGGCTTCTGATAGAGGTCGTTCTTGAGGTGAAAGATAAAACACCTAACAAGGTCATTGAGCCGGTTAACCTTGAAAAAATTAAGGAAGAAGAGCTGGTTCAGGCTCTTTTGAAAACTGGGCTTTGGCGTTTGATAAGGCAATTGCCATTCAACATTGTTGCCGATCCTGAAAAGCGGCCCAAAGATATCTATGTTTCCTGCATTGATAATGAACCACTTTATCCAGATCTGAATTTTGTACTCAAAGACAGAATCAAGGATTTAGCTCTAGGTGTTCAGCTTATGAAAAAATTGACCAGGGGACAGGTGTTTTTAGCATCTGCTCCAAGTGAGAGTGAAATCCCTGCTGGTCTTAGAGAGATTCCCGGTGCTCATCATATTCATGCAGTGAGTCGTTATCCATCGGGAAATCCTCAATTGCAGTGCTACTGGGTTTCTCCACTCAGGAAAAACGATGTTGCCTGGCATGTGAACCCCCAGGATCTTCTGGCAATTGTTGATACTTTGCGCAGTGGAATACTGTGTGAAGACAGAGTGATTACTGTCTGCGGAACAGGTATTAGTAATCGCCGTTATGTCAAAGCACCTTTAGGAAGCCCCTTGTCCACTCTTTTGGGTAAGGAGTCTACGGATGGGATGAGGATTCTGGCCGGTGGTGTACTCACTGGAAGGCAGTTGAAGGCTGACGGGTTTTCCGGTCTGTACCAGCATTCCGTGCAGGTTCTGCCCGAAGGTTATGAAAGGGAGTTTCTACGGTTCATGCGCCCTGGTTCTGATAAACCTTCCTATTCAAGAGTATTTTTATCTTCTTTGTTTGGTGGCTCAGAATACGCCATGAATACTTCAATCAACGGAGAAGAAAGGGCCTGCGTGCAGTGTGGTGCCTGTGAGGAAGTGTGTCCTACCGAGATTTTGCCTCAGTTTCTATTCAAGGCGGCCCTGGCCAACGATGTTGAGGCTGTTCAGGAGCTGGGAATTCTGGATTGCAGCAATTGTGGACTATGTACTTATGTATGTCCGTCCAAAATTGATTTGGATGGAATCATCAAAACCAGCGCGAATGAAATTCTCAAGGAGGGTCTGGTATGAATTTTCTTCTGAATATTCTTGAGAAAACAAAAAAGGATCTTTTTGCTCCCGGTAAGCCTTTAGAAAAAGCCTATTATGCTTTTGATGCTGCCGATTCGTTTTTGTTCAGTCCCTCTCATGTGACTCATGGAACTGTTCATGTCAGGGACTCGATTGATACCAAACGGTACATGTCCATGGTAATCATAGCCCTTTTACCTCCTTTGTTGTTTGGAATATACAACACTGGTTATCAGGCCATGCTTGCAACAGGCGGATCTGTGGATCTGGTTTCCTGTTTTGTAGAGGGTCTTAAGTGGGTTTTACCCCTGATTTTTATTTCTTATGCTGTGGGTGGAACCTGGGAAGCCATTTTTGCTGTAGTGCGAAAACACCCCATCAATGAGGGTTTTTTGGTTACTGGTCTATTGTTTCCACTGGTTTTGCCACCAACACTGCCATTATGGCAGGCCGCGGTTGGCATTTCTTTTGGGGTTGTCATTGCCAAGGAAGTTTTTGGTGGTACAGGAATGAATATTCTGAACCCGGCTTTGATGGCAAGAGCCTTCTGTTTCTTTTCTTATCCGGCAAGTATGTCTGGGGACAGCGTGTGGGTCGCCATCACAAGAGATACCAAGGTACTGGATGGTTATTCCGGTGCCACAGCTCTTGGAGTTGCCTTAGGTGTTAAGAGTGGGGCTTCTGTTGGTGCGGAACCTGTGGGTCTTTTGGCATCACATGGATTCACATTTGACAAACTGGCCATGGGATTTGTTCCCGGATCCATTGGCGAGACCTCAGCAATTGCCTGTGTTATCGGATTTATCGTTCTTCTGATTTCTGGAGTTGGTAACTACCGATCCACAGTTGGTTGTGTAATTGGTGCTGTTTTGATGGCTGTTGTGTTTAATATGATGGCAAGTGATTCCTTGCATGGACTGTTTCGGATGCCTCCTCATTATCACCTGGTTCTTGGTGGATTTGCATTTGGAGCTGTTTACATGGCAACCGATCCTGTTTCAAGT
>JACFNL010000213.1 GCA_019454875.1 Candidatus Cloacimonadota bacterium | reverse complement strand
ACACTTTTCTTAGTTTGGCCAGACCCACTTCACCTGAGGCAATGGCCTCCATCATTTCTGGAATTTTGACAGATTTTCGGGCTACGGTAATTAAATTACTTACGGTTGCGGCACTGATTCCCTGACCAATGTTTAAATACTCAAACAGGGAAGAGTAACCAAGCTCAAGATAAAGTTTTGTGAAATCGGCTTCCTGAGTAAGCTCAATTAAGAGCCCTTCCTGTTTTCTATACTCTATGACAGTTTCGGTGATTTTTTGATGTAGGTTTTCCATGCATTTATGCTACCACGGGGTTTTTCGGCTTGTTTGAAGGCGGCAAAAGGGGGCGATTTTTACAATTTTGGGACTTTTCGCTAAGTAGTCTGAAATCGGGCAGCCGTAAAAAGAAATACGGCATTAGAGTAGAAGTTATACGAGGGGGTGGGACAGGCTAGAAAGTGGCATCAAAAAACCTGTCAAGAAAAATTTACGATAAAACGGGCGTGACAGATTGTGCCCACTAGAAACCAGAACTTGACTTCTATTACTAAGGCCTGCAACATTGATTCAAACAGAGGTCAAAATATGGTGCTTCCTCTCCCCGATTTCCTTACAAAACAGTTATTCGACCCGTTAGGTGAACATGAGTTCTGGCAGAATATCTATGGTAAAACCTGGCATGCATTTTTGCAGAATCCAGAAAATCCAAAACGATTTGAACCCGATTTTTCGCATGCCAGTTTTCTAAAACTTCTGCAGGTTCCTTCCACATGGTCCCAGAACAGTGTAAAACTGGTAGTGAATGGGACTGTATTGCCTGCCAGACAGTATTGTCGCCCGATGGAGTACCGTCGCGATCCGAATGTAATGGTACCTGATTGGAAAACTGTTGAAGAAATTCTGTTAAAAGGTGCCACCTTGGTTTTAAATGCCGTAGATCTTTGGCATGAATTCAGCAATCATCTGTCCTCCTATCTTGAAGAACTCAGTTTATGCAGGGCTCAAGCTAATCTTTATTGGACAGAAGGCAGCTACAGGGGTTTTGATCTGCATTATGACGCTCATGATGTAATTGTCCTGCAGCTCAGCGGAAGAAAAATCTGGAAAATCTATTCAGGTACCAACAAAAATCCTGATGAACCAGTTCCACCTGCCCCTATCTCAAAAATGAAAGCTGGTGAATATTTCGATACCGTTGATTTAAAGGCCGGTGATGTTTTATACATACCAGCAGGCCGTTACCATGAGGCCACAGTTTACGAAAATCACTCCATTCATTTAAGTTTTGCCCTAAAACTATTACGCCCCAAAGATATTATGGCAGCTCTGTTTGCTCAATTGGCCGAAAAGCCCTTTGTAAACGAAGTGCTCTATCTCAAACCTGATGCAGAAAAAGCCCTTTCTGATTCACTGTCCCGTCTACAAACAGAACTTCAGGCACTAACTCAGGATCCTGCCTTACTAAAAGGAATCTTAAACCGTGCCAGAGAAGCCGCCCGGCAACGCCAGGGATTAAACTGGAGACATTTAGATTAGGTATCTTTCGCCCATTTACAAACCTTGGAGTATCATTACAATTAGTATTTGAAAGCAGGTTTTTTTATGTATACAGTGGCTCACAGGATTCTTGATTGATCCGATAAAGCATCAGGTTGGGGAACAAACTGTTTTTTTGGGTTGCAATCTAATGCCTGGCAATCA
>JACFNL010000081.1 GCA_019454875.1 Candidatus Cloacimonadota bacterium | reverse complement strand
AGCGCGGTGAGCTGGAAGGAAAGCTAAAGATTCTTTTGATGCTGTTTCGTAACGGTACCTTACCCAAAGAAGCAGCAGAGGAACAAATGCAGTCACTGTTGGGTCAGAATTATGATGAGCTGGTGCAATCTTTTTTGGGTCAATTGCAATGAAAGCAGATACCTATGTTAACCCTTTCACAGACTTTGGTTTCAAAAAGCTGTTTGGTGAAGAATACAATAAAGACCTTCTGCTGGACTTTTTAAACCAGTTGTTGCAGAAAGAGCAGGGTAACATTGTTTCTCTGACTTATCTTAAAAACGAGCAGCTGGGTCGTCGTATTAATGATCGTCGGGCTATTTTTGATTTGTACTGTGAAAATGAACAGGGCGAGAAGTTCATTGTTGAAATTCAGAAGACCAAGCAGAAGTTTTTTAAGGACAGAACTCTTTATTATACCAGTTTTCCTATTGTGGAGCAGGGGCAAATCGGAGATTGGGATTTTGAGTTAAAGGCTGTGTATACAGTCGCCATATTAGACTTTGTTTTTGATGAAGACAAAGACCTTCTGCATAAGTTTCGTCATGACATCAAGTTAAGCGACATTGAAACGAATAAGGTTTTTTATGACAAGCTGACCTTTATTTATCTTGAAATGCCCAAATTCAGCAAATCCCTTGAGGAGCTGGAAACCCGTTTTGATAAATGGCTGTTTGTATTAAAAAATCTAAGTAGGCTTCACCAGATTCCAGACAAATTCAAAGATCGGGTTTTTGAAAAACTGTTTAGGGCCGCAGAAATCGCGAGCTTTACGAAAGAGGAGTATTCGGTTTACCAAGATAGCCTAAAAGTCTTTCGTGATTTGAACAATTCGTTTAGAACTGCAATAGAAGAAGGCCTGGAAAAAGGACTACAGCAAGGAATTCAGCAGGGAATTCACATTGGAGCAGAACGAGGAAAAATTGAGGGAAAACTTAGCAGCTATTTAGAGCTGCACCGGGAGGGCAGTCTGGATCTGGAGTCCACAAGAGATAAAATGAGTGCCCTTTCAGGAGTAGGCTTTGATGAGTTAGTGCAGGAGTACCTTCACAAGTTGCCAAAACCAGACTAATTTGGGATAATCGGCCCGCTGGTAAAGCCTCACGGTGAGCTTGAATAGTGAGGCTGCGGAATCAGAAGAAATCTATGACAAATCAATTCAAAGTATTGTGTGTTTTTGGTACCAGGCCAGAAGCTATTAAAATGACTCCGGTGGTTCGAGCCCTGAAACAAGTAAATGAGATTGATTGTAAGGTTTGTGTGACGGCCCAGCACCGAGAAATGCTGGATCAGGTTCTTAAAATTTTTCAGATTCAGCCAGATTTTGATTTGAACCTGATGCAGAAATCTCAAAGCCTCTCCAAGGTGACTGCCAGTGTACTTAGTGGACTGGAAGAAATTTTTGTGAATTACCGTCCCGACCGAATTTTAGTTCATGGAGACACCAATACCACCATGTCCACGAGCCTTGCGGCCTTTTATCATAAAATTCCGGTGGGACATGTGGAAGCTGGGTTGCGCACCGGAAATCTTCAATCCCCCTGGCCTGAAGAAGCCAACCGAAAAATTGCCGGGATGCTGGCAGATTTACATTTTGCTCCCACAGAAACCGCCAAACAAAATCTTCTGGCCGAATCGGTTAAGGAAGACAAGATTTTTGTGACGGGTAATACTGTGATTGATGCTCTACTTTGGGCCAGTGACATTTTAAGAAACTCAGAAGAACTTCTGAATACATTGAGACAAAAGTTCAGCTTCTTAGACCCAACAAAAAAACTGATACTGGTCACAGGGCATAGGCGGGAAAATTTTGGAGAAGGATTTTTAAATATCTGTCAGGCACTATCCAGTATTGCGAAAGACCCAGGGGTACAAATAGTGTACCCGGTGCATTTAAACCCCAATGTGCAAAAGCCGGTTTATGGACTGCTGGGGACCAAAAAAAATATATTTTTACTGGAACCACTGGATTACTTGCCTTTTGTCTATTTAATGCAACATTGTCATTTGATTCTTACCGATTCCGGTGGAATTCAGGAAGAGGCGCCTGCTCTTGGAAAGCCAGTGCTTGTTATGCGGAATACCACGGAACGACCCGAGGCTGTTTTAGCTGGAACAGCTAAACTGGTTGGAACCAGTAAAGATAGTGTTGTCAATGAAACCATGAAACTTTTGAGCGATAGAGCGATTTATCAGAAAATGAGTCTGGCACCAAACCCTTATGGGGATGGGAAGGCTAGTCAGAAAATCGTAAAAGGAATTTTGTATGCGCACAACGGAGTTTAATAGTTGCTCTGTCATTGGTCTAGGATATATTGGCCTGCCCACAGCTGCAGTACTTGCGGCACATGGGGTCCATGTTTATGGAGTAGATGTTAATCCCAAGGTCGTAGAAACCATCAATCAAGGTAAAATTCATATCATTGAACCTGATTTAGATGCTATTGTTCATCAAACCGTTCAGAAAAATAAGCTGTCTGCTCACTTAAAAGCCCAGCATGCAGATGCCTTTATTATTGCCGTGCCAACTCCCTTTCATGAAGATAAAAGCCCAGATCTCAGATATATTCAGTCTGCCGCTAAAGCAATCTCGACCGTCTTAAAAAAAGGCAATCTCGTAGTACTGGAATCCACCTCACCGGTAGGTACAACAGAACAGCTTTGTAGTTGGCTTCAGGAGCTAAGACCTGATTTGACATTTCCCAACTCCTCTGAAAACCCAGATGTTCATATTGCTTATTGCCCAGAGAGGGTTTTACCAGGCAAAGTACTTCATGAATTGATTTATAATGATCGTGTGATTGGTGGGATGAGTCCAGCCTGTTCTGAAAGAGCAGAAGCCCTCTATAAAACATTTTTAAAAGGCCAATGTTACAGAACCAACTCAAGAACAGCTGAAATGGCAAAACTCACTGAAAATGCTTTTCGTGATGTAAATATTGCTTTTGCCAACGAACTTTCCCTGATTTGCAGCAAGAACGACATTAATGTATGGGAACTGATTCAACTAGCCAATAAACATCCAAGGGTGAATATTTTACAACCCGGGCCTGGAGTTGGGGGACACTGCATTGCTGTAGATCCTTGGTTTATTGTTTCCAGAAATCCCGAAGAAGCCAAACTCATTCGTGTAGCAAGAGAAGTCAATGATGCTAAACCTCACAGGGTTGTACAAAAAACTCTTGAAGTTGCGAACTCGTTGCAACTGAAAAAAATTGCTGTACTAGGTTTGACCTACAAACCAGATATTGATGATTTGAGAGAAAGCCCTGCTCTTGATATCTGCAAAGAACTTTCAGAAAAATTTAACGGAACCATTCTTGCAGTTGAACCCCATATACGGGAGCTCCCATTAATTCTTAAGCAAAACGGCTGTATTTTAGCTGAATTTGAAAAGGCAATGAAAGAATGTGAGGCTGTTCTGGTACTGGTGGACCATAAATTATTTCGTGAAGCAAATCCTGAGATGTTTCAAGACAAAATTTTACTGGATACCAAGGGAATTGCTTCAGGATATAGCTGTAAAAAGCTAGAGCTGATTTGACAAAATCGTAAGCATGTTATGAGCCAGTTGAGTTCTATCAAAATTTGCAGATTGCTTCAAACAGGCCCCACGAATAGTCTGCACTAGCTCTTTATCTCTATAAAGCTTCAAAACTGCCTGAGCCATAGCCTCAGGATTTTCAGGCTCAACCACTACTCCTGAACCAATGTTTCGTACCAGCTCGGTTGTTTCTCCCTCAGGAAGGCTTATCAAAAGAGGGATCCCCTGAGCCATGGCCTCAAAAATTTTGGAGGGAATAACTGTTTTGAATGTGTCAAGATTTCGTAGAGGAATCAAAGCAAGATTTGCCAATGACCATACCCTATGCATATCTTCCTTGGGAAAAGCCTCGTGCATGATGACATTGGTTAATCCCAAATTTTGGCGTTTCTCTAGTAGTTTCGGCCTCTCTGCCCCATCCCCTGCAAAAAGAAAAACAATGTCGGAATACTCCTTTAACAGATATGCACAATCAAGAACTTTATCAAGTCCATGAGCCATACCATGAGTTCCAAGATATGCCACCACAAACTTATTGTTAATCCCCAATTGCTGAGCTAATACCTCATCTTTGGATTTTGAGGGAGAATACTTAGACAAATCGACCCCGTTCAGCACTACAAAAATTTTACTGGCGGGCACACCCCGACTTACCAGATTCTGCTTAAAGGCATGAGTTACAGCCACGATGCAATCAGCACAATGGTATAAAAAAAGCTCCAGTCTTTCTAAGAGCTTAATTAAAAGACCTCGTTTCATGGCCCCAACTGCCACAATTGATTCAGGCCATAAATCTCTTAGCTCAAACACAAACTTACAGCGAAAGAAACAACTCAAAAGCCAGCCACTGATAACGGTAAAAAACTGAGGAGATGTCGCCACCAGAATATCTGGTTTAGGTTGAAACAATCCAGCGAAAAAGGAAGTAACGGCAAAGGAAAGATAATCCAGAGTGCGACGAAAAAAACCGTCATTGGCAGCAATATAGGTTTTAACCCTGATTACCTCAATACCATCAGTATGAGATTGATGATACCAGTGATTCTGGTAGCCTAAAAAAACCTGACCTCGGGGGAAATTTGGAGCACATGTAATTACACGAACTTGATGCCCTTCTTTTACCCATTCACGGGTATGCTCATAAGTTCTAGTTGCCGGGGCATTTGATTCGGGAGGGAAGTTGTCACTTAAAAATAATATACGCATTCAAACTACCAGGAAATTAACACTTTGTTATTCATGCCTTCTATTGCGGTCACAATAACCATGGATTTTTTGCGAACACCAAAGCCCGAACTATACCAGCTTTCTGTTAAACTGCAACTCCCTTCTGAGTGAAACAAAAGCCTCAATCCCTTGGAAGTAATCAAATGAAAATCCCGGTCTGAAACCTGCTCAGCCTTTATCTCTGGATGAAGATGCCAGTAAATCAATGCTTGAATTACTCGGGTTGAAAGGGTGTCTACTATTTGTAGTTGTTTGGGGAACAGTTCTAACTTCCTTGTAAGGATCAGATTGGGAACAACCCTGGTATACCCATCATGTGAGGCTTCTACCAAATAACCACTACTCTGTCTGCCAAACTGAAAATTAACGGGACGGGCCCGCCTTGCAACCCGAAAACCATGCCAGACTTCAGAAGAATCCTGTTGATTGACTTCTACTGTGTTGTGAGCTTTGGTTTTTCTTTCCAGGAGCCTGATTGATGAGTTCCCATAAACAGAGGTTCCCTGATTTACAAAAACTCGCTCTTGTCCAAGGCTGAATTCACAAGACAGACAGTCAGCGTGCGCATGTCCGGGAATATAATCTGGGCCAATTTTTCCAGTGTCAAAAATCAATTTGGTGTTAAAGTCATTGATACATACAAAACCAGAGTCACTTAAGATGCTTATATCATTTTCTGAACTCTTAGGGACACACCAAAGCTTAGCAGCCTCTTGCATTAAATATAGAGGCGATGCTGCAATCCCCATGGTTGCATCATTAAAAAACGAAATTTCCCCATCGGGATGGGTCATAGACTTAAGCCAGTTAAGCATTGAGGAGATTTGTTTCTTTAAGTGGGACAGGCTAGGCTCGAGGCGAACCAAATCCAAAAGATCTTCCAAGATAATACAGTGATACATGGGACTTAACTCAAAATGAGCACCATCTGGTAAAATTTGCTCCCTAACCTGTTCATTCAGTAGTTCCAAGCCTTTTTTACGCCACTCCAAAGCCTCGGGCCCCCCAAAATAAAAGCCTGCAAACAACAAGGCCTTCAAATTGGCAAAAAGATGGTTTCCAAGTAAATGATACTCCAGGCGAGATCTTAACCAACGGGCTTGTAAGTAAAGACTTTCAAGATGGGGTTTATGTTCTTCTCCTCCATCCAGATAAAATTTAATCCAGTTTACAATTCGTAACGACAGTGGGTAAGGGGCCCATCCAGGACCAACACCAGGGGGGTTATTTTCTATCCATCTGGCAATCATCCCTATTTTTTTTTGCGTAGGAATGTTTGTTTGCAGGCAGTCCAGATAATGCAAATTGTAAAGCCACAGTAAAGGAATTGACCTATCCATTCCCTGCCACTGGGAAGTTGCATTAATTGTTCTTGTTTCGTTTAAAAACGAAAAATCGTTTTCCCCATTCCAGCAATCTGAAGTTCTCCAATATGCTGAGTGCCAATGAGAGAACTTATCTTTGTTTGTTTTCACTTCGAGTAAGATTTGCGAAGGCTGGCGATTGAAAAACACATGTTTTATGCGCCAAAGAAATTGCTTTAGCTTTAAGTATTTGAGGGTATGAAAGTATAAGCTAATTTTTTTTAAATGGGCTTGCAAACGATACCAACCATGACCACACGAAATTGAGACAAAAAGTCAAAAGATTGCACAATGCGCTGATACAAGTAACCAATCAGATATGCTGGAGTAAAAATTCTGAGATATTCAGGGCGACCTTCATGCAACAACACTGCCTTTACTTCAAAACCTGCTTTTCCTGAAAGACTCATGAAGTCCCTGCGACAATTAGCTCTGTACAAGGTTGGAAAGGTATCGACAGATGCTCGACCTCTTAACTTGTTCACCCACTGATGAAACCAATGTGGGGTCAACCTGGCAATCAAAGGCATATAATGATATTTGTTAGGGGTTTTTGCTAAAAATACCCCTCCAGGCTTCAATACACGAAACACCTCCTGAAAAACTAGCTCAGGATGTTCGAGATGTTCTAAAACATTATCAGAAAAAACAAGATCAAAAGAACGGTCTGGGTAGGGAATTTGATTTGCTGATGCCTTTCTTCCCTCATCAAGATAAGGGTTTTCCTCAACCCTTGGATCCAAATCCACACCACAAATCTTACGAACCAGCCCCTTAAAATTCATCTGTTCCACAATTCCAGCCCCTGCCCCTAAATCCAGAACCTCAGAATCAGCAGACAAATATTTTAGAATTTCAGTTCGGAACAACTCATCATCCCAATTGCTTTTGTAGTCAGGGAATAATTTTTGGTCCAAGTATTTAACCAAATTACTAGCCATTGGCAGCCTCCGCAATCTCAATTGAACGCTTGCTGACTTCCCAAAGCTCGCCCAAGGGAATGGGGTTTGTTAACCCCTGCTTGACTGCATCAGTGAACGCTTTGACACAAGCCTCCTGACCTTTGTCCTGACTCCACAATTTCATAGAGCTAAAACCCGGCCAACCAAATCCAGTTAACTTGCGAAAATTATCTAATTGCAGGACTCTGCCACCAACAAAAACTTCCAGCCTCTCTTTTGCCAATTCCTTATGACCATTGGCCAGATAATGAATAGTTCCTACCGAGCCGTTGCTAAACTCCAGAGTGATACTTGCACAATCACCCAGGCGTTTGCCGCTTGCTGTGGCGACAGAAACATGAAAGTTTGTAATTTCTGCGCCCGCTAAATAGCGTAGTAAATCAATAAAATGGCAAGCCTCACCTACAATTCTACCTCCGCCAACCTCCAAATCCTGAGTCCAGTGCTCCGGGGGAATAAAGCCTGCATTGATAGTGGCCACCATAACCATAGTCAATTCCAAAGGCCGGGTAAGTTGGTGAATTTTTTGCACTAAGGGGGAGAATCGACGGTTAAACCCAACCATTAAAATAGGATGAAATCCTTCGCTGCAAGTCTTCTCATACTGTGACTGAATCTGTTCAACTTCTTCCAGGGTCAGAGCCAAAGGTTTTTCAACAAAAATGTGTTTTTTATGCTTCAATGCTTCAAGTACCCATCGTGCATGACTATTATGACGGGTGGCAATGACTACGCAATTTGTGGCAGGATCAATAAGAACACCATTTGAGTCCGTAGTTGCACTGGCAAAACCAAATTTTTTAGCAGCATGTACCCCACTCACTCCTGCGCCTGAACTGACAGTATTAAGCAATACTCCCGCCTTACGAAAAGCTGGCATCAATACTGCACTGGCATAATTTCCGGCCCCAAGAAAAGAAACAACAGGCTCAGATGCTTGTACTTTCGGAGCATAATAACTAACTGCCTGTGCTTTTTTTGCGGTGTTAGCATCCGGCTGGTCACTGTATTGAAGTAAAATTCCTAATACAGATTTATCCTCAGACACCTTTTTATACGCGGACTCAGCTTCAAGAATTGAAAATTTGTGCGAAATCAGAGGTTTGACATTTAACTTCTCGCTCGCAAGCATGGCTAAAACTGCCTCAAAATTTCTTTGTTCGGTCCAACGCACAAACCCTATTGGATAGTCTAATCCTTTGTCTTCATAGTTTGCTTCATATCGTCCTGGCCCATAGGAACAGGAAACCTGAAAGCTGATCTCCTTTTCGTAAAAGTCCGCACGGGATAACTCAAGACCAGTTACCCCAACTAAAACCACTCTGCCCCGCTTACGGCACATTTGAGCGGCCTGATGCATAGGTTCATTACTTTTGGTTGACGCAGTAATAATCACCGCATCGACCCCATGCCCCTGAGTACAGTTCATAGCAACGGCGATTGGATCTGTTCCTGTGGAAAGATTAATTGTTTCTGCTCCAAACTGTCTAGCCAAAGCCAGTTTTTCTGAATCAAAATCAATTCCAATCACTTTACAGCCATTTGCCAGCAAAAGCTGTACGGTCAACAGACCAATTAAACCAAGACCAGTAACCACAACGGTTTCTCCCAGGGTTGGCTGAATCAGCCGTATTCCCTGTAAACCAATAGCTCCAATAATCGTAAACGCAGCCTCTTCATCGGAGACATTGTCTGGGATAACGGCACACAGGTTTTCAGGCACAACAACCATTTCCGCATGTTTTCCATTGGAAACCACTCTCTGCCCTGGCTGAAAATGATGAACTCCCTTACCTACTGTATCTATGACCCCTACATTGCAATAGCCTAATGCCAGGGGTTGATCCAGTTTATTCATTACTGCCTGTACTGTAGGGGCAATTCCATCGGTTTTGATTTTGTTCAAAACCATACGAACCTTATCTGGTTGTTGTCTTGCCTTATCCAGCCAGTTGGCCTTACCAAAATCAACCAGCATGCGCTCTGTTCCGGCAGATATGAGGGAACAGGTGGAACGAATCAGGAGCTGACCACGACCAGCCTGAGGGCAAGGAATTTCTTCAATTTTTGTTTCCCCAGTTTTAAGGTTTTGGAGGATTTGTTTCATTTTAATCTACCACTGACTAAAGCCTATTTTCTAAGATGTAATTTTCAACATTACTAATTAGCTCAGAAACTACTCTCATTTGATTAACAAACCTGGATCCTACCATAACCTGATGCACAATTTCATACGAAGCATAGTTGCCGTTACTACTAGCTATCCCCAAGTATACATGGGTAGTATGACCATGGCTGTCAGGCAATCTACCTGTAATCCCAACCCCTAATCCTCGCCCCGTAATCAGTTTTCTAGCTTCAATAGCCAAAGAGGTTGATGTTTGCATCGAGATAGAGCCATAGTTCTGAATAACCTCAGGGGCTACCCCCCGGAAAATTTTAGCTTCATCTGAATACACTGTTGTTGACGAAACTAAAATCTGTCCCGCTCCCTTTACAGAACTTAAGAAACCAGAAAAAAAACCCCCAGTACAAGACTCCATAATGGCTAGCAATAACTGGTTCTCCTTCATAAGGGTAACAAGGTTTTCAGACCTCTTAAGGTTCTCCTCAATATAGCTTTCTTTTACCATGTGGTTTACTTCAAAATTCCCGATTCATTTATATAACAGCGAATCATGTCATACGCTTTTACTACACTAATTCCCTTTAACTCGCTGTAGCGTCTCACATCATCAATTTCTGGCTTCCATGCGACTAATTCGTCGGCACTATGACCCAATCTTACCCTTATTTCAACATCATTGTAATGAATCCTAGTGTGGCTACTTTTCAATTTATGTCTAACTACACTTGATTTGCGAAGTCCGAAAGTGCCTGTATTGTGAAATAAAAAATCAATTAAGGCCTTTTCAATGTCTTTACTAACTAAAATATTAAGTTGCTGACCAATTCTTCCTTTCTTCATATGGACAGCATAAGCAAACGCATCTACTGCACCTAAAGCAAGACAATCTCTAATCACCAAGGCTAGTATTTCTGGTGTTCTATCATCAACCACACACTGCAAAATACTAAGCCTCTCCAATTCACAGTTTAAATCTCCAACCTCCAATTTCAATCCAGCATCCTCAATTTCAACACTCGCCCCATCCAATGGACTACTCTCAACTGAGTCCCGATAAAAAAGGCTTATATAAGCCTCATACAGCATCAAGTTATCTACATGAGGACTTCTAACAATACAATAAGGTATATTTTTTAAGACTGTCAAGGCTTCTTCTGCTAGCTGTAACGGTACATATATCTGACTAACAAAAATACCATCAATTTGAAAATACTCTGTGGCGGCAGCCAATAAATAACTGTGTTTTAGATCACTTAATTTACATTGATTAATGAACACTTTATTAGCAAGTTGCTTTAATACACTGGATATCTGACCCTGACAACACTCCACAAACAACTTTACCTGTTCTTTAGACAAAATATGCAGTGGACTGTCAAATACTGATGAGGTGATTCTTAAGAATTCATATTCAAACTGCTCAAAAGGAAATCCCAGTTTAGAAAAACCTTCTAATAAAACTTTAGCTGAAACTGGCTGTGTCTGGCTCAAATAAATGCATTTCATCTGCACTGAAATCAACCTAGATAAACTTTGAGCAGATTAGGATGAAAAAAATCCTTAGTGCCCGCCCCCGCACCGTTTAACTTAGGCAAAAAATCTGGCAATTCCAACCATTGGCTAACCAACACCCGTAAAAATGCTGCCCCTGTAGGCGTTATTAATTCTGAATTAACATTACATCTTCGTATTGGCATATTTTGCATTAAATAACGAGTAGCAGGTACAGGCAAATCGGTGACACCGTGGCTAAATTTCACCGCACCAACACCTTCAACCGGGACAGAAGAAGAAACAGACTCAACCCCCAAACTTACCAACAATGCAGAGCAGCCAACAATGTCAGTAATACTGTCCAACGCTCCCACTTCGTGAAAGTGCACATCATCAATTGAACATTGATGAGCAACTGACTCTGCCTCCGCCAATCTATAGAACACGGTGCGAGCCAATGTTTTGACCTCAGCATCAAGACTAGCTTCCTTGAGAAGATATTCGATATCTGAATAATGTCTTTCTTCAACTGAATCTAGATTCCAGTATACATCAAACTTAACTGCTGGGAGCCCTGCTTTCTCTATCCTTGCGATTCGAACTTCCACCTGATTTAATACTGATAGTGCGTCTAGCTGGCTCTTCATAAAGCCAACACTTCCACCCACAGCAATCAAACTTGCTGCAAACATATCCCCACTAATCCCGCTACGAGGCTCAAGATGTAGTTTCATTAAATTTTTCTCCAATTGCAATAGCAGCCAAATAGGCGGCTTTAAATCCTGAATCAATATTAACCACTGCGAGATTTGGAGCACAACTGTTTAACATAGAAAGTAATGCCGACTTTCCCCCTGCTCCGCTACCATAACCTACCGATGTGGGCACTCCAATCACTAACCCAGGAATTAAACCTGCTGCAACCGAAGCCAGTGCTGCCTCCATACCTGCAATAACAATAGCTACGCGCGTACGCAAAAGGTTCTCACGAATAGCAAGAAGGCGATGTAACCCAAACACCCCCACATCGGCGTAAATTTTAGGGGTACAGCCAAGGTAACTCAAAGTTATCGCAGCTTCCTTGGCAACACTATAATCTGCTGTTCCACCTGTCAAAATAGGAACTTCTGGGCCGTTAATATTGTCTTTAGCCTTAAAAAGGATTGCAGCATCAGGATCAAAAATCAATTCTGGCATCAATTCCAGAATTGATTCTGCTTTATCACGACTTACTCTAGTTATAAGGTAACTGGTCTCAGCAAGTTTCTTTTGATGAAGTACAATATCAACGATTTGCCGGGCTGATTTTCCTTCACCATAAATAACTTCTGCGTGATTCCTGAACAACGAACGATGAGTGTCCAACTTCGTATGCGCCAGATCTGAATAAGGATAATCTCTAACCATTTCGAGAAATTGTTCTGAGCCAACTTCCTCTTTCTTTATTTGATTAAATAGCGAAAGCCAATAGTCTTTATTCATTAAATTTCACCATTCAAATATCCTTGGCGATAGCCTGCTGGATCCAGCTTGACTTCTACAAAACCCTTTTGTTTAAAAAAATGCAACAAGCCCTGGTCGACTATAACTTTAGATAGATTGTCACCCACTTGAATCAATGCCTTTGTCCCATAGTGTCTAACCCTTACAATCTTAAGATCAAATCTATTACGAAGATAAGACTCACAAGCGTCCACTTGTTCCAGTTTCTCAGCAGTAACATGGGTGCCATATGGAATTCTAGAAGCCAAACAAGGTGACGACGGCTTGTCCCAAGTGGGGACATTAAACTCTTTAGCCATGGTGCGAACTATTGATTTATTTACCTTCAACTCTAGTAACGGACTAAAAACAGGGAACCCATTTACAGCCTGCAAACCCGGTCGGTAATCTCCCAAATCATCCAACTGCGTACCATTCACCAGCCACTTGAATCCTAGTTCACTCCGAATCAAATCCATTTGAGAATAGAGTATTGATTTACAATAGTAACAGCGATTAGTTGGATTTTTCACATATTCCTCAGACAGCTCCGTTTCCTGAATATATAAAAAACGGTGTTTCAAGCTAAATTTTTTAACAAGTTGTTCTACCATATCCCTATCTTGCGCTGGCAAACTGTAAGAAGCTGTGGTAACACACAGGTACCGTTCCGGTAATGCCAGAGAGGTCGCGACAGCTACCAACGCAGAATCAACCCCTCCCGATAAGGCAACTACTACAGATTGAAGATTACGAATGCTGTTTACCAAATCATCAATTGTTGTCATTAAAATTCCTCATGAATTACAAAGCGTAATTTTCCTGTAGAGCTACGAGGAAGTTTAGCAACATACTTTATATGTACAGGCAAATGAATCCTCATTTTTACTTCAGACAAAAGCTTATACTCATCCTCAGAGGTGTAGTCATTTGCCTTGACGATTCGCAATTGTATACTCAAATCGCTTCTTTGAATAATTTGTGCCTCCAAAACCCGAGTCATATCTTTAAAAATATGATCCAATCGTGACAGGATTGTTCCGTTACTTAAACGAATCCCTTCCTCTTTGCGTCCATCAATATCTTCAACGACTCTACCAGCTAAACCACAATCACAAGGGGGTCCCACCTTTACCAAATCCCCCGTACGATAGCGAATTAAAGGGTACGCATTATTATAAAAATTTGTACCGACAATCTCGAAGATACCCGCTCGCCCCATCACGGGCACCAATTCAACAAATGAATAATCCTCATCAATATGGTAACGACGATTCTTACACATAGAAATGTTAGCAACACCTTCAGCCTGTCCATAGTGATCGATGGGAAAAGTACCAAAGGCTTTGGATATTATGTCATTCTGATGCTCAAGTAATGACTCTGCACCAGTCGTAATCCATTGCACGCCGGAAACCTTGATTCCTTTATCTAAAAGCAATCCTGCCAATATGGCCAGTACTGATGGATAGCCATGTATCCAGCGAATCTTTTCTCTCTGCAAATGTTCTAAATAATCGATAACAGTTTCACAATTCAAATGATACATTGAATAAAAAACCTGATGTGTCGCATTGGAGTATCTCCAATAGGGAGGCTTGTGTTGTGAAAGTGGCACAACAGATCTCCCCCCAAAAACAGCGCAACGCTCATTCAAGCTCAAGCCATGCCGTATTCTATAGCGCCACCAGGTGGCCCAAGTATACTGCTCCTGCTTTTGAGTACAGGGAAACACCAAACCTTGTCCTGTCGTTCCGCTCGTATGAGTAGTCGCGACTTTCCATTCTCCAGGAAGTGGGCCATCTATCAAGGAAGCTTCACGAATCTGCATTTTATCCAATAAGGGGAGATTAACAAACTGTTCAAACCAGTCCTCGTGCTGAAGACCAAATCCATGGAATCGTTGACGATAAAAATCACTATTTGCCAGCGCAAAAGCAAGGGCACTCTTCAACCTAGAAATAGAAAGCTGCTCTAACTCGAATGCCGTCAATGATTCATGAGACTGGAGCTCCTTTAATGCCACATAAAAGTCTCTACTATAACGGCGACAAGCAACTAGTCTACCCTTAACATTTGCCGCTAAGTTTTGCATCCACAATGGTGTCTTTTGATAAAAAATCTCTAGTTTGCTTGTCATATTACTTAAGTTCAATATGGGAGTGCCAACCTGGGTGAGGTTCAAATGGGCCACAAGGCAACCCCTTGATACCATTTAACATTCCATTTAACTCAGGTAATTCACTACGAATCTCTATAGCACCTGGTTCAACCAAGCTAATCGGCAATCTATGACTAGCAAACCCCTCTCTAATCACTGGTATTTTTTCCCAATCAAATCCCATAAGCCTAGCCGCAACCGCATCAGTAACGACAGGGTCCGTCCCCACCAGAACTACACCGCACATTTTGGCTTTACCTTGCATTGGTCCTTGACCTTCCATACCAATAATACCATCGATCACACTATAATAGCGTTTCTTTTTACCTGGATTGATACTACCATCTGGTTGTCCATACAACAGACACCGGTTAAGATCTAAAACCATGCGCCAGGTTGTATTATTACCGTGCCAATTACCACTACGAATCACACTACTTGTATCCCCAAAAACCTTCTCGCCTCCTCTTCTCAAATACTTGGCCAACTGTGCACCCACAGAGCTTCTTAAAGCTATTTGCTGAGCCAGCTTTACAGACTTTTGCTCAACTTTTTTCCACCAGGAAAGATTGGGGTACTGATCCCCTCCATCTCCGGGGGAACCTTCGGTATGATGTGGCAACCAGTTTTTATCTGCATTAATACCAACCAAATTTTTTAAACTTAAAGTGACCCCTGTTTTCTTATGAGTCTTCAGCTTGGGCATATTAATAAACACATCAGCCAAAACAGGTGTAGCACAAATTAAATATTCCTGTATTTGCCCAAAATGGTGGCTATTAATGATCTCCGTATTGTAGTCCGCACCATAGTATCTGCCTTCTCCAGGGTGTTTATAAAACAAACTGTTCTCACCCAGATTAAAGACTATTGAGCCAGCGGGATCTCCTCGTAACTTCTCTCTTTTAACAATATAATGGGCGAGAAATCCAGACCAAATTCAAGCCACCTTTAATTGCATTTCCTT
>JACFNL010000080.1 GCA_019454875.1 Candidatus Cloacimonadota bacterium | reverse complement strand
CCAATCCATTCATAGTCTTTGGAGTCATCCAGTTGGGCCGGCTGAATATGGGTCTGAATCCGTGAATACAGTTCATGGCTGCCGTAGACATCCTCAAAAGGATACTGTAACAGTCGATCCTTCAGATAACCCAGTTTTTCCTGAGGATTGAGATGAATTTCTCTCAAAAGATAGGACTCATAATTTTCTTTAAGGGCTTTTACTGTTTCGAGACTCGATTTTCTGATTTGAAAAACTGGATGAAACTCCAGAAGAGACAGGTAGTGTCCAAGGAAGATGGTAGCTTCCAGATTCTGATCGAATCGTGACTCTAAGGAACCGGTAAACTGAATTTCTGCTAATGTAGGGGAGATGTCTCTTAGAATCAGGTGCAAAAGTTTGACGGAGCGGGTGACAAACTCCTGAGGGTAGGGTTTAAACAGATATGTGTTACGGTTCTGGTTCTGAATTTTGGGAAACTGAATACTTAGATTCTCATCAATTTTTACTACGGAACTATCTGCTGCTGATACTGATGCTGGTGTTGGTGATGATGCTGGTGTTGGTGTTGGTGTTGATACGGGCGAATCAATTTTTGCCTCAGCTTTTGCTTGTGTGGGTTTTGGGGCGACCCGTCTTAATCTGGGGGCCGACTCTGGATTCTCATTGGCAAGGGTGAGGGGTGTCCCTAAAAGACAAAATAAGAAAATGCGATTGAGAATCCCCTGGTAACTCATTTACTATGTCCTTTCGGAGAAATGAGCAAAGCATTTGAGCCTTTCCCGCCCGGTTGGCGGAAGTGTGTTTTTAGAAAGCTGCTAAGAGATAGGGTAAAACCGGCTTTATTGGCTGCTCTGGCAGATGGTTCACCTCAATCCCATGAGGAAGTGAAGGTTTTTTTGAATTCTGTGCTTGATGAGGTTTTGTCCATAGAGGAAGAAGAAAGCTGGATTTATATGCAATACAAAATATTTGGAATCCCCAATTGCGATAAAATGAAAAAGGCCAGAAACCTTCTGGGTCAGGCTCAGGTTTCTTTTCTGGAAATCAATTACAAAAAAAATCCTCCCCTTAAAACATGGCTTAAGGAAGTAAGTCAGCAGATTCCCCTTAATGAACTCTTTAATAGCAGAGGCATGACTTTTAGAAATTCCGGGAAAAATCTCGCAGAGATGTCAGAAGATGAGATATTTGACTTTATGGTTGAGAATCCTTCCTCAGTATCCCGGCCGCTTCTGTTTAAGAATGGGGTCTATTTTCTGGGCCTTGAGAAGTTGAGCCAAAGCCTTGGAGGTTCGGAGTGAAATTTGCATCATTTTTGGGAACAAAAGACCGGATTTCGGATTTTTTGGAAAAGGAACTGATGCTTCGCCACCGTTCCAGACCTTTTTTGCGGGGCAGTGTTCTGGTTTCACAACTCGGGTTTGGAACCTATCGTGTACATCATAAGGTTTTTGAGCATCATGAGGCTTTGTTAATTGCTTTGCAGTGTGGGGTAAACCTGATTGATACCGCCACAATCTATACAGATGGCAGTGCTGAAACCCTGATTGGCAATGTTCTGAAGGAAATGGCTCCTTCCGGTTATACCAGAGATCAGTATGTGATTGTCAGTAAACTGGGTTTTGTTGCCAATGAAGCTATGGCAGGTTTGTGGCCTGATGTTTTGCAATATGCTGAAAACAGCTTTTATTGTCTGCACCCTGATTTTATTCGCCATGAGGTTGATGAGTCTTTAAGAAGACTAGGGATAGGTGGCCTGGATGCCATGCTTTTACATAATCCTGAATCCCTGCTGGAAAAACTTGGTGAGGACGAGTTTTACCTGAGATTAAAAAATGCCTTTGATTGTCTGGAAGAACTGGTTCAGAATCAAAAGATTCGCTACTACGGTATCAGTTCCAACACCCTTGCCTTGCCTGAAGACTCCAGGGATAGAATTGATTTGGTGAGAGTATTGGGCATAGCCTCTGAGGTAGCTCAAACAAGGGGCATTGTATCTTCCCATTTTCAGGTGATAGAGCTTCCCTTAAATCCTATGGAACATCAGGCTGCAACCCTTAAAAACCTGGTTTGGGAAGGAGAGTCCTTCACAGTGCTTGATCTGGCAAAAAAGCTGGGTCTAGATGTCATGATCAACCGCCCCTTAAATGCAGTCTATAAAAATGAGCTGTTCCGGTTGGCCAAAAAACCTTTTGAGGAAGGTGTTGAGTACCGTCCAAGGTTTATTCAATGTTTAAAACGCGTGCAGAAATTTGAGGATCAGATCTGGAAATTTATGGAAGGTAGCAGTCAATTGACTGCTTTTGTGGCTAATTCCACTGATTTTAAGGCATTTTCCATGGGCACAGAACTGAGCAATATGCTGGATCTTTTACAAAATGAGGATCACTGGGCTGAGGTGATGCATTCTTTTGCCATGTTTCATACCCAGAAGTCATTACAGCTGTTTGATAAAATATTTGGCAATCAGTCCGGGTTTGATTTTTCCTGTTTTGCCCAGGATTATCTGGAATCATTAGGCGAACTGGAGGAGGCAATTGTGGGGTTTTTGCATCGCCGTGAGTTTTTTGAAGTCACGGAGCCCCTTTTTGATAAATTTGGCCCTGACTTTTTTTCTGATGCAGAGTCCCATTCTGCTTCGGTGATTCGCTTTTTACAGGATTTACCTGGCAGGCCCGTGGTACTAAATGGTATGCGTTGCCGTGACTATGTCAGGGACGCAACCAGTAGTCTGATTGAAGAGGTGCATCCGCAAATTTCTGAGGTTCTCTCAGTCCTGAAGCGTCACTTCTGACACAGCGAAATCCCAGATCCAGCCTGTTTTTAAGAGGTTCTTCCGAGCCTTGGGGGAAGGTTAGTTTCTTTCGGTTGTAAACCGGCCTTTCTTCTCTGGTCAGTACTCTTCGGTTTTTGTCCGAATCTTCATCTTCCCAGTCCAGAAGCCATTCTCTACCCTGTGTCAAACCCTTGATGTTCAAATCCTTGGGATTGTGTTCCAGGATTATTTTTTGCATCTGCAGGTTGGTGGGCAAGGTCATGCCATAAAAATTACAGTAGCTTAAAGCCTCGTCCCAACTGATACAGTTCACGAACTGATCCGGATGGGTTAATTCCTCATGCCGTCCACATCGTGGCAGGGGGTTGGATGTTTTTATGGCATATTCACGATACATCAAATTGGTAACGGGAATCTGATCGACATAAAATGCCGCAACAAAACTTTTTCTTTGATAATACCCATCCGGCTTCACAAAACCTTCGGCAATACGAATTTCAGTGGTGTTTCGATTGATACTTATTTTATAGTCCGGCCCTGTGGGGGACAGGGATATCACCGGGTTGTATCCAAACCCATTTTTCAATTCAATCCTTAGTGTTTTTGAATGATGATCGGGCATGGTGAATAGAAGGTGGTATTCCCCTGCAGGCAGTTTTCGAATCAGGGGGGTTTTACCCAAGGGGAACTTCATCTGGGCATCAAGATAAACCATGGCATTGGATGGAATTGAGTCGAGGCGTAGAATAGGGGGGCTACTTTCTACGGGCATGGCATATTGGGAGGGAAGCAGGAGGATTTCACTGACTGAAGGGTTAGGTAGGCGACTGACACAGCGAAAGCCTACCTTGTCGTAGCGCAGGGAAGGATTCAGACCTTCCCGGTACAGATGACTGAGGTTTCGCACTACCTGTCGGTGGGATACGGCATTTTGTCTGGGATTGGTTCCCTGGTAATACTGAGGTACGGGGTCTCGGTAATAGTCTTTGCTCCATTCGCTCAATACACGGTGCTTTAAGTGTTTGCCCCCTAGATACATCAGCTCCTGTTCGGCCTCTGTTGGTAAATCCTGCCCAAAAAACCGGCAGTAGGCCATAGCCTCTTTTAAGGTCAAGCCCTTGAGGGATTCTTCGGGGCTGTGCTGGCCTAGATGGTTTTTTAACTCCACCTCTGGATCAATGCTCGCGAGGCGAAGATATCTGGCATACTCATAGGCTGTAACAGGATGATTGCTGACAAGAAAGCTCGTAATAAAAAGCTGCCGCTCACTGACTGTTTTTGGCTGAAACAGATAGCTTTGTTCCTCAATTGTACTTAGTACCTGACCGGAATGGCATTGCAAAAACTCACCCTTATTATTTTCTATAGGAAGGTAACAATCGTGTACAAATGCCATAGGACTTGTGGACAGGAGTAAAAGAATCATCAACAACATAAGGAAACTATCGTCAAAGAACGGATATTTTGTCGATAAATCACAACAATGGCATCAGAACAGGAAATAATTGAAGCACTTCAGAATTCTGACTCCGGCGAAGTACGGATAAAAATTCTGGATCAGTTAGGGCACCGCATTAAACCTCAGCACAGAAAGCTTATCAAACATCTGGTGGAACTGAGTCAGTCTGAGAAGGATGAGCAGGTGGCCTACAGTGTAAGAAGGGCCCTGTTTCAGATTCGTAGCAGGTACAATATTACCAATTTTGCCCTGTTTTTGATGGATCCCCTAACCCTGTTGCAATCTTCCGATCCGGCCTATCGCCTCAAAGCACTCGAGACATTTGAGACCCAGAATGTCAGTCTGGAGCAGTGTTACTACTTTTTGGGCAGTTTGCATTTTGAGACAGATGCCTATGTTTTAAACCGTATGCTTAAGGTGTTGCCCAAAATCAAACATCTTCTGCCTCCTGAAAGTTTAAGACGGATTCTTCAGGGATTGAGGCAGCATGAAGATGAAAGAATTCAGAAGCAGGCTCAGGCCGAACTGAACTCCCTGTTCCATTCCCCCCCCATGAATTCCCTGGATACTTTATGGCAGGGGTTAGGGGATAAAGACCAAAGGGTTCGCGAACAGGCCATTCGTGGAGTAATGCAGGAACCAAGGGAACAGACCGCTAGCCGTATTCAAAAGTCGTTACAGTTTAGTCAGGACTATTATCTGCTTGAATCCTGTCTCATCCTTTGTGAACAGGGAAATTTTTCCTTTGAAGAACATATAATCAGTCAGGCTAAAGAATCGTTAAACAGGGCAAGAGGCAGTCAGGAAGACAGTATGGTTATGCCAGCTCTGATCTCTCCCATCCCTGAAAATACTGTTACCAGTTTCGATAAGGTTAAACCATTGGGCAGGGCCTTAATCATTGTTCTGGTTTTGCAGTCCTTACTGATAATTAATCTTTCCAAAACAGACCAAACTGTATCTCTACCTCAGGCAGAGTCCTTACAGGTGCAGGTACAAAAAGAAACTGGTTCCCCTCCAGTTTTTGAGGCTGAGTCTTCTTTAGCCGACAGGGAAGATAAAAGCCTTAAGGAAAAAATTGAGATGTTTCAGAATCAGGGGCGGCTCCTTAGGGAAAATGCCGACCGGTTTCTGACAGTAGCCAATCAGAAGTATGATCAGGAGGCCTATGATGAGGCCAATCAGCTTTATATGAGTCTGTATGAGGTTTACAAAGACAATCGCATGGCCGTGGATGCTGTGCGACTGTTATCCAGGACACAAAAGGTTCAGAACATTCTAGAAAGTGTAAAAGAATATGTCAGTAAGAAACAGTACATATCCGCTGTAAAAAAGCTTGAGGAGATTAAACATCTTGTTTCCGCAGAACTGTTTCGCAAGCATTACGATAGTATTGAGGCAGAGAGGATTCTGCACCAGGAAGGAAATCAGAATCCATGATTGTGTATTTAAAAGGTACAATTTTAAATCGGGAACCAGGACGAATTTTTCTTAACACCGGAAATATAGGTTATGCCATCTATCTTGACATGCGCACAGAGTGTTCCCTAAAAGCTGTGGGAGAAGTCCAGGAACTATATACGGCCCATATTATCAGGGAACAGGAACAGAGCATGTATGGTTTTGATTCCCTTTTAAAACTTGAGGTTTTTGAGCTTTTAATGTGTGCCAATAAGGTGGGGCCGAAGGTGGCCTTAAGTTTTATATCTGCTCTTGAACCACAGGAAATTTTGAAGGCAACCGTAAACAAGGATATCAAACGATTTGGTAAAATTCCGGGGGCAGGGCCAAAAATTCTGGCTCAGGTAATACTTGACTGCGAAAAAAAGGCACTGAGACTGGCAGAAAAATATCAGCTGTTTGGTCAATCAGAATTAAAGGATCTTGGGGTTTTGAGCATTTCTGAGGAAGAAACCACTTTGTATCCTGAGGTGTTCGAGGCACTCAAACGACTTGGGTTTACCCCATCAGAAATCAAAATCAGTCTGGAGTCGGTGAAAAAAAGTGCCAGACCTGGGGCTGGCACTGAAGAAGTTCTTTCCGCCTGTTTGCGCTATTTTTATGCCCAGAAGCTTTAATTCTTTAAACCCTGTTTAGGGTTGCAGGATCACTTTTCTCACATTATGTGCTTCCACATCCGTTACATACAGCACATCTTTTCCATTCTGAAACTCGTAGTGTAATGTTGTGGGGCGGATGAATCTTACATCTAGTCCAAATCCATCCAGAACACCTGTATCAAATGGGTTACCTACGATGGTGGAAATGGTGAGATCCTGTGAGGTTCCTAGATTGGTCAGATCAATGGAGCGAATACTGGAACCATCAATAAAATAGAGTCTGGTTGCATCCTTGTTAAGAGCCAGATCCCCAGGACGATTCAACAGGGCATAACGGCTAGGCCCATCAAAATGCCCCTGAATGGTATTAATTCCGGCAAGGGTAGTAATGTTGGACTCGGTTGAACTTTTACTCAGATCCAGCATTTTAATCTGATAGGTCTGCCATTCCGTAAAGTAGATTCTGGTTCCTTCCGGATTGATGGTGAAGCCATTTAAGCCCTTGATTTCATACGACTGGGCACCAACAGCTCCCTGAATTCTTGCTTCCACCGTGGTTCGTTCAAAAGGAGCCTGACTGGTATTGATTCTGTAAATCCTTCCGGTCTGGGGTTGTAATTCACTGTCCCTGGCTCCAACATACAGACGATTCTGGAAGGTCTGAACCTTAAAGGCATTAAAACCGGAATCCACCAGATTAGTGCCCGAGCTTAAGGTTTGCGTGGTTACAGAAATGGGAAGGGCGCTGACATTGATTTTTAAAAGCTGGTTATTGGTGATTGCAAAATAGTTAAAAGTGTTCTGTTCATTGGTGATTCCCATCAGGTTGGCAATGGGTTGAGGATTGTTGTTGTCACCAATCATCATGGTGCGGGTAATATTTTTCTCAAGATCAATGACACGAATAAATCCATTGCCACGATCAGCTACATTTAAGGTGAGCTTGTTTGGATCCATAATCATACCCGTTGGCTGATTGAAGGAAAGGCTGGAACCAAATTTTGTTTCTGGATCGGCATTGGCAGGAGCCTGTTTGATTCCACCGATCAGATAGGTAGGGTTGGACCCAATATTCAGACGCATTACACCCTTATTAACCCCTGAGTGCAAGGCATAGAGCTGTGCCCCTTTGGTAGGATGAACTACAGGGATAAGAGCTTCATAACCGGCACCTAGATCATCATTTCTTAGACGGAGGGCACTCTGGGACAATCCTGGGTTGGCATCTGTAGTATTGGTTTGAACCAGGGTCGATGCACCTAACAGGTTGGTGTCCGCAAGGCTTCGTAGCTCGGCTGTGAGATAATCGGTTCTGAAAATAGACTGTGGGGTTGTCTGATAAAGAGAAGGGGACAAAGATGATTTGATATATACCACCCCGGCAGTCACGGCAATGGCTTTAATTACGCTATGGGCATCTACGGTTAATATCTGGCTTGCGCTCAGACTTCCATTTCCAGCCACCGTGAACTTGGTAATCGAAGAACGGTGAGGCTCTATAGCCTTGTCACCAATGTTTTTCATGGTGTAAATCATGGCTTCTGAACCAATTACAAGGCTGTTCCACCGTGGAGTCTCACTTGGGTGGTTAATATTTCCCCCATCGATCTTCCAGCCGATATCCCCGGCATCCATCTTAAAATGATCCAGTTGAAAAGGATCGATTCTGACTTCTGAGAAGGCATCCACCAGGGTATTGCTGGACGGATAGTATTCGGCAAGGTGATAGCGGATAGGTTCATTAAAACCTTTGCCATTGTTCACAAAGACATTCACAGTTCTGCCGCCACTGCTTAATACCACCAGATCGATAAGTCCTGGTGTATGTCCCTTAGGCGCGTGAATATCCATAGCCAGGATGGATTTGGGTTTCAGATCTGTATTGTAGAACACACAGGGTTTGAAGTTTCCTGGGATAATCGAGTCGTTATACATTACACATATATTGTTGCCAATCTGGTTGGCAATGGCTAAATCGGCCAGACCATCCTGATTTAAATCGGCAGAAACAACTGATACAGGTCCATTACCAGCAGGGTATTCGCGAGATGGGTAGGCTGTATGATTGAAGGTATAGTTGCGATTCAGGCTGCTTAAGGAAATGCCCCCGTTAAAGAAGATAGATACAGTATCCCGATCAAAATTGGTGATGGCCAGGTCTTTATGAGACAATCCGGCACCATCTGTGGCCAGGTTAAAGTCAGCAGCCACAATGGCAGAAGGAATACCGTGGGTGTTAAACAGACGGCTTTCTGAATCAAGAATGAATCCGGTACTGTTACCGGAACTGTAGGTAACTGAGAACTGTCGGTTTTTAGGGTCCAGTGTAATCAGATCCATCAGACCATCACTATTAAGATCAGCAGTGGCTATGATACTTGGGTTGGAGGTCACAAAATAGCCGGAGGTTGACCGTAGGATTTCAACGGGCAGAATTGGGGCCAAAGCAACGGAGGATCGTTTCAGGGCAGGGTCATATTTGATGGCGACAATACTGGATGCAGGTGTTGAGGCACCAACCCCGTTTCGTTTGATACCGCTGTGTACATAGTCGTTGGTACTGCCCTTGTTGCCAAAATAGTAGCGGTCGTTAAAGGCAACCCCGGTTGTCACTGCCTCTGCATTACCAGCCGTATAAACATTGTTGCTGAATGCCGCTCCGGCAGCTACAAAGGTACCTCGGGAACCAACATTAAAGTGAGTGCCTGGCTGAAACATATTATTGGTGGCAAAGCCTTTATTCTGGTACTTGTACACTGTAACCGAGTCCGCATCCTTGTAACCGACTAACAGATCCACTCCAGTAGAAGTAGAGGCCCGGATGACATCAATGGATACTGGAGATTCCAGTGTACTCAGAACCTGTACATTAGCTGGGTCATCGGAATGAAAGAGCTGTCCCCCGGCGGATCCAATACCAATGCGGATACTGATTTGTTTGGTGGCCGGATGAATGGCCGCCATATCTACAATTCCGTCCCCACTAAAATCATGTAGCACAAAGTCGGTGGCAGGCAGGGGAGTCCCTGGCACACTGACCGAAACTCTCGGGGCAGCAATGGTGGTTGGCACTGAGCTGTACGGGTTTACGGCATATGTGATTTTTCCCGTACTGCTACCAAAGGCTCCATTAACATCAACTTTTACAAAGGCGCCGCTGGCTGTAATGAAGAACACAGAGTCCTGTTTCATCTTTGCAAGGGTAATTTGTCCTAGCTGATGGTATTGCAAAACATTATTGTAGAGTGTTTGCAGGGTTGGCACGCTTAGTCCAACGCGCCCATAGACCTGCCCACAATAGACCTTGGACAGGGCACTATCGGCAAGAGTAAATTCAGTGGGACCTACCCCACCATTGAATGGTTCTAGAATAGAAACCTTGGAAACGCCCGTAATATCCGGTTTAAATTTGATGGCCATCTGCTCCAGATTGTTTAGTGCCACCTCATAATCATCAAACTTTAAGGGCTGTCTGCGAAAGTTGGACACAACCAAATCGGTCTTATCCGGTTTGACATGATAAAAATAGGTCAGTTCTGTGGCTGGCCAGGCTGCGGCAATATCATCTTCCGGACCTTTGGAGTTGGCAGTAGTAGTACAGACGAAGGAGCCTTCACTTTGCAGATTTCCAACACAGCTTTGAGCCAGTTGCCGGTTAGTCAGACGGGCGGCACAAACTTCATAGGGGGAGTTGCTCTCAAATGCTTTGGATGCTACCAGGAATTCAGGTGAGGCAAAGTTAACCAAAAGTTCCCCAACTGGTACGGTCCGCAGTAAAAATTTGGGAACAGAAGTGGTAGGCCCTGTTCCTATCAGTCCGGTTGCTGTGGAGGCAATGGTTCCCTGGGTAGCCAGATAATCCATATTGTGTTTGGCAGCAGCTGCCTTGGCCACGGCCTCATTGTATAAGTTGAACTTCTGACACATTGTCTGTTCCTGTGCCGTGTCAAACAGGCCGCCGGCACCAGTGCTTTCCGGATACTTTGTCCAGGAGACTGTGGCAGGAGTGACTCCGGTTAAGGTGTTGACAGTCTCAGTGGTGGTATTGCTTATGTCAGCACATTGAGCACCTTCTGTCATATTATTGTTGTTGTTACTTGTAAAGGCATTGGAAATATTGATTAATGCAGTTTGATAATCACCTAAAGTAGTATTTACTATTTGTCCTGATGTAAGGGCAAGTGCGGACTCAGATACAAACCTGTCTACAGCATTGTAATAGTTTGCAAAGGCACTTGTATCCAGAGTGTTTTTCCAAGAATCAATTTTATAAAGGGTATTTTTTAGAGGATTTGTAACAATCATATCCTCGCTTTTTACCATCGTCAGCGAAGTTACCAGCTTCTTGACAGGTACATTCTGAAGGACCATATCGATCACTGCAGATGCCAGTACTCTTCCAAAACTAACATGCTGTACCCCTTTAAGACACTCCTCCACCAGACACTGATTGCCAAAGGATGATGAGTCGATTTTCCAGTAATTCTGGGTATCAAAAGAGATATTTCCATTGTTGGCAGGAACAGCACCACCAGAGACCTTACCTGGGAAAATATAGACTTCTCCCCTACCGGGTTCAGGAATAATCAAATCATCAATAAAGTCTGAGTTCACATCGTAAAAGCTGATGGTTCCTGCGTTCAGTTCTTTGATAGCAGGGGGTAGGGAATACTCGGTAAATGCAGAAAGCTGGTATGTATCGTTGGATGTGGCTGGAGTAATATTTACGGAACTAGTTTTGACCGTGGCCCAGACAGCAGCTGTAGAACCTTCAAAGGTATTGACAATGGTGGCTACAGACGACACTGTATCCAAAAACTCCAGTTCCCTGCTTTGATAGTGAAAACGGCCTGCGGAGGTCACTGCTACCAGATCAGAAGCTGAGGATTCTATGGCAGCATTGTGGGTCAGGTTGTTCACTCGTGGCTGTTCAAAAAGAAGTTCTTGAGAGGATGCAAAAAAGTGACCTGAGTGAGTTCCGGCACTGGCATTGGATAATACGGTGGAAAATCCCAGGGATTCATTGCGATCCGAAGTAATACTTCTTGAAGTAAACAGGATGTCCCCATCATACACACTGGATTTGGATAACTTTCCTAATGAGAAGTCATTGAGGTAGGCCGAATAGCGGGTGTAGGCAGGGGAATCTTCTGTACCTTTGCGATTAGGCATTGTTTTATGAAAGATTTTTGCGGAATTCTGATAGGAATAAGCTGAGCCTGAGTATGAAGATACCAGGAGTTCTCCTCCTGCATTAAATGCCAGATCCACTGGTTTGAATAGATTCCCTGCAAGGTCAGTACGGGCGTTTCCACTGCCACTGACAGTAGTGGAGTACTCGCTGTTGGCTCTGGAAGCAGGAGCAATTACTTTGCCCACATCAGCTATGATTTTTCCTGGATCGATAACAAACAGTTCAATGGTGTTGTTGAAGGTATTGGCAATGTAGAAGCGATCCAGAAATGTGGGGTGCTGAATCGCTTTGTAAGGGCGGTTTAAATGTGTACTGTTTGTGAGTGTGTACACAGGAAAATTGTTGCTAGGGCTTCCAGGGGCACGGTACAAATCTGTGAGATCCATGACCTTGATTTTATGGTTGTAGGTATCAGCAATTACAAGCCAGGTTGTGCTTTCATAACGGGCAATGGACAAACCACTAGGTCTGTTCAGGCGGCTGATTCCCTTGCTCCCGTTCACATCGCCACCTTGTCCCGTCAAACCGGCAATGACTTCGGAGCGCAGGATTGAGTCGGCAGAGTAGTTAATACCATTGATAGGCCCTAAACCGGTGGCTAGTTCGTAGAACATAATGGTATGTCTGTCAAAATCGCTGACAAACACCCATTCCTTAAGATTATCCGGACTGAAGGTAACGGCCATTCCGGCTGGACTGGACAGAACATCTGTAGTAGTAAATCCAGCGATTTGAGAGGTTTGTCCATCAAGAACTGTGAATGGGAAGGGGGGTGAAAAAGAGGAAAATCCAATCGATACGGTACCGCTTTTGGCTCCCTGGGGAATAATCATTCTGGCAGTACCTGTTGTAGAAATACCATAAAGGCTTGTTGTGGCTACAATATTGCCTTTAGAGTCTACAAATTTGGCAGACTGGGGATTATTTGTCACGATAATTCCGCTACCAGCGACTACAACCTCTTTTCCAATAAACTGTTTGTTAGGCGTGATGTTGGATATGGTGGGGGCGGCTTTGACGGTAAATTTGTAGTCTTTGGATACTTGAGCCTTATCAAAGGTGTCATAAGGCATCAGAATCAACTCAGAATAAATGTCAGGATTGATGTCCTGATCGATACTGTCCCATCGAACCTTGATTTTCGAAAGCTGGCCTCTTTTAGGATTTGGGCTGCTATTATCCAGGGTCCCCTTCATACAGATACTTGTATCAGGGAAGGCAGACCCTGACACGGATGGTTCGCTGCCATTTGTCAGATAAAAACGATTGCGGGATGCATATTGGATGAATCCATTTTCCAGGACGGTTGCAAAGCCAGGATATTCCAGATTGATAGCTGATTTTGGCGAGGTATCCAGACAGAAGTAAGTGATCTGACCATCAGGATCCCTGGCATAAAATGTGCGCTCATAGGTTTGTCCAATGTAACCGATTTCCGAGTCGGAACTGTTTTCATCAGGATACAAAATGGGCTGGTTGTTCACATTTGTCACATTAAATGTAATGGTTAGAATGTTGGAATCTGCTATGCCATCTGTCCCGATAATGCTAAACGAGTTGGCATAGCCGTTTGCAGGAGCAAAGGCCGCAGCATTATCTGGGGTCCATGTCAGTACCAACCCGAGTTTGATGGGATTAGTGGCAACTGGTTCCGGAACTACAGAGATTGTGGCTGGTGCTTCAGATAGAATGTTTGAAGTCCCGGTGTCCGACCGATCGGGGGTATTAAAAAAGACTCCAAAGCGTTCAGAATCTTCAAGATCCTGTTCGGTCAGATAGGCAACTACCTGAGAGAAGGCTACTCCTTCTGTGGCGTCATAGGTGTTGATGGGTGCTCCATTTACTGCTGTAGCCAGACTCAGAACCGGAGGGTTGTTCTGATTGGTAATAGTCAGAAAGTAGCGCATGGGTGTGCCCTTGACCTCTTGCCCATCAATGGTAGCTACGGCCCTGATTTTTACCAGATGAATTCCCTGATCCTTGATTTGTGGGGTCCAGATCACGGAACTGTTAGTTACGGACATCCCTACTGGCAATTTGTAGTTTGCACTTTCCACGGATTCGATTCTGGCATTCTGTCCGATGGTGGAAATGGATGGAGTAAACCTGTACTCGGTCAGAATCTTTCCAACCAGAGGTGGGTTGGAGACAATTTGAGGCAGCTGAGCATTGGCTGGTACATAGTTAATAACTACAGCGCGATTGGCGGACCTCTGACCTAGGTTATCCTGAGCATAAACTTCAAATGTCTGGGTTGGATCGGCTGGTTTTGAGGTGATGGTCAAAAGACCGGAACTCTGGTTCAGGGTAACATTGCTCGGATTACTCACAAAAAAGTAATTGATGGGATTACCCTCAGGGTCACTGGCATACAGTTGGGTAGTATAAAGAGTAGTGTCCCGAGGAACAAAAATGGGGGGGACATCTTCCAGGATGGGAGGATTATTTGTTTCCAGTACATTGACCTGAAATGAGTGAGAGTCGCTGGAACCGGAAAGATCTGTGGCAGTAACTGTAATCTGGTAAGCCCCTGCCATGGTGAAGTTAGGATAAAATGTTGCCAGACCGTTTTGTAAAATGGTCAGTACCGGTGTGTTGGAAGCACTTTGCAGATTGGCCACTGATGGACTGGAACTGATGCTGTAAACATGGGAATCCCCGGCATCCGGGTCTGCCACAGAATATTGTCTGGTGAATAGCTGGCCTTCCTGGATGGGAACTGCAAACAAATCTTTTGGAGACAGGACAGGGGCATCATTGATGTTTAGGACATTGATTACAAAGGTCTGAGAGGATAGAGGACTGTTCGGACTGGAACTGTCTCTGGCAACAACTGTTAAAGTATTTGGTCCGACATTGGCATTGGTTGGAGTCCAGTTAATTCGTCCAAAGCTGGTGATGAAGCCGTTGGGGAGAAGGTTGCCATTCAGTTTGGATCCTAGACTGAACTGTTCAAGAAATGTAAAGGAGTCACCTTCTTCATCAATCGCCAGAATACTGGCCTCAAAAAACTGCCCTTGGGTAGCCTGATGAGGGATGATTTGACTGATATTGTTAATCGAACGAAGGTTTGCGTCAATCCTTGGGGGATTGTTAACTCTTTGTACAGTTATGGTAAGAATGGCAGTAGTTGTTGACATTATGTTTGAGGAGGCTGTGGATATATCACTGACCCCAAACTCAATTTTATGAATCCCAACATGGCTCTTGTTAGGATTCCAGCTGATAATTCCAGTGTTTGTATTGATGGTCATGCCGGATACGCCTTTGAGTAACCGGTAGGTTAGGGGGTCTCCATCCTCATCCTGGGCCAAAGAAGCCAGATTTAAGTTAAACGGGCTGCTTTCATTGATTTGTAAGGGGGTCAGAGGATTACCAAAATTGATTTTTGGAGCACGGTTCTTGTTTTCTATTTCAATGGTGAAGTTAAAGTTTGTAAGCTTGTCCGGATCCCCGATCTCTCTGGCCTGAACGCTGATATTTCTGGAGGCAGGCTCAAGAAAGCCTATATTTTGCCATAATAAATCTCTTACTGTTGTGAACTGATGATTCAGACAGGCATTACAGTTAAGATTCACAGGATCTAGACAGGCATTGTTGACTCCGGTAGTAGAAAGACATTGTGGAACCCCGGCACCGATGCTTAGACCAGAAGGAGCAGGGTTAGGGCTGTCAATTCTTAAAAGAAAGCCGGCATTGGCTGCTGTGGAGACTAGAAGAGGTGAATTAGACTCTTCATCAGCTACACAGATTTCCTGAAGCTGCAAAACATTCAGATTACAGTGAGTAGTGGTCTGTACCTGCCTGAAGCTGAGTCCTATGTAGTTTGTACCTTCTGCGGCTGTGGTTCTCTGGCTTACAGGAAATGAAGGGGCAAAAACAGGGGCATCGTTAAAGGGTTGAACACTGTAGGTATAGGTTGCGGTAGTACAGTCCTGTGGATGGGAGGAGTCAAGCCGGCTTGT
>JACFNL010000212.1 GCA_019454875.1 Candidatus Cloacimonadota bacterium | reverse complement strand
CTCAGGTAGGCAAGCCCGGCCAAAACAACCGTTACTCCAATCATTAGATTACGATTCATGTTCATCGACCCCCCCTGCGAGAATAGCTCATAACACGCCAGGTGCCATATACAGCCAAAAGGATTGGAACAAGAAATACATTCACAAAAGTCAGGGTACGGCCCAGTTTTTCGATGTCTTCCCTTAGATTCTTGCGAACCTCACGACGATCCTTTCTGAACTGACTCTCTGCCTCCCGAAGTTTTTCCAGCTCCTGTAGCTGATCGCGGGATAAAATCACCTTGCCACCTTCTACCTTGTGATCCTGCAACTGATTGATTTTAGTCTGTACTTCCTGAAGTCTGTTGTTCAGTTCTTCTTCCTTTTCCTGCCAGCGCAACTGTGCGTCCTTTTGCATGGCAATCACTCTTTCAAATGGTCTGGCCGACTTGCCACGGGAGCGAATCCCTATGAGATCCTGATCCCCTGCCATAAATTCCAGGGTGTTTGCCACAAAATTCAGATTGTCATTGGCAACGGTTGTAAGAGTCTGCCCAAACAGATTCATCTGACGAACCGCGTAACCATCTGACATAAAATCGGTGTCAGCGATAACAAGAATACTCAAACGAGAATCTGATCTTGCCTTGTGGTCCCCTACCACCTCCGAACCTTCCGGTTTTGAAGAAAAGGCACTTTCAAAGACATCAGAATAAATTGCCGCAATATGCAAAGCCTGGTTTCCTGGGCGAATAGCCTTCATGATTGCAGACGGATCCTCCTGCATGGAAACTGAGCTTGCAGCCAGTCCAGACTCCTTGGCTGTACTGATCAGTGGGGTGAACTCAAGAGTACTTGAAACCGGACTTTTATCCAAAGAACCAGCTTCAATCATCAACAGGGATTCAAGTTCCATTACAGAGACCTGATCCTTGTTCACATTAGCCGCTCCCAGATTCAGCCAGATGGGATATTGAATCACCCCATGCCTTGGTGAACGAACCGGTGTGGAGTTTTTAAAATCTGCGGCAATCTGGGTAGCATCGTAGGCAATCCCCCATTTGGCAAACAGTTTGGGCAAATTGGATGGCTGTGGACCGGAGCCAAACATTCCACCCGAAGCATCGGCCTTGCTTGAAGGATCCACCATCACCACCAGACGGCCCCCCTTCATTACAAACTGATCGATGGCATACTCTGTGGCCTCAGAAAGATTTTTGGGATGAACCACCCACAAAATATCAACCTCTGGAATTGCCTTGGTATCTGCTGGTATCTGTACCACCTCATGGGTTTTTCTCAGTTCAGATAAAACTACCCAGTCCTGGGTAGGCGGTGGTTGATTTGGCATACGAAAAGGCATGTTGTTGCCAAAGATTTCCAGAGAGGACAAAACCCCGACCTTGGTCTTGGATCCTGACCTCAACTGGGCCACCTTCTGGGTAATATCATATTCCAGAAAACTTTCCCTCTGTGGGTTAAAAATGGGCATAGCCTGTTCCTGGCTCCCTGACAAAAATACGGCTCCCATATAAAAATTCTCACCAGAAGGAAGTGGTACTGCCTGCAAGCCATATTTCACGGCCCATTCCTCATCCACCGTATCAGGACGGGGATCAAAAACCTCAAGCTCGACCTTGCCATGAGAGGCATCCACATACTCCTGTAAAAACTCTTTAACCCTGTCCCCGTAAGACTTGAGCTGTAAGGGAACCTGATCATTACTTTTGGTGA
>JACFNL010000211.1 GCA_019454875.1 Candidatus Cloacimonadota bacterium | reverse complement strand
ATCCTGATATTGATTTGGCCAAACGAGTGGTCATTGTGCCATTTAACGCACACACTGAATCCGGGGCAACTGGACGCAATGAGATGTTTGTTGCACTGGCTTTAAAAATAAAGGAAATATTTCCTTCAGAAAACCTTGTAGTAGTTGATGGATCTCTTGTTCAGGAAGCTATAAGTGAACAGGGCAAGGATGCGTTTGATACCTATGTTCGCCAAATTGAACCAGAAGAGATTAAACAGCTGGCAATACGGCTACGGGCCAATTCGGTGATTTATGGAACCATAAATAATTTCACGAGGGAGTTTACAACCGAATTTGTACCATTTGTAGGTTTTGTGAGTGGATGGCAGACCAGGTATAATGTGGATGTCGCCTTATACAAACTGGATCGGGACAAAACCGTGTTTCAATCTAAATTGCGTAAGGCACAAGGTGATATTCCAATCGACAGGGCGGCCATTGATATCAGTGGAACCTTTTATTCAAGATTGAAGAATGAGTTTGAAACCTTTTCAGCGACCAATCTTTATGGTGGCAAACCACTACTTCTGAAATCATCTGGCACCGATTTTCGCCTGCTGCCACAGACGGAGTCAATTCAGAATGCAACCAAGGAGCCTAGTCGAAGAAACCAGCTTCTTGAAAAACTGAAAAAGCTATCAGGAAGTTAAAATCTCTAACTGTTTCCCCAAAAATCCAATTCCGATCCTCATGATTTTTATGGCTCCCTGAGATCGTAATTCCTGTTCGTATTGCCTTTTTTCAATCTGGGCCATGGCTCTTTGGGCCGTGGCCTTTAAATCTGCTTCCAGGGTGGGGTGATGAGTCTTTAACTCCATGACAATGCCAAAATGATCGGGGTTTTTGGGAGTCATGAGAATATCACAGCGACCCATACCTGATTCACGATTGGAGCGGATATGCCAGATATCCGAAAAGGAAACAATCAGGCCTAGAACCAGTCCGTGGTAGAACTTCTCAGGCTCGTTTCCAGATGTATCAAAATAGCTTAGGCTGTCCAAAACCAGTTTTTGCATGATAAGAGAGAATTCCTCTTCATCGCCATCACGAAGGCAGGTTCTTAAGTTTTGCAGAAAGGATAAGGATTTTTTCTGAGCAAACCAGTACTGTACGGATTCATAAAAAATTCTCCTCACCTCGATATTGGGAATCTTTAATTCAACCAGAGTGACTTCATCAGAATGCTTGATGTTTATGGCCTTCAAATACCCGGTAAAATAAAGAAAGTTCCAGAGATTGGCAGGGGTGTTTTCAATTTCCTGGAACACTACCTGTTCCTGCAAAGGAACCGTGATGCTGTGACCTGCCATTAAATCTTCCAGATCCTTTTTGGCATCGACTCCAGAGCGACCTAAAATTTCTTTGACCAGATCGTTTCCGCTGGTGTTCATCCAGTAGGGGCTAAATACTCCTTCATTCTTCAATAAATTAAGAATGGACCAGGGGTTATAGATTTCGGTTTGCCCAAAGATATAGCCGTTATACCAGGACTCGACCTGAGCTTCAATGGACTCTAAATTGTAGTCCTGCATCAGTTGTTTGACCTCAGGTACTGTGAAACCAAAATGCTGGGCATAATTTTTTGAGACAACGGATGCTACTTCCAGATTATTCATGCCTGTGAACATGCTTTCTCTGGCAACCCTGAGGCAGCCGGTAATGACTCCTCGCCAGAGGTAGGGGTTATCCTTAAAACCAGCAC
>JACFNL010000079.1 GCA_019454875.1 Candidatus Cloacimonadota bacterium | reverse complement strand
CCGTAGGAGGGCAAGCAGGGATTCCCCGGCCATGGAGTCAATTTCATCAATCATCAGAATAAGTGGCAGAGATGAGGTACGAGCCCATTCCCTTAAACACATCTGCACACCAGCTGGGCTATTATTAAAACCGGAAGCTGGTGGAAGTACATCTGTTAATTTTAGATCAATGACATAGTCATCCAGATTGGCAAGAAAAATATTATTGGCCGCCAGGACATCATGCCGTGCCGCCTGCGCACTTTCCACGGTGATATACAGGGCCAGATACTTACCTTCCTGATTCAGTCTGTGACAGATTTCCCGTAGTAGGGTGGTTTTTCCGCTTTGCCTGGGGGCGTGATGGGTAAAATACTTCTCCTGTTCAATCAGCTCCAGGATTGGCTCAGCTCCCAAAGGTCGCCAGACGGTGTAGTGAAGCCTTGGCTGGCAGGCTCCTGCCGTGTTGAAGAACTTTTTCATGGCCCATGATTATACCATGCAACAGCAGAGTCAGCATTTTATCCAGACTTGTCCGCTGGCTTGAAATGATATCTTAGAGTGAGATTTGGTGAAGTGGGCTCTTGGGGTAGGCTGGTGGAAGCACTCAGGGCAGCTTGTTTAAATACTCCTGCACCAGTTCATCAAATCCTTGTCCTAAAAGGGCTTCCATCCTGCTTTTAGTTTTAGCAAGGTTTACATCACCCTCACAATAGAATTGGTAGATAGTTTCCAGGGTTTTGGCTATTCCGATGCGAAGTCCTTTTTCAAGTCCTTTTTCAAGTCCTTCTTCTCGTCCTTCTTCTCTTCCAAAGACGACTCCTTTTTCATATTCCTGATGACGCATTTTGCGTAGGTTTTCCTGTAACATAACCAGATTCTCCTTGAGATTTTGTGGTTCAATATCTTCTGATTCAATTTCCAGATCGTTTAATTCTTTTTTACTGATTTTAATAAGCCAACGCAGAAGCTGTCTGGCGAGTTCACGGAGTTCTTCATTGTCAGCGAGCCTGTCGATATGTTTGAGTGCAAGCCATATGTCGTCTATATTTTTTGCCTGGTTGGATGCGAATAGAATAGATGTTGGATCTAGTCTTTGTTTTGCCAATGGTGCGAGGAGGCACTCATCAACTAAAAAGAACTCAAACTGAGGCTGAAATCTGGCCAGAAAACTGGGATGGGGTGCCAGAATTTTTTTTATTTGTGTTGGTTTGTGAAAAGGGCGGTTTCCTGTGTGCAACAAAATAGGTAAAACCGGGGGTAGTTTTTTATTTTTCTTGTCTTTTTGAGTGATTTTTTTCCAGATTAGAGTGATATATTCAAGCATACGCAAAACCAGCATATCGTTGTATTGGGTACCTTGAATCTCCAAAAGCAGGATCAGATAAAGATAGTGTTTGTCAAAAAAATGGACTTTGAAAATAAGATCGGACTGGCGTTTTTGCCCTTGTTCTCCCAATAGGTCTGAGCCCACATCTTCCAGGGTTTTAAAGTCTAAAAGTTTATGCAACTCGGGGGGGCCGTAGTATTGGAGCAGGGACTCCAGCACTTCGGGCTGTGAAAAGAGGCTTTTATAGATGGAGTCCTGGGATGGCATAACATCTTAATTATAACAAACAGTCTGTCACGGATAATAAAAGAAAACCTATCCCACAGCATATTTAAAATCATGCGGGTATATTTTGACCCCAACTGGTGTGTTTTGGTCTATGCTAAACTGAAGTCGTAAAACATGATGCAATCTGAATTGGCAATTTTCTGTGAGAATTTAAGCAAGAACTTTCGTATTTACCAGAAAAAACCTGGTCTGTGGGGGAGCATTCAGACCCTGTGGAAAAGGGAATTTATTGAGAAGGCGGCAGTGAAACCTTTGAATCTGGAAATCAGATCGGGAGAAATCATTGGCCTTCTTGGTCCAAATGGTGCGGGTAAAACCACATTGATGAAGATGTTTACGGGAATAGTGATTCCTACAGCGGGTCAGCTTAGGGTTTTAGGGTTTGAACCAGCAAAAAGGGATTTGCAGTTTCGTAAAAAAATTGCATTGGTCATGGGTCAGAAAAGCCAGCTTTGGTGGGACATTCCCGCTATGGATTCCCTGCAGCTTCTGATGCGTTATTATGAAATTCCCGAAAAACTGTTTCAAGAAAGAGTTGGTTATCTGGCAAAACTTCTTGAGGTAGAATCCCAGTTACAGGTTCATGTGCGAAAACTTTCTTTGGGAGAGCGCATGAAACTGGAGCTGATGGCCTGCCTGCTACATGACCCGCAGATTGTTTTTCTGGATGAGCCGACCATCGGTCTGGATCTGATTGCCCAAAGAAAAATTCGTGAGTTTTTGCTGAATTATCATCGGGAAAAAAATATAACCCTGATTCTCACATCCCATTACATGGCAGATGTGACGGCCTTATGCCAAAGAATTGTACTGGTCATGAATGGAGAAAAACACTTTGATGGATCGATTCGGGCCTTTGAGGGGCTGATGGGTCAGGAAAAGTATGTAAAATTCTTCTTTTCAGAGCCACAGAATGAGAATCATCCTCTTTTGTCCCCATTACATCCACAGTTTGGCAATCACGGTCTTGAGGTGGAGCTTCGTGTGCCTGAAGATAAGCTTAAAGAAGTATGTGCTCATATCTTAAAGGAACTTCCAGTCACTGATTTTCAGACGGAAAAGATGCCTGTAGAGCGGGTGATGCAGGAATTGATGAGCAGGACAGGTGCATGAGCTCCCGTCGATTAATGTGGATACAGACGGTGAAGGTTGCCTTGAGCAATCTTTTGGCATATCGGGTGAATTTTTTCCTTTTGGTAATTGGCCCGGCCCTGGTGTTTTTCTTTGTAAAATACAGTTTATGGTCGTCCATTTATGAACAGCAGGGGAATCGTGAACTGGCTGGCATGAATCGGGAGACAATGCTTGGTTATCAGGCTATGGTATTGATCGTATCTCTTCTGGCTCAGGGGCATAACTCCACCCGTCTGGCCGAGGATATTCGCCTGGGAAGAATCACTGCCTATCTGATGTACCCATTTTCTTTGTTTGAGTTTCACGCATCCTCATTTATTGCCTTGCAGGCAGTGCAGCTACTCACTTCAGCAGTTGTGTTTATGCTTGCTCTGTCTTTGGGATTGTTTGCCAAAGTTAATCTGGCTTTTATTGGACAGGGACTGATTCTGTGCTGTTTTGTCAGTATCTTATGGTTTTTGATTCAATACTGTATCGGGCTTATGGCTTTCTGGCTGGAGCAGACCTGGGTAATGCGGGTATTGTTTCAAATTGTTGCCCAGTTTCTGTCCGGCAGTATCCTTCCACTTGAGTTTTTTCCCGATGGTTTGCGAAACATTTTGATGTATTCCCCATTTCCTTATCTGACCTGGGTTCCTGCAAGGGCGATGCTGACAGGAGAAGAATCACTGTTGTACGGAACGGGCATTTTGATGTTCTGGATCGTCTGTGCGGCCCTCTTGGCCCGTCTGATATGGAAAAAGGGTCTGACTATGTACACCGGGGCAGGAATGTAATGTTTTTGACCCTTAAAAAGTATGCCCTGATATACCGTGAGTTTTTTGCGACATGCCTGGCGGAAGCAACATCCTATCGCCTGCATTTTGTGCTTTTGATAGTGATGGATCTTTTGTTTTATGCCACCACCCTGACCACGGTGGATTTTATTTATCAGCATGTTTCGGCGGTTGGTTCCTGGGATCGTCATCAATTTCTGTTTTTTCTGGCCTTTCTTCTCACCGTTGATCAATTGCACATGACCTTTGTTTCCGAAAGTTTCTGGGTTTTATCAGCTTCCATCCGCAATGGAGATCTGGATTTTTTGTTGATAAAACCAGTGAATCTGTATTTTCTGATTTTTCTTCGCCATATCCGTCCTGCAAGTATGCTTTTGTGCAGCGTAACATTTTTCCTTTTGTGGCATTATGGGGTCCTGGCTGGCTTGAGTACCATTCAGTTTATGCTTTTGCCCCTTTTATTGTTTTTGGCCCTTCTGTTGCTTGTCAGTATTGAAATCTTTATTTCGGCAAGCATGTTCTGGCTGGTGGAAGGAACTGGAGTGAATTTTTTACGCATGCAGCTTCAGCAGGTATCGCGCTGGCCTGACTTTGTATTTTATGGTCTGCCACGACGATTTTTCACCTTTGTGATTCCCGTGCTTTTGATTGGAAATGCTCCCGTGCAGTTTCTTTTTTCACCATTTGATTACCACTCTTTGCTTTTTATGATCGTACTGATTGGGTTTTTCTGGTTTATGATTGAACTCACATGGAATAAAGCATTGATGCAGTATGAATCGGCTTCCAGTTAGTCAGGGAAATGCTTGACTTATTAGGAGTAAGGGGCCATAATCATCGACTTTTATCAATTCAGCAGCTAGCCTGCTTTCACAAGGACTTTTTTTTGAATTTATCTCCATTTGCTTCCCTTGGCCTGGAAGAAACTATTTTACGATCCGTTCGTGAGGCCAACTATACAACCCCTACACCTATTCAGGAGCAAACAATACCGCTTCTGTTACAGGGCCACGATGTTTTGGGTATTGCCCAGACCGGAACCGGAAAGACTGCCGCATTTGCTCTTCCAATCCTGCAGAAGCTAAATCAACAGGTGGTGGAGAAGGGAAAACAAAAACAGATTCGGGCCCTGATTCTGGCTCCTACAAGAGAACTCGCTGCCCAGATTGGCGATAACATAGCCATATACAGCCTGGGAATGAATCTGAAACATACTGTCATTTTTGGTGGTGTGGGACAGGATTCGCAGGTGCGGGCCATTCATCGGGGAGTAGATATACTGATTGCAACCCCAGGAAGACTTCTGGATCTTATGGGACAGGGGGCTATTCATTTAAAGCAGGTCCGTTATTTTGTGCTTGATGAAGCGGATCGTATGCTGGACATGGGTTTTGAAAAAGATGTTCGCCGCATCATCGAGTCCCTGCCTAGAGAAAAACCACAGTCTCTTCTATTTTCAGCTACAATGCCAGCAGCTATTGCTGACATTGCCAATTCCATCCTTAGAAATCCCAAAAAGGTGGAAGTGACTCCTGAAGTTATCACCGTAGATAAAATTGTGCAGTATGTCTACCATGTGGCAGGCTCAGAAAAAAGACCCCTGCTTCTGGATCTGTTAAAAGACAAGGCTTTGTCCCGAGTCATTGTGTTTACCCGTACTAAACACGGGGCGAACAAGGTTTGTGAGTATCTGGAAAAAGCAGGTATTCAGGCTCAGGCCATTCATGGAAACAAATCACAAAATGCCAGAACCAAGGCCATGGATATGTTTCGCTCTGGTCGTGCCAGGGTTCTAGTGGCAACAGATATTGCAGCCCGAGGTATTGATGTGGCAAACATTTCCCATGTCATTAACTTTGAGCTTCCCAATGAACCTGAAAGTTATGTACATAGAATAGGTCGAACGGCTCGTGCCGGGGCCGAAGGAATTGCCTACTCTTTCTGTGAGCCAGAGGAATATTCTTACCTTCGTGACATAGAAAAACTGACCAAAAGGCCAATGATAGTCGCAGCTGGCAAGGCACCTGAAAAGGTTTTGCCACCGCCTCCGATGCGAAGAGGTCAGAGAAACAACATGATGGCCCAAAAACGCCATCAAAACTCTATTGGCTCTGAGCAACAGGCACCAAGAAGGCACTACAGGCCCAAACGAAACCAGGGGCAGAGCCAGTACAGGTAGTTACTTCAGGCCACGGGCATTACAGGTATTGTTCAGATCTGCGTTGGCTGGCCCACAATAAATCATGGAGCCAGCCTTGACCTGTGCCAGATGGTTCAAGGCAAAGTCAAGGGCTCCATAATTGTTGTCAAAATTGTGGTTTGTACGAAATTGATCCCAGCTCGTCTGCTTGATTCCATTGCCGCCGGTATCATAAAAATACAAAAGTCGCTTTTTAGTATCATATCCGACGAGCATAATCCAGTGCATGGAAGGGGCTGCCCCGCCTGCCATAAAACCGCAACGAATCAGAACCATAACGGGCCTGTTATTAACCAGATTTTTTACAATATCTATTATGGTGCCACCCTCTTTCAACTGAAAATAGGGATTGTACTGCCTTAAAAATGAACGGGCTGCCCGTGGCATTGTGCCAGTAACATCCGTGGTGGCAAAGGGTTTGAAAAAACTTCGATCTGTGGCTCTTTCTAAAAAGGCATCCCAGTTTACCGTATAGCCAATATGCTTAAGATAACGGGCCATATTATGTGTGCCGCAGGTATTGTATTCCTCCTGAGCGTGCATATCTGGCATTCGGATCAGCTTGAATCCAGGGCGGGCTACCAAATCTCCACTTGTGGTGCGGCGACCGTATTCTTCAGATCCGCTGTTCATCAGTTTGCCTTTGACTTTCTGAAATTTGGAACTAACGGCATTGGTAACTGCGCTACCGGCCCCAGCAATATCATCAAACTCAATGGAGCCAGCATAAATACCCGGGATTGCCAAAAAAAATGCCAAAAATTTCCACATAATTGAGTCCTTTCGGGAATATACTACGCAGAATCTGAAAAATGGTTACCAGGAATGCATCTCTACACTAGACGCATTGGACTTTTGATCTATAATTCTTAATATGGAGATTCTGTGCATAAATTTATTCTGATATTCATTTGGTTTTTGGTCTTTGGGACAAAATCTCATTGTTCTTTACCATCTATCGGCCTGGTAGAGGTTAGAGCAGCAGTACTTTTGCATCCAGCCATGAAGGATTTTCATTTTTCTTTGTCCCGATTTCGCAGACAGTTTTCCCAGAATGAACCAATTTCTCCTGCGGAGTGGGAACAAAAGATGCGCTTGAAGTTTGATGAGTTATACACCACTTTGCAAAGACTCGATTTTGAGCAGAGAACAGGCCGTAAGTCCCTGGATCCAAAGCTTATGGAAATTGCGGCAACAGCATCCCCCGAGCGGGTGCTTTCCGAACAGGTCAAAGTGGTTGAGGAATACGATCGCGGATTTGTAAATCGCCGTCGTGAAGCAGTGTCCATGATTCGCAACTGGTTTTTGGATGAAGCAGAAACCATGGCCGTTTTTCGGGAGATTGTGGCGGAAATTATGGACATTGCCCATGAAATTGGAGGGGTTCTGGATTTACCTTTGGTGATGAAGACCAATATTTTGGGATCCGAACCTTTGCCTCCAGTAGAGGAGCATCGCTTAAACCACAAGAGTTTTCTGGAATTTTCTTTGCCGATTCATGTCTGGAATCAAAATGGTGCTCACCCATATGGAATTAATGACTATTTTTATAATAACCATTCCCAGGCACTGCATTTATCCGATCGCCTGCTACCTTCTCCTGTACTGAAGGGAGCCGTGGATCTTACCCCCCTCATTATCGCCAGAATATGGCAGAGTGTACCCTCAGAAATCGATTTACCCCAGACCATGGTGTATCTGTATGAAAGCCTGATCCGCATGAAGCTTGGCGACAGACACACAGCACTATTACCAGAGGTTCAACCGTGAAGTGGATTTACCCAATTTTATTTTGCTTGTTATCCCCACTGCAATTTTCCGAGTCAATGGAAACCTATCGCCAGATTTTTGAAAGAATGAATCAGAAGGTGGCAGGAGATACCAAGGTTAAACCAGACATAAATACACCCAAAGAAAGGCAGGTCAAAAAGCTTCAGGCCGCAACAATTGAGCCTGTTTTGGTTTTTCTGTTTCATCCCATGATGCAGGATTATCATTTCGGGATTAATTCATTTGCCAGACCTCTGCAAAGAACCGCAAGAAGGGATCCCAGAATCCAGCAAAAACAAAGGCACGATAGCTACATTGCCTTTCAGAACCAGAATCGGGAAAAGCAGGAGGAACTGGAGCGCGCACAACAAACACTTGTTCAGGAGCGGGAAAGTCTTAAGTATGAGCAGTTAATGGCATTGGAAGATGCTACGGAAAAGCTCAAGGACAAACCTGATGGGCTTCAGGCAGAAATTGCCGCAATTGAGGAAAAGTTCTGGGCTCAGCGCAGGGAAATGGAAGCCCGTTTTGAAGCAAAAAAGCAGGAATATCTTAGTTGGAAGGATCAGATGGTTTCTGATGCCTGGTTACCCCGTACCGAGAGGGATTCGCGCCTTAACTCGATAGTGAAGGATATAGAAGAGGAATTGAGTTCCCTCTGTGAACAGGAGGGGGTTCTTATGGTGCTAAAAGCAAAACGCAGTGCCCATAAGGTGGCATCCATACCGTTTAAGGTGGAAAATCTGCCCGTGGCAGGTCTTGAATTAAATCCCCTTAGAACGCTAATGGATGGCAGGTTTTCATTTGATCACAGTGATAGTGAAATCAGGCCAGCGCAAGTGGCCCAGGTCAGACTGGATTATTTAAGCCAGCTTGATCAGTTCTCCAGCCTTTTGGGCGGGTTTGTTTCTGATGAAAGTTATGGATTGCAGAAGGACCTGACACAAGAGCTTCTTAAGCGTTTATGGGAAAAACATGGTTTGGAAAAGACCCAGATTGAAAAACTCAGTCAGTCGATAAGCTGGCTTCTGAGGGAGGAATAGTATGTCATTTTCACCAGTAAAAATTTTACTTATGGCAGGTTTGTTCTTACCTTGTTTATCTCTACACGCCAAAAAGGTGTCTGAGTTTGAAAGGCGAATTCTTGATAGAAACGGGGATGTTTATGTCCTGATTACTTCCAAGACGGGCAATGCTTTGGCTGGAACTGGTCTGTTTAAATTCACCCGCGTGGATAATTATGCCCGTGCCCTGGTGGATCATCCCGAGATCAAAAAAAATGTGAATATTTATTCCGGTCTGTCTGTGGACAAGTTTGGACATATCAGCCTCTTTCGTGATGAAGGAGATACAAAACCCATTGGTTTACTTGAAGAAATTCAGGCAGGAACTCACAAACTGTATCCTGGAGAAACTGGCTGGCCTGGGCCTGTTTCTATTTCAGCCCGTTTTAATGGTGGTGGCCTTGGTGGACCTATGATTACCAGAAACGCCTCCCCTCCAGGTTGGGTTTATGTAGTGGAACCAAATGGAAAGTATGGCTGGTTTAATCTGTATGGCACTTCCAGAGTAGGTCTAAGAAACGGCCCAGGGGGTAACGGTTATGTTTATGGGGCTCCAAAGAAGGTTTTTCCCGCCGGTACAGAAATGATTCCTCAGGGACGGGATCAGGGTTTTAACAATTTTGGTGGAGCTGGGGATAAACACGGGGGGCGCTCCTGGTATCATGCCATTGCCACAGATTATGTGTTTTCTCAGGATAGTGCCGCTGCCCCAACAGAATTGTTTTACCCGCCCATTCATGCTTTCTGGGTAACCGATGCAGCCCATAGGGGAGGACGAAACATTTATGATGTGGAAAAATCGGTAACAGCCTTGTATCTGGACAAATTTTTAACCAAACCAGACAATAATTTACTGGCAACTCAAGGGAAAGCTGACCCACGGTTTAAGTTAAAAGAGGGGATTGATTATTTTGATGCCAATGCTGCCGCTGGAACCGATGTTTTTCAGCCAGCCAAAAATGCTTTGAACACATCTCTTTCCTTTTCTCAGAAGGTATTTAGCTACAATGTCTGTTATGACATGTGTGGCTCGGGAGGTCAGGCTGTGGCCCAGGCCCCTATTGTGGTAAACGAGGGCAGGGCCAAGTTCTCTTCAGGGGGAGCATCAACACAGCTTCAGCGTTCTTACATGGTAAAAACAGCCTCAAGAAATCAGGGGACCAAAGTGGTGACCTCGGTGGTGCAGCTGGCTTATGATGGAACTGAGTATGCTCAGACAGACATCCTCGAATGGAATGGTGGAACTCCTCCTGCCCCTGCCAAGGTGTATACAGAAACAGTGATGGATAGTGGGGCCAATAATACCAATGTGATTGTTTACCAGTTTGGTGCAGCCCAGGGAGCTTCAGGAGAGTTTGCCAAGGCTGTACAGACCTCAAGAAGGGTAAAGGGCGGGGACGAAACCAAGGACTATGTTTATATCTCCAATCTACCGTTTTCGCATTTTAATGTAAGTGAGTCCTTCTGGGGTACAGGCGGGGTGGTCTGGTGGGCCATAGAAAAACCTGGTAAAAACCTTGAGTTACACTTTGAACAAAAAAACCATCAGCATCCTAATAACAAGCTGATCATTGGTTCAGGTAACAATCCCGTAGTGGCAAAAAATGTGGAAGCATTACAGGCTATTGGGGCTGATGGAGACAATTTTATCTACATTCTGCACGGAGGCGCGGGAACTGATGGCAGGGGTGGGTTAGAGACACCTGAGGATATGGCCAGGCTGGTTATGCCAGCAACCCGGGCTCGCCTGGATGCTCTGTTTAAGGAAGGAAAGCTGATTGAGGCCGCTCCAGCATTTCCACTAACCGGATCACTTTGTGCCACACCTGCAGGACCTTGTGAGTTTACAGTCACTCTGAAAAGGTCTGCCGGACTGGTATTGGAAAAAATTGCCCCGCTGGCAGGCTCAAAGCCTGTGCGAATCGGGCTTTTGCCCTTGGCAGATACCGGGGGCACCTGCCAGGCTATATTACAGTATCCTGGAACCAGTGATGCAGGGGGTACCGTATCAGTACCATTTACCTGTACTGGGGGAGCCGCAGCCGACGCATTACAGAATTTTAATATAGAAATGGCGGTTATCAATGTGGCCAATCCACCGGCCACTGGAGGAAATCCTGAGCTTGATATTGTGAATGCTATTGATGAGAGTAAAGAAGTCTATGTTGAGGATAAGGAATACTCCTTTTTTATGGAGAATCCTCCCAAATTTAATGGTCCGTTTGCTCAGCTTGGACTAGTTCCTAATCCTGAGCTAAACATATACGATCTGGTTCAGATGGCATCAAACTATGATGAAACAGGTATCAACGCCATTAAAGAGGGCTTGACCAATCCTCTTGATATGAAACGATTTTATGATGAGGATGGGAGAGTGGGTCGATTGCTTCCATCCTATATCTGGAGGGATTTAAAACCCGGTCAGGGAATGATCAGTGAGGGTAAGAAGTCTTTGCGCTGGAGATGGAGAGTGATTGCCAAGACCCCCCCTCATTCCAATCGGGATTATACTGTTCCATTACCCGGTGAGGTCTCTAAAGTGAAGGTTTGTACGCCACTTTTAGGAGCAGCAGCCAAGGCCAGTGAAAGTAATGTAAAAAAATTAAAAGAGGTTAAATATCTGGATGCACTTAATGTTGAACTGGGTATGAATCCAGTACGGGGTGTAATGCAGGACACATGCTGGAAGGATCTGGAAATTGAGGATCGAGGCATGGTAAGACCTGAAGAATTTAAGGTAACTTTCCCCGATCCAGGTGAATATGAAGTCTGGTTGATGTTTGGGGGATTACGATTTAATGCCGATGATTTAACCTTTTTAGATTCTCCCACTTCGGTAGAGGCCGAGACGACAGTGACCTGGTACATTAAAACCGTGCATGTGGGAGCAAAAATTCCACAGCCAGGTAATGAAATCACGGATGTGGTGATTGTTAATAATGACTTGAATGCGGACAAGCAGACCAGGGCGGGCCTTTATCCAAACAGTGGTGATATGTTTTTAGCAACGGATCCCCATCTGGATAAACCCCACGGAGATAATTCCTTGATGCGTGCCCCGATTTTACCCACTGCCAACTATAAGGCCGGTTCAATCCTGGGCCAGCCCCTGGTAGTGACTCATGAAAAGCAGCACACTCCTATTGTAGCTGAAGCAGAAATCCAGTTATTTCAGGCTTTGGAAGTTGAATATGTGAACATTGGCGGGGGTGAGGACAGCCGACAGACCAAGACCATTGGTGTGGGGGCATGGGACTATGTATATCCTGGCGGTGGTCGTATCGCTGGTTACCCGTACATTGATAAAACCCAGACATTTCCGGCCAATCACCTGCCAGCAGGTGGTATCAACCGACTGGCTCGCCTTGATGCAGAAGAGAAGGATGTTCCTACCGATCTAATCAGAAACCGCCGAGGAAACGATGCTTCCGGGGATCCCGCCACTTCGGCTGGTTTTAGTCAGGTTGCCGGCAGGTTTTTTGATCTGGCTGTTCCAAATTCTGGCTTAAACTGGACTGTGGATCAGTTCAGTCAGGCCCATCAAGGGACATTGGCCACCTGTCGCAACTTTCAGGCATTTGGTGCATTGGTACCCAAAGCCTCAGAGGACTGCCGTATTCGCCATCCCGAATTTTTTTACACCTGGTGGGAAATCAAATACGCCTGGTTTATGCGTTATAGAAAACCCGATGGAACTGTACACAAAAAAGTGATTAAAACAGGAAATCTGGGGGAGGTATTTGCCCTGCACTTTCTGGCCAACTATGCGGCTAAGCCTGAATGGCAGCATGTGGTACGAAATCTGGCCCCCCATCACTTAAGCAATGACTCCTGGAATGCATTTCAACTTATGAAGGATCTGGGTTCGGGTAAAGTCAGGATTCGTGTTCCTCTGATGGCTGAGGGCGGCCTTTTGAATGGCAATGATGTGAATGAAATGCATGCATCCTTAAAGGATCTGGATGCCATGGGAGCTGATTTTAAAAATATCTACAATCAGGTTCATCCGGTGGCCTTTCAGGTACCTTCAGCTCCAGCAGTGATTGAAATTGGGTTTCAGCTCTTTTATCCGATTATGAACTGGGAAGGCAGAGATAAAGTTAAGGGAGCAGACGGAACCGAAAGGTTTGCCTATTTTGATGCAGTTTACTGGGGACCAGAATCGGAGAAGCAATGTGCCGCTGCTCCTGCCCCAGCTGGACAGCCTGGTCCGGCCCGTCCTGGGGACCCAGGTTGTGTAGCTAATCCTGATGATAACAAGTCCCAGATAGCTGAAATCAAATTTGGAAAATCAGATCCGCTTAAGACATGGGCCCGATTTGCCAAGAAAAAGCCAGTTGCCAATACAACCGGGTTTGTGGATCCTGAGATGCAAAAAGTCGGTCTGGTACTGGCCGGAAATTTTACTCAGGGAGCAAAAGCCAATACTGGTGGATTCCGCCATACTGGCGGTGCCAATCTGGCCTACGATCCTCCCGGTGGTGGAAAAGATGATTTTGTGGACATTGTGGTTCTTGATCAGACCAGACCCATTTTACGGCCTGTGTCAGGAACAACTCTGGCTGCAAGAGCAGGTGGCAGAGTGGCCGAAGATATAATTCTTGAGGCAGAGGACAACAACCCTTTTTCTCTGTACCGTTCTCACACTCAAATTGGTGAGGCTCCAGTTACCAAAAGCCCCGCTCTGGTTCATTTTGCCTATGAGATTGGGGGAGACACCAGAAACCACTTTGGAGTTGGATTGTATAAAGGTCCAGGACTTGCCGACCGCCGGGCCTATGGATTTAATCTTTCCCATGTGGGATGGGACGGGGTCAACAGTTTAAGCACCACAGATATGGCTAAACAGCCACAGTATGCCATAACGGATGCTTTGGCAGGACGGCCATTTACTGTTTTGCAGCCCGGTTACACTTATGCAGCCGGTGATATTGGAGCAGGAGACTTCTATTATCCAGCTGGTGGCAGTGGTTTTCATCTTGTGAGGCGAACAACCCTCACAGATAATACAGCTGTAGGAACACCTTATGCTGTGGCTCACCACAATACCAAGGAATGGCAGCACCAAAGATTAAACTCTGCGGATACCCTGTATTATGCCCCAGATCTTCTGACTGCGGCCATGAAGCAGAATAACCTGCGTGACAAGGAGCTTGGGCTTACACGGAGTGCTGACTACAGAATGCTTAGTTTTATTCCCAATATTCCTGAGGATCCTTATAATTTCACTCCTGTCTACAATAGTCCATCCGGGGCCAGTTACGATTTAATCCGTTTTGTTGAGCCGGATGGTTTCACTCCAGCCAGTACCTACAAGCGCTTTGATCCTGGCTGTCTAAAAGATGCCAAAGGAGATCCGATTCGCATTGAAAAAGCAAATCTGGATGCCTGTAAGGTAATCACCCGCTGGAGAATTCCCAAGGAAACCATTATTGCCCCATATTTTGTGAACCCTTCGGATAGCCAGACCTTTGATATCTATGCCAAGGTTCGCGATATTCGCTACACCCCGGAAGTACCAGATGTAAAACTTGCTTATGGAGTTCCGGCTGTCAATGCGGTTGTAGATAAAATTGGCGGATGGCCAGATTGGAACTTTCAGGCTTTTGAGCTTAGAAAAGGTGTCGAAAATGGAGATGAAACCGGTGGAGCAACACTTGCTGCCCGGGTAGCTAATTTTATGGATTCCGAAACCATGCGTCATGGAACCAAAGTGTCGGCAATGACTGTAACGGACAATGCCCCACCAAATTTCAGGGTGATAATTTCTGAGGCCAAATTCAGAACCCAGGTTGAATACACTGTAATGGATTCACAGGGGTTTGAAGTGGATAAGGAACCACATTCAGACCGGATTCTGTTCTTTAGAACCCAGGATCCTCGCGGCACCATGGATAACCCAGAAGCATTTATTTTTGCCTCAGCTTCTATTCCTGCCAGTGCCAACCCTGTACTGAATGAGACAAGAAGAGGAGATCTTCGGGTCCATCAGTTACTGGGTGCGGGCCAAAACACTCATATCAATCAGGTGTATCGTATTCCTGAGGATGTACGGTTTGAAATTCGGGTAGTTGCTGGAGATAACCGTAGTCTGGATGAGATGTCTATTCGTATTTCTGGGGGCCATACAGGCCTATACAGCCCACATCCAGAAGGGTATCAGTCCATGGAGGAGCAGTATAAATTTCCAGCCACTGTCAGTTCGGCTGGGCGGGTATACCAGCAGATGAAATTTGCCTCAGCCTTTCACCTCTATCCTAAGGCGCAGTATTATGATGTCATCAAGGTAGAAGTATTTGACAGCCCAGGTTTTTCAGGCAATTCATCTGTTTTGCATATTCCTGTGGAAGTCATTGATCAGAAGGTGTTTTTCCGACAGATTGGCAGCGATCGAAAGTCTGATTAATAGCTGAAACCGCTACTTTTTTAAGAAGCCGGGGTGAATGTTGCACCTCGGCTTCTGTATCGTTTACTTGAAATTCCTGCTATGAAATAGCATAATCCTTAGGCTACCTGAGATGGCAACTAGAGAAAGGAGCCTAGATATGAATATACCTTCATTTGTCCGTAATGAGGAGTTAATCCGTTGGGTCAAAGAGTCGGCGGAGCTGATGCAACCGTCTTCAATTCACTGGTGTGATGGCAGCCAGGAAGAATATGACAGATTATGTGAGGAACTGGTTCAGGCTGGAACATTTCGCCGTTTGAATCCCAAATTGCGACCCGGAAGTTTTCTGGCGTTTTCTGATCCGTCCGATGTAGCCCGTGTCGAGGACCGCACCTATATCAACAGCCTGCGCAAGGAAGAAGCAGGCCCCACTAATAACTGGATCGAGCCCAGACAGATGAAGGCAACCCTTAAAGAGTTGATGCAGGGTTGTATGAAGGGCCGCACCATGTATGTGATTCCCTTCAGTATGGGTCCAATTGGCTCTCCAATTTCACATATAGGTGTGGAAATCACAGACAGTGCCTATGTTGTTGTTAATATGCGTATCATGACCAGGATCGGAAAACCCGTTTGTGAGGCTTTGGGTAATGGTACCTATGTTAAGGCTATGCATACAGTCGGATCACCACTGCAGCCGGGCCAAAAAGATGTCCCCTGGCCATGCAATCCAACCACTAAATATATCTGTCATTTTCCTGAGGAAAATCTGATTGTATCCTACGGATCAGGTTACGGTGGCAATGCCTTACTGGGTAAAAAATGTTTTGCTTTAAGGATTGCTTCTACAATGGCAAGGGATCAGGGCTGGCTGGCAGAGCATATGCTCATTCTTGGTGTCAGAGACCCTAAAGGCCGTAAAACCTATGTGGCAGGTGCCTTTCCTTCGGCCTGTGGCAAAACTAATTTTGCCATGATGATTCCACCTAAGGGCATGCAGGGTTGGGAAGTCACAACCGTGGGGGACGATATTGCCTGGTTAAAAGCCGATGAAAATGGGCAACTACGGGCAATCAATCCCGAAGCCGGCTATTTTGGAGTAGCTCCTGGGACAAACTATGAAACAAATCCCAATGCTATGGAGTCTTTAAAAGCCAATACAATTTTTACTAATGTGGCTTTAACACCGGATGGAGATG